>JBJHCH010000004.1:0-66878 GCA_050485905.1 Paracoccaceae bacterium | reverse complement strand
CGGCGCGGGCCATGATATGGGCGAGGTCGTGGCGGATCAGTTCCAGCGCGGGGGCGTCATCCTGCATCGTGTGGATGCGGATCTGCGCGTCGCGTTCGATCGGCCATTGCAGATCCCAGTGCGCGCCATCGACGCTGGCCGAGATCGCCTTTTTCGCCAGCCCCGGCGCGATGGACGCGGCGACCTCGGCCGCCGTCACGCCGGCGTCATAGCTGCGGCTGTTGCCATCGGGGAAAGTCAGGGAAATCTGGGCCATGATCGGCTCTCCTCGTCGGTTTGGCGCCCACGGAACGCCCGGTTGCGGGTATGTCGGCGCCTGACTGCGACGCGACGCAAGGGAAGTCAAGCCCGCCGCCTTGCCCGCCCCGCGCCGCTGTGGAACTGTGCCCCCGATGAGCCGGACGACATCCGAAATCGTGTTCGAGGCGCTGACGTCGGATGACGACGGCCGGGTCTGCGCGGATATTTCCGACGCCGCCTGCCGCGAGCAGGCCGACAGCTTCGCCCGGCATGTCGCCAGCCTGTCGCTGACCAAGGCGGCCGATGGGCTGGCCGATGCGAAGCTGGTGCTGAGCTGGCTGATGACGGCGCTGGGCGCGCCGGCCTATCTGATCGGGCTGCTAGTCCCGATCCGCGAGGCGGGTGCGCTGCTGCCGCAGCTTTTCACCGCGGCCCGCATCCGCGCGATGGCAAAGCGGAAATGGGCCTGGGCCTGGGCCAGCGCCACCGAGGGCGTGGCGGCCATTGCGATAGCGGTTGCCGCGCTGACGCTGCAGGGTGCAGCCGCAGGGCTTGCCATTCTGGCGGCGCTGGCGGTTCTAGCGGTCGCGCGTTCGGTCGCGTCGGTCAGCTACAAGGACGTGCTGGGCAAGACTGTCGCCAAGGGGCGGCGCGGGACGGCCACGGGGCTTGCGACCTCCGCCGGGTCGGCGGCGGTGATCGTCTTTGCGCTGGTGCTGATGTTCGACCTGGCCGACCGGATGACGCTGGTCGTCGCGGCGCTGCTGATCGCCGGGGCGGCATGGATCGGCGCGGCGGTGATCTTTGCCGGGCTGGCCGAGGAGGAGGGCGCGACCGAGGGCGGTGCGAACGGATTTTCCGCCGCCGTGGAGAACCTGAAGTACCTGCGCGAGGACAGGCAGCTGCAGCTTTTCATCCTGTCGCGCGGGCTGCTGACCGCGACGGCGCTGGCCCCGCCCTATCTGGTGCTCCTTGCCTCGGGCGCGGCCGCGGATGCGCTGACCGGGCTGGGGGCGCTGGTGCTGGCCTCGGCGCTGGCGGCACTGGTATCGGGTTATGTCTGGGGGCGGCTGTCGGATCGGTCCAGCCGTCAGGTGCTGATGGCGACCGGCGTGCTGGGTGCGGTGGCGCTGGTGGCGGCGCTGCTGGTGCCGGGTTGGGCACTGGCGGGGGTGCTGTTCCTGCTGATGCTGGCGCATCAGGGTGTGCGGGTGGGCCGGTCCACCCATCTGGTCGACATGGCCCCGGCAGATCTGCGGGCGGTCTATACGGCGCTGTCGAACACGCTGATCGGAGTGGTCCTGCTGGCCGGCGGCGTCTTCGGCGCCATTGCGTCGCTGTTCGGAGCGGGTGCTACCATCGCCGTTTTTGCCGGCATGGCGCTGGGCGGCGCGGCGGTGGCCGCGCAGTTGGACGAGACGAGGGAGAGGGCATGAGCGAACCGGATTGGCTGACAACGCCGCAGGGGCGGCGACTGGCGCTGCATCGGACAGCGGGCGCGGGGCCGGGGGTGATCTTCCTCGGGGGGTTCCGGTCGGACATGACGGGCACCAAGGCGCTGCATCTGGAAGACTGGGCGCGGCGAAGCGGGCGCGCCTTCACCCGCTTCGACTATTCCGGGCATGGGCAGTCGTCGGGAGATTTCCTTGACGGTTGCATCGGTGACTGGGCCGAGGATGCCGCGGCGGTACTGGCTGAGACGGAGCGGCCGCAGGTGCTGGTCGGGTCCAGCATGGGGGGGTGGATATCGCTGCTGCTGGCCCGCGCGCAGCCCGCGCGAATCGCCGGACTGGTGACAATCGCGGCCGCGCCCGACTTTACCGAGGACAGCATGTGGGCCGGGTTCTCGGACGCGCAGCGAACCGAGTTGCAGACCGCCGGGCAGGTCGCGCTGCCGTCGGAATATTCGGAGGAACCCTATGTCATCACGCGGCGGCTGATCGAGGATGGCCGGCGGCATCTGGTGCTGCGCAGGCCGCTGGACCTGCCGTTTCCGGTGCGGATGCTGCAGGGCACGGCCGACGTCGACGTGAGGCCTGACGTGGCGCTGCGGCTTCTCGATCACTCCGCAGGGCAGAACATCCGGCTGACGCTGGCAAAGGGCGCCGATCACCGGTTTTCGGATGACGCCTGCCTGGCGCTGATCACGGCCTCGGTCGAAGAGGTGCTGGCGGGGGCTATGCCAGCTTGATCGACCGCGCCACCGGCCGCGGGCTGGAGGAATTGGCGTCGATGAAATCCAGCACCAGCGGGCGGATGTTGTTGCGCCAGCTTTTGCCGGCGAAGATCCCGTAGTGCCCCGCGCCCGCCTCCAGATGGCTAGCCTTCTTGCTGTCGGGCAGGCCGGTCAGCAGGTCAAGCGCGGCGATGCACTGGCCGGGCGCGCTGATGTCGTCCTCGGACCCCTCGACAACCTTGACCGCGACATCGGTGATCTTGGAGATGTCCACCTGCTTTTCGCCGACAGTGAAGACATTGCGCGCGATGACGCGGCGCTTGAAGATCCGCTCGACCGTCGAGAGGTAGAATTCCGCCGTCATGTCCATCACGGCCAGGTATTCGTCATAGAAGCGGTTGTGCTTGTCGTGCTCCGACGCCTCGCCCTTGGCCGCGCGGGCAATCTGATCGCTGAACGCCTGCGTATGGCGATCCATGTTCATCGAGATGAATGAGGCAAGCTGCAGCAGCCCCGGATAGACCAGCCGCCCGACCCCGGCATACTTGAACCCGACCCGCTGGATGGCGAGGTGTTCGAGCTGGCCCATCGTGACGCGGCGACCAAAGTCGGTCACCTCGGTCGGGGCCGCGTCGGGATCGACCGGCCCGCCGATCAGGGTCAGTGTTCGGGGCTGTGCCTCAGGATCCTCCTCGGCCAGATAGGCGGTGGCGGCGAGCGCCAGCGGCACCGGCTGGCAGACAGCGATCACATGAATGTCGGGGCCGAGGTAGCGCATGAAATCGACGAGGTAGAGCGTGTAATCCTCAATATCGAACTTGCCGGCAGAGACAGGGATATCGCGGGCGTTGTGCCAGTCTGTCACATAGACATCGCAATCCGGCAGCAGACTGATGACCGTGGATTTGAGAAGCGTCGCATAGTGCCCCGACATCGGCGCGATCAGCAGCACCTTGCGCGGCATCGGCTCGCGGCCCTGTACGCTGAAATGCACCAGATCGCCAAAGGGACGGCGTACCAGCGGTTCGACCTGCACCAGATGATCGCGGCCATCCGCGCCCACCACCGACTTGATTTCCCAGTCCGGCTTGATGACCATCCGGGCAAAGGCGCGTTCCGTCACACGACCCCAGGCGGACATGATCTTGAACATAGGGTGCGGTACCAGGCCCCAGATCGGATAGGAGGCCATCGCCCGCGCGCTTGCGCCCATCCATTCGTTGGTGTTGCGCACCGTTTCCATCAGATCGTAGGTGGCCATGTGCTTCATGTCGTCTCCATACCGGGAGGAGCCCGGCCCAATCGTCGCTTTCCCCCCGGACACGGCGACGGTATGCTGCAGGGCGGAAAGATAGGGGGGATCGATTAATATGACAACTAACGAAGAGGACGCAGCCGCCAAGCTGGAGCGTCTGAACGCCAACCTCGCCAAGGTCGAGGAGTTGTCGCAGAGGCTCGTTTCCGCCATTTCTCGCCGCAAATCGGCCGATCCGGGGCTGCAGGGTCCGTCGCATGACGTGTTCATGAAGGCGGCTGCGGCCTATGTTGCAGAAATGATGCAGAACCCCTCGAAAATCATCGAGCATCAGGTGTCCTACTGGGGGAAGTCACTGAAGCACTACGTGGAGGCGCAGCAGGAACTCGCCAAGGGCCGACTCACCCCACCGCCCGACAACACCCCAAGGGACCGGCGATTCTCCAACCCGCTGTGGGAGACGCATCCCTATTTCAACTACCTCAAGCAGCAATACCTGATGTCATCCGAGGCGATGGAGCGGGCGGTCGCGGATCTGGAGCACATCGAACCCAAGGACAAGAAGCGGGTGGAGTACTTCACCCGCCAGATCATCGACATGTTCGCGCCATCCAACTTCCTTGGCACCAATCCGGAGGCGCTGGCCAAGGCCGTCGAGACCGATGGCGAGAGCCTTGTCCGCGGTTTGGAGAACCTGGTGCGTGACATCGAGGCGAACGACGGCGACTTGCTGGTGACACTGGCGGACAAGGACGCCTTCAAGGTGGGCGAGAACATTGCCACTACCGAGGGTTCCGTCGTCTATCGGAATCGAATGTTCGAACTGATCCAGTATGCGCCGCGTACCGAAAAGGTGCATCGCACGCCGCTGATCATCTTTCCGCCGTGGATCAACAAGTTCTATGTGCTGGATCTGAAACCTCAGAACAGCCTGATCCGCTGGATCGTCGATCAGGGCTACACGTTGTTCGTGGTGAGCTGGGTAAACCCAGATGCGAGCTACCGCGATGTCGGGATGGATACCTATGTGGAAGAGGGGTACCTGGCCGCGATCAGCCAGGTGAAGCAGATCACCGGCGAGGAAAAGATCAACGTGGTGGGGTACTGCATTGCGGGCACCACGCTGGCACTGACGCTCGCGCTCATGGAAAAGCGTGGCGACAAGTCGATCCGCTCGGCGACCTTTTTCACCACGCTCACCGACTTTGCCGATCAGGGTGAGGTTGGCGTCTTTCTGGATGACGATTTCGTCGATGGCATCGAACGGGAGGTGAGCGAGAAGGGGTGCCTGCACAAGTTCTTCATGTCGCGCACCTTCTCGTTCCTGCGCTCGAACGATCTGGTCTACCAGCCGGCGATCCGCAGCTACATGCTGGGCGAGGCGCCACCGGCATTCGATCTGCTTTACTGGAACGGCGACGGCACAAACCTTCCGGCGCGCATGGCGGTCGAATACCTGCGCGGGCTCTGCCAGGACGACCTGTTCGCCTCGTCCACCTTCCTGCTGGCTGGCGAGGAGTTGTCGCTTCGCGATGTAAAGGTTCCGCTCTGCGCGATCGCTTGCGAAACCGATCACATCGCCGGCTGGAAATCGAGCTATGCGGGCGTGGCGAAGATGAGCGCGCGCGAGAAGACATTCATCCTTTCGGAGTCAGGTCACATCGCGGGCATCGTCAATCCGCCGAGCAAGAAGAAGTATGGTCACTACGTCAATGACGCCGGTGGGGCGACTGCTGACGAATGGAAGGCTGGTGCGACGTACCACGAAGGATCGTGGTGGCCGCGCTGGTCGGATTGGCTTGCGCGCCGCTCGGGCGCCAAGGTCGATGCACGCATACCGGGCGATTCGAGCCATCCGGTCATTTGTCCCGCACCTGGAACCTACGTCGTGGCAGACCCAAATCATTGATTTGGCCGTCTTCTGCCGGCCATGCTGCAGTGCAGAAAAAAGATCTTGAAATGCTGCAATGCAGCGCGTATATCTTCTGCAGACGCAAACGGGATGGACCCAGCGTAAGGAGATGACGAGATGGCCAAGACGAACGACTACACCAAGATGATGCAGGACATGATGGCAGCTTTCCCCGTTGACACCAAAGCGGTTCAGGAAGCGTTCAAGACCTCGGCCCTGCTGGGTGAGAAGATGACGAAGGTGGCTCTGGAAGCCGCTGACAAGAACGCCGAGATCTCTTCGAAATGGACGAAGGACTCGATCGCGAAAGTTGGCGAGCTGGCGAAAGTGAAAAGCGAGCCGACCGACTACACCAAAGCGCTGAGCGATTTCGCTTCCGCTTCGGCCGAGATGGCTGCCGAGAACATGGCCGCCTACGCCGAAGTCGCCAAGAAAGTGCAGATGGAAACCGTCGAGCTGATGCTGGCCGCGGGCAAGGACTTCTCGGAAGACGCCACCGCTGCAGTGAAGAAAGCCACTGCCGAAGTGACGACGGCCGCGAAAAAAGTCTCGGCTGCCGCTTAACGAGTGAGAACGCCGCGTCGACACCTCCTCCCTGTCGGACGTGACGCTGGGCGGGCCTTTGTGCCCGCCCTTTTCTTTTGCGAAACCCTCGCCTAAGCTGCTGCTGCAGTGCAAAATCGGGAGAGGGCAGATGGGCGCGACAGACAAGCCGCTTCTGGTCAAGCGGTACGCCAGCCGCCGTCTCTACAACACCGAGACCAGCGACTATGTCACGCTGGATGACATCGCGGGCTTCATCCGTGCCGGCCGCGAAGTGAAGATCGTCGATCTGAAGTCTGGCGACGATCTGACCCGCCAGTATCTGTTGCAGATAATTGCCGAGCACGAGAGCCGGGGCGAGAATGTCCTGCCGCTCAATGTGTTGACCGATCTGGTGCGCAGCTACACCACACAGGCGCAAAGCGTGGTGCCCCAGTTTCTGGCCATGTCCTTTGAACTCTTGCGGGACGGCCAGTCGAAGATGGTGGAGAACCTCTCGAAACACCCGATGGCCCAGATGCCCGGCTTCGAGGCGCTGCAGCGCCAGCAGCAGGCGTTCCTGAAGTCCATGATGGCTGGTTGGAGTGCGACTGCACCCGAGCCGGAGGAAGAGCCAGAGGTCGAGGCGCAGACTCCGGCCCAGGAACTGGCCGAAATCAAGAAGCAGTTGGCCCAGCTCCAGACCAAGCTCTCGCGCCTTGGTGATTGAGCGCGACCCGGCGGCTTGCTTGGCATCGCCCCGACCGACACCTATAACCTAGCGATGTTTGCAGACCTGATCCGACGCCTGACGGAACCCGCGCCCGAGCCGCTGCCCGACCCCGAGGCGCGACTCGCGCTGGCGGCCCTGATGGTGCGCGTGGCCCGCGCCGACGGCCATTACGCCGCGCCCGAGACGGCGTGCATCGATGCGCTTCTGGCGGAGCGACACGGTCTGACGCCGGTCGAGGCAGCCGCGGTGCGTGCCGATGCGGAGGTTCTTGAGAGCGAGGCGCCAGACACCGTGCGGTTTACGAGGGCGATCAAGGACGCCGTCGCACTGGAAGATCGCGGCGACGTGGTCGAGGCGCTGTGGTCGGTCGCGCTCGCGGATGGTCAGCGCGATGCGGAGGAGGACGGGGTGCTGCGGCTGGTGGCCAGCCTGCTGGGTATCAACGACCGTGACTCGGCATTGGCGCGCCAGCGCGCCGCGTCCCGCAGGGCGGGGTGATTGCCGCACTTTCAATGTATGACGCGCCCGCAGTTGCGGCGTCGAACGACCGTTTCTGGGCGCTGATCCGCGACCACCTGCGCGCGGCGGGGATTACAGCACCCGAGCATCTGACCCGCCAGGACGACCTGTGGGAAATCTGGACCGATCCCGATTTGCTGCTCGCGCAGACCTGCGGCTATCCCTACCGTGCGCGCCTGCAGAGTGCGGTGACGCTGGTCGGCACGCCGGACTATGGTGTCGAAGGCTGCGCACCGGGACAGTATCGGTCAGTTCTGGTCACCCGTGCAGATGACGCCCGCACAGGCCTGGCGGAACTCGCCGATGCTCCGATGGCCGCGAACGAGGCGATGTCGCAATCCGGTTGGGCCGCGCCTGCGGTCGAGGCGGCGGCGCTGGGGTTCCGGCTGCGGCCCGTGATCTGGACGGGGAGTCACCGCGCTTCGGCCAGCGCTGTCATGGAAGGGCAAGCCGATTGGGCGGCGCTTGATGCGGTGACTTGGCACTTGCTGTCGCGTGAAGGTTTGGCCCCCGGTCTTCGCGTCGCGGGCTGGACGCGTCCGACACCCGGCTTGCCGCTGATCACCGCGCGCGGCCGCGACCCTATTCCGCTGCGTCGCGCAATAAGCCAGGCAATCGCCGCGCTGCCCGCCATCGACCGCTCTGCGCTGATGCTGCAGTGCCTGTGCATCATTCCACCATCCTCCTATCAATGCGTCGCAAATCCGCCCATCGGTTGAGCGGTCTGACGGCGGCATCATCCTCCGGTCGTTTCCGCCGCGTAATGGCGCTTTGGACCGTTGCAATCGCGCCGAATCTGCGCCCTATTGAGGTATCGTCAGCAAATTGCGCGTGCCCAAGTGACCGAAACCGCCCCGCCAGTGATCGAAATCCGCGATCTGCACAAGAGCTATGGCGAACTTGAAGTCCTCAAGGGGGTCGACCTTCGGGCGTCGCGGGGCAAGGTGATCTCGCTGATCGGATCGTCCGGCTCGGGCAAGTCCACGCTGCTGCGCTGCTGCAACCTGCTGGAGGAAAGCCAGCAGGGCGACGTGATCTTCGACGGCGAGCCGGTGCGCTGGAAGGGCAGCGGCATGCACCGCCACCCGGCCGACAAGACGCAGGTCATCCGCATTCGCACCAACCTGTCGATGGTGTTCCAGCAGTTCAACCTGTGGTCTCACATGACTGTGCTGGAAAACGTGATGGAGGCACCGCTGACGGTGCTGAAGCACGATCGCGCGACCGTCGAGACGCGCGCGCGGGCGCTGCTCGACAAGGTGGGGATTGGCGACAAGGCCGATGTCTATCCTGCGATGATGTCAGGCGGCCAGCAGCAGCGCGCGGCCATCGCCCGCGCGCTTTGCATGGAGCCGCGCGCGCTTCTGTTCGACGAACCGACCTCTGCGCTTGACCCGGAACTGGAGCAGGAGGTGGTGCGGGTCATCAAGGCGCTGGCCGAAGAGGGGCGCACGATGATCCTTGTGACCCACGACATGCGGCTGGCCGCTGACGTGTCGGACCATGTCATCTTTCTTCACCTCGGCCGGATCGAGGAGGAGGGACCGCCGGACCAGCTTTTCGGGCAGCCGAAAAGCGAACGGTTGCGGCAGTTCCTTTCAGCCTCGGCTGCGGCCTGACAATCAATCAACAGGGAGACTGCAATGAAAAGACTGACACTCGCCATGGCTGCCCTCGCGCTCAGCGCAGGCGCTGCACTGTCGCAGGATGTGGTGCGCATGGGCACCGAAGGGGCCTATCCGCCGTTCAACTTCGTCAACGAGGCCAATGAACTGGTCGGTTTCGAGATCGACCTCGGCAACGAGCTTTGCGAGCGCGCCGGACTTACCTGCGAATGGGTGATGAACGACTGGGACACCATCATTCCCAACCTGGTGGGCGGCAACTACGACACGATCATCGCCGGCATGAACGCGACCGAGGCGCGCGCCGAAGTAATCTCGTTCACCCAGGCCTACAAGCGACCCGACCCGTCGGCCTACATGGCGCTGGCCGGCACCGATCATGGGGTGATCGAGTCGGGCGTGATCGCGGCGCAGTCGAACACCGTTCAGTCCGGGATGGTCGCGGAAAGCGGGGCGACGCTGATCGAGTTTCCGACACCGGATGAAACGATCGCCGCCGTGCGGTCCGGCGTGGCCGATGCCGTGCTCGCCGACCGGGACTTCCTGATGACCTACATGGCAGATTCGGGCGGCGAGTTCGAATTCCTCGACACCGTGATGCCGCCGGGACAGGGCGTCAGCATGGGCATCCGTCAGTCGGACGATGAGTTGCGCGCAACCTTCAACGACGCGATCGACTCGATGAAGGCGGACGGCTCGCTCAACGAACTTCTTGCGCAATGGTTCGGCGCGGACGTGCCGCTGTTCGACTGATCGCCATACGCCCTCCGGGTCTTTTCCGGGGGGCGTTGACCGGCTTGCGCGATGTTCGCGTTCTGCACAGATCCCTCGACCCTGCCGGATTGGCAGTGGTTTCTCTGCTATCTGACCACGAACACCCATTTCGCGCTTTATCGCTCGGTGTTCGTGGTGCTGCTTCTGATGGCGATGGCGGCGCCTATGGCGCTGGCGCTGGGATTTCTGGGCGCGATCGCCATGCGATCAAGCATTTTCGTCTTTCGCTGGATCGGCACGATCTATGTATCGATGGTGCGCGGCGTTCCCGACATCATCTTCTTTCTGTTCGTGCCGATCGCACTGGACCAGTTGATCGAATATGTCATGCACCGGATCCGCTGCCCGGACTGGGAGGGCTCGGTCTGGCGAGGGAACGACTTCATCGTCTGCTCGGCAGCGAAGGTTCCGCTTTCGAATTCGCCGGCCTGGGTGCATGATCTTTGGGGCTTCAGCCTAGCGCTGATCGCCTTTGCCTTAGTGTTCGGCGCCTTTGCCGCCAACACTCTGCACGGGGCAATGGCAGCGGTTCCACGCGGCCAGATCGAGACGGCAGAAGCCTATGGCATGACCCGCGCCCAGGCGTTTCGCCGGGTTCTGATCCCGCAGATGTGGGTTTATGCCCTGCCGGGTTTGTCGAACCTGTGGATGATCCTGACCAAGGCGACCCCGCTTCTTTTCCTGCTCGGCATACAGGATATCGTCTTCTGGGCGCGCGAGCTTGGCGGCGCAAAGACCAGCCTTTACGCCTATCCACACCCTGATTGGCGCGTCTGGTACTTCCTCGGCGTCCTGATTTTCTACCTGACGCTGACTTGGGCCAGCCAGAAGGTCTTTGATCGCCTGATGATCCGTCTCAGCCGCGGCCAGGCCACGGCCGGCGGCGAAGCCCTGCGGAGGGCGCGGGCATGAGAAGCTGCTACGAGAGCTTTCAGGGCCTGATCCTGCGCTCGATGGGGCGCGAGTTCGGCCAACCCCTTCTGCCGCGCGGGCTGGAGATCACGCTTTGCGATCAGGTGTTTCTGGTCGCCTCTGGCCTGTTGTGGAACATCTACTATGCGGTTATCGCCTTGGCGGCGGGCTTCTTTCTTGCGACTGCGCTGGCGCTCGCCAAGGCGAATGCCTCCGTCTGGCTGTCAAAGCCAGCGGCGGGGTTCATCTTCGTTTTCCGTGGCTCACCGCTCTTCATTCAGTTCTTCTTTGCCTATGAGGCGCTGGCGCTGCTGCCGCGAGCCGGGATCGACGTGAACCTGCTGGTCGCCACTATCACGGTCGAAACGCAGTGGATGACGCGCGCCTGGGCAGGCGCGCTGTTCGTTCTGTTCCTGAATACCTCTGCCTATGCCGCCGAGATCTTCTATGGTGCGCTGCGGGCCATACCCAAGGGCGATCTGGAGGCTGCGGACGCCTATGGTATGTCGGGCTTCACCCGGTTTCGCAGGGTGATCTGGCCCACGATGCTGCGCCTCGCCTGGCCCAGCTATACCAACGAGGCGATCTTTCTGCTGCACGCCACGGCGCTGGTCTACTTCTCGGCGTTTCCGGCGTGGCAGCAGATGGGCGATTCGCTCTACTACGCGCGCTACTTCGCCGATCAGACCTTCAACCCGTTCGTGGCCTATCCGATTGCCGCCGCCTATTTCGTGGCGCTTACGCTCGTCATCATCATCGGCTTCGGGATGGTCAATCGGCGCCTGAACCGACATCTGCCCAAGGCCATTCGCTCGCGGCTGAGAATCCGGCCGCAATTCATCAGGTGAGACATGAAGAACTGGCTTCGCAAGCATCCCGAAGTCCACACGATCCGCGTGGCGGCAGCCGACCTGAACGGTCAGGCGCGGGGCAAGCGAATCCCGTCGCGGTTCGCCGAGCGGGTGCTGACCGATGGCACGCGCTTTCCGATGTCGGTGCTGAACCTCGATATCTGGGGCGAGGATATCGACGACAGCCCGCTGGTCTTCGACACGGGCGATGCCGACGGTGTGCTGCGACCGACTGAACGCGGATTCCTGCCAATGCCGTGGCTCGAGGCGCCGACGGCGCTGCTGCCGATCTGGATGTTCCATGAAGATGGTCGCCCCTATGACGGCGACCCCCGGCAGGCGCTGGCAGCCGTCCTTCGCCGCTACGCTGCCCGCGGGCTGACCCCGGTCGTGGCGACGGAGATGGAGTTCTTTCTGATCGACGACAGCGGCCGAAAGCTGCAGGTTCCCGTCAGCCCACGGTCCGGCAAGCGGCGCAAGGCGGCCGAGACCCTGTCGATCCGCGCGCTGGATCAGTTCGATATCTTCTTCACTGATCTCTACGACGCCTGCGAGTCGATGGACATCCCCGCCGACACCGCGATTTCGGAAACCGGGCTGGGCCAGTTCGAGATAAACATGATGCATACCGACGACGCGCTGCGCGCGGCCGACGATGCATGGCTGTTCAAGATGCTGGTGAAGGGGCTGGCGCGGCGCCACGGCTTTGCTGCCAGCTTCATGGCCAAGCCCTATCCGGAGTATTCCGGCAACGGTCTGCACACCCATTTCTCCCTGATCGACGCCGAGGGGCGCAATGTCTTCGACAATGGTGGCCCCGAAGGCTCGGAGCTTCTGAAGCAGGCGATTGCCGGCTGCCTGGGGGCAATGCGGGACTCCACCCTGATCTTTGCGCCGCATGCCAACAGCTATGACCGCATGGTGCCGGGTGCGCATGCCCCTACAAGCGTCTGCTGGGCCTACGAAAACCGCACAGCCGCGATTCGCGTCCCGGCGGGCAGCCACAAGGCACGGCGGGTGGAGCATCGCGTGGCCGGCGGCGACGTGAATCCCTACCTGATGCTCGCCGCGATCCTGGGTGCCGCACTCGTCGGGATAGAGGATGGGATGACGCCGCCTCCGCCGATCACAGGCAACGCCTACGCGCTTGATCTGCCGCAGGTGCCGGCAAGCTGGGATCAGTCAATCGACGCCTTCGAGAAAAGCGGCCTCATGGCGCGCATCTTTCCGGCGGAACTGATCCGCAACCTGCTGCTCACCAAGCGGCAGGAGTTGCACTACATGGCCGAATTGTCACCCGAGGAGCAGGTCGAGGTTTACCTGGATACTGTCTGACCCCTTGCGGCGCGGCGGCGCGGGCCGTAGATTTGATCAAACCAATCTGCGGACAATCCATGCTTATCGGCATCTTGCAAACCGGCCAGGCGCCCGCTGATCTGCGCGAGCGGACGGGCGACTATCCGGCCATGTTCGAGCGGCTTCTGGCCGGTCGCGGCTTTACCTTCCGCACCTGGCATGTGGAGGAGATGGAGTTTCCCGAAAGCATCCGTGACGCCGATGGCTGGCTGATCACCGGATCGCGCCACGGTGCCTATGAGGATCATGCGTTCATCCCGCGGCTGGAAAACTTCATCCGCGACGCCCGTGCCGCAGCTGTGCCGATGGTCGGCATCTGTTTCGGTCACCAGATCATTGCGCAGGCATTGGGCGGGCGGGTCGAAAAATTCGCCCAGGGCTGGGCGGTCGGCCCGCAGCAGTATGATTTCGCAGGTACGCCGCTCACCCTCAATGCTTGGCATCAGGATCAGGTGGTGCGCGCACCCGAGGGCGCCGAGGTCACGGCCACGAATGACTTCTGCCATTACGCCGCACTGGCCTACGGTGACTGGGCGCTGACGGTTCAGGCCCATCCCGAATACGACGATGGATTCATCGAGGACCTTATGCAGACCCGCGGCAAGGGGCTTGTGCCCGACTCCCTGATGAACGCGGCGCGGATGCGTTTCGGCGGCCCGAACGCCTCGTCCGAGGTGGCAGACCGCGTAGCAGAATTCTTCAAGCAACCCAGATAGGTGTTTCATGTCTGACTGGCTCAGCCAGCTGCCCGAGGCCGCCCGCGACTATGTCGCCGGGCGCAAGCCCGATGAGGTCGAGTGCATCGTGCCCGACCTTGCCGGCGTTGCGCGCGGCAAGGCGATGCCGGCCTCGAAATTCGCCAAACAGGCGCATTTCTACCTGCCGAACTCGATCTTCCTGCAGACGATCACCGGCGACTGGGCAGACAGCCCCGCGGATGCCTTCACCGAGCCCGACATGATCCTGAAGCCGGATTTCCGCACCGCGCGGGCCGCGCCCTGGACCGCCGACGTGACGCTGCAGGTTATCCACGACGTCTTTGACCAGCGCGGCCGCCCGGTGCCGAGCGCGCCGCGCAACGTGCTGAAGCGCGTCATCGACCTCTACCGCGCCGAGGGCTGGACCCCGATCGTCGCGCCAGAGATGGAGTTCTACCTCGTCGCGCGCAACACCGATCCGAACACGCCGATCATTCCGCCGATGGGTCGGTCCGGCCGGCGCGCTGCGGGCAAACAGGCCTATTCGATGTCGGCGGTGGACGAATATGGCCCGGTGATCGACGATATCTATGATTTCGCCGAGGCGCAGGGATTCGAGATTGATGGCATCCTGCAGGAAGGCGGCGCCGGGCAGGTGGAGATCAACCTGCAGCACGGCGATCCGGTCGATCTGGCTGACGAGATCTTCTTCTTCAAACGCCTGATCCGCGAGGCCGCGCTGCGTCACGACTGTTTCGGCACCTTCATGGCGAAGCCCATCGAGGGCGAGCCGGGCAGTGCGATGCACATGCATCACTCGGTGATAGAGACCTCCAGCGGGCGCAACATCTTCTCGGATGAAAAGGGGGGAGAGACCGAGGCCTTCCATCATTTCATCGCGGGCATGCAGAACTACCTGCCGGCGGTGATCGCGATCCTTGCGCCCTATGTGAACAGCTATCGCCGCTACGTCCCGGATTTCGCGGCGCCGATCAACCTGGAGTGGGGGCGCGACAACCGCACCACCGGTATCCGCGTTCCGATATCCGAACCCGAGGCGCGGCGGATCGAGAACCGGCTGGCCGGGATGGACTGCAACCCCTATCTCGGACTCGCCGCCAGCCTGGCCTGCGGTTATCTGGGTCTGAAGGAGGGCAAGTTGCCCCGGCCCGAATATCTGGGCGACGCCTATATGGGCGAGGATGAACTGCCACTGAACCTTGGCGATGCGCTGGACCAGTTCGCCGGCAGCAAGCCGATGCGCGAGGTTCTGGGTGAAGAATTCTGCGGTGTCTACGAGGCGGTGAAGCGGCTCGAGTACAAGGAGTTCCTGCAGGTGATCAGCCCGTGGGAGCGCGAGCATCTGCTGCTGAACGTATGAATCTGCTCTTTGCGAACGACCGGCGCGGGGTCTATCCCGAAAGCTGGTACGCGGCGACCGCGCAGCCATTGCCGCCGTTTCCGACGGCCGCGGGGGCGGTGCGGGCGGATGTCTGCATCGTTGGTGGCGGGTATACCGGGCTGTCGGCGGCGCTGCATCTGGCGGAGCGCGGGCTGGATGTGGTGCTGCTGGAGGCGCATCGCGTGGGCTTCGGCGCCTCGGGGCGGAACGGCGGGCAGGTGGGGTCGGGCCAGCGGGTCGATCAGGTCGCGCTGGAGAAGCTGGTTGGTCGAGAGGATGCCCGCAGGCTGTGGGATATTGGCGAGGAGGCCAAGGCGCTGATGCGCGGGCTGATCGACCGGCACGGGATCGACGTGGGCTGGCGGGCGGGGATCGTGCATGCCTGCTGGAGGCAGGACGAGGTGCGCGAGGCGCATGTCTATGCCGAGAAGCTGGCGCGGGATTATGGCTACGATCAGGTCGAGCCACTGGACCGCGATGCGTTGCGGGAGATCGTGCCGTCGCTGGCCTATCAGGGGGGCGAGATCGATCATGGGGCGGGGCATCTGCATCCGCTGCGCTTTGCGTTCGGGCTGGCGCGGGCGGCAGTGGCGGCGGGGGCGCGGCTGTTCGAGGGCAGTCTGGCGGTGAAGATCGAGGGCGGCAGCGCCGTCCGGGTGACGACCGATGCGGGGGCGGTGGTGACGGCGGATCACCTGATCCTGGCCTGCAATGGCTATCTGGGAAAGCTGATGCCGCAGGTGGCGGCGCGGGTCATGCCGATCAACAATTTCATCGTGGCGACCGAGCCGCTGGGCGAGCGGGTGGCGGAGGTGCTGACCCGGGACGTGGCGGTGGCGGACAGCAAGTTCGTGGTCAACTATTTCCGCCTGTCCGAGGATGGGCGGCTGCTGTTCGGCGGGGGCGAGAGCTATGGCTATCGCTTTCCAGCCGATATTGCGGCGGTAGTCAGGAAGCCGATGCTGCAGGTCTATCCGCATCTCAGGGACGTTCGGATCGATCATGCCTGGGGGGGCACGCTGGCGATCACGATGAACCGGCTGCCGGCGTTTCTGCGGCCCGCTTCGAACATCCTTTCGGCCTCTGGCTATTCGGGTCATGGGGTGGCGATGGCGACGATGGCGGGGCGGATTCTGGCTGAGGCGGTGGCGGGGCAGGCGGAAAAATTCGACCTGATGGCCCGGCTGCCGATCCGGCGATTTCCGGGCGGGGTGGCGTTCAGGAACCCGCTGCTGGTGCTGGCGATGACCTGGTATGCGATGCGGGATCGGCTGGGGATCTGAGGGGCTGCTCACGATCTGCTCACGCGTGAGCAGAATCTCAACACATTGAATCCAAACGAAATCGCATTTTTTCTTTACCTGATCTTAACCCCTGTCACGCCCCGTCAGGCCCGGATCAGCGCAAAGATCGCCACCGCGACGGCCAGCCCCAGCCCCAGGGCGATGAACCAGGCCGTGCGCAGCCGGTCCTGCCGCGAGGAGCCGCCGCCGCCGTAGTCGAAGCGTTCGTAGACCACCTTGCCCATTGGCATGCCCAGATCCAGCAGCGCGTCGGAGACGGCGGTGATCATGCCGCCGGGGCCGCAGATCAGGGCGACCGTCTGCGCCGGGTCCAGACCGTCCAGCAACTGGCGCAGCCGGTCGTGATCCAGCATCCCGACCTCTCCGTCCCAGCCGTCCTTGTCCTCCTCGCTCAGCAGCATCACGCGCAGGTCGAGCACGTCCCTTGCGGCCCTGATATCGTCCATGCAGGCGAAATTGTCGGGGTGACCGGCGGCATAGGCCAGACGCACCGGGCGCGGATCACGGCGCGCGACCATGTCGCGCAGGATGCCGATGATCGGCGCGATGCCCACCCCGCCCGCGATCAGCAGCACCGCATCGGCCGGGTGCCGTTCCAGTGCAAACTCGCCATAGGGGCCGTCGATGCCGATGGGGGTGCCGGGCTTCAGCGTGCCGATCTGGCCGGTGAAATCGCCCGCCTCCTTGATGATCAGGCTGAGGCCGGGGCGGTTTGGGCTGTCGGCGATGGAAAACGGATGGTCCATGATCGGGATGCGGCGCGGCCCCTCGGTCATCCAGACGAACTGCCCGGCGTGATAGGGCAGCGGGTCGGTGCCCGGCTGCGGCTGGATGTCCAGTTCCCACATCCGGTCGGCGCGTTTCGTCACCGCCGCCAGCCGCCAGCGGCGCCGGTGCAGCCCGAGCCAGCGCCAGCCGTGGACGATGGCCACCGCGCCGACCACGACCACCGCCGCCACGATCCAGAACCAGTAGACCGGCCCCGAGACGCTGAACCGCCCGGCGCCGACCGCGTGGTGCATGCCCATCCCCACCGCCAGAGAGCCGAGCGCGATATGGGTGGCGCGCCAGATCTCGTAGCGGAACGGCAGCCGGTCACGGAAGCTGGAGGTGAGGACGATCAGCGCCAGCGCGCCCCAGGTGATGACGCCGGGGCGGTAGTGCGGCAGGGTCAGATAGGCGACCAGCCGTTCTGTGCCGAGCGCCGGATCGTCCAGCCATGTCGGCATCACGTAGAACAGCGGATGCGCGACGGCGGCGATCAGCAGCCACCAGGCCGCGACCTTGTGAAAGGCCATGATCTTGTCGATGCCCAACTCGCCCGAGACGGAATCGAACCGGCCCGAGGTGACGAACTGCACCGCCATCCCCCCCAGCGCGATCATCCCCAGCGCGGCGGCGGCATATTCCCAGGGGTCGGCCGGGGCGACGGAAAGCGCCGTGGCGAGGGCGAGCGGAACGAGGCAGAAGGTGATGTAGAAAAGCGCCAGCACGCGGCCGGACAGGCGCGGCGGTGCCACGGGTTCCTGCCTGTCGATGGTGCCGGTGGTGGGTGTTTCCCCTGCCGTCATCGGGTTCCGTCTTTGTGCTGCTGCCCGCGATGGGGATAATGGACCGGATTCGCGCAGAGTTACAGGCCGCGGCGGACCCGTGGCCCCGGAATGACGGAGATCGACCCATGACCATGCCCCAACGGCTTTGCAAGGCTGCGCTGATCGCTGCGCTGGGCGTGCTGGCCAGCCCGGCCGCGGCGGAGGAAACGCAGAGCCTGTCGGAATATGTCGAAGCCTGGCTGAGCGCGGCCCATGCGGATTACCATTCGCGGTCCTTCACCTACTGGAACGAGGCGGGCGAGGTGCCGGTGGCCTGCGCCGCCTGCCATTCGGAGCCGGGATTCATCGACTGGCTCGGCGCGGACGGCAGCACGGCGGGGGTGGTGGATCATCCGGCGGCGATCAATTCGCCCATCGGCTGCGCGGCCTGCCACACCTCGGTGGCGCATGCGCTGGATGCGGTCACCTTCCCCTCTGGCGTGACGGAAAGCGGGCTGGGGGACAACGCGGTCTGCACGGTCTGCCATGCGGGCCGACAGTCGGGGGATGCGGTGGCGGCGGCGGTCAGGGGCGTCGGGCCAGACGAGGTGATGCCGGAGCAGGGGTTCATCAACATCCATTACGGCGCGGCGGCGGCGATGATCTATGGGGCGGATGTTCGCGGCGGCTATGAATATCCGGGCAAGAGCTATGCCGGGACGTTCCGCCATGTGCCGAGTGCCAATACCTGCACCGATTGCCACGACCCGCACACGACGCGGGTGGAAACCGATGGCTGCCTGACCTGCCATCGCGGGGTGGAGGATATTCGCGCGATCCGCACCCGGCACATGGATTTCGACGGCGACGGGGATACGGCCAAGGGCATTCACGCCGAGATCGTCGGGATGCAGGGGCAGCTTTACGCCGCGATCCGCGCCTATGCGGCCGAGGTGGCGGGGGCGCCCATCGTCTATTCCTCGGCGGGCTTCCCGTATTTCTTCAACGACCCCGAGGGGGCGGGGCAGATCGCGCCCGAGGAGGCGGTGGCGGCGAACCGCTACCGGAACTGGACGCCGCGGCTGCTGCAGGCGGCCTATAACTATCAGGTCGCGGCCAAGAACCCCGGCGGCTATGTCCACAACCCGACCTATCTGCTGCAGCTGCTGCACGACAGTCTGGACAGCCTGTCGGAGCGGGTGGACGTGGAGATGGGCGGGTTGAACCGGCCCTAGCCGATCTCGTAGGGCAGCAGGCCGCGGCGGTCGGGGTCGATGGTCAGTTGCCGTTCCAGCGGCGGGACGGAGCGCTGGTGGCAGTCGCGCCGTTCGCAGATCCGGCAGGAGATGCCGATGGGCTCGAACCGGCGGGTCAGGTCCAGATCGTCGGCATAGACCAGATCGCGGGCGTGCTGCACCTCGCACCCCAGGCCGATGGCGTAGCGGCGGACCGGGGCGTGGTAGGAGCCGCCGGGTTTGGAGACTTCGCGCGCGAGGCAGAGGTAGCGCACGCCGTCCGGCGTTTCGGCAAGCTGGCGCAGGAAGCGGCCGGGGGTTTCGAACGCGCGGTGGACGTTCCACAGCGGGCAGGCGCCGCCGAAGCGGGCGAATTGCAGGCGGGTGGCGGAGTGGCGCTTGGTGATCGTGCCGGCCTGATCGACGCGGACGAAGAAGAAGGGGATGCCCTTCAGGCCGGGGCGCTGGAGCGTGGACAGCCGGTGCGCGACCTGTTCGATGCTGGCGCCGAAGCGGTCGGCCAGGCGTTCGAGGTCGTGGCGCGTCTCGCGCGCGGCCGACAGGAAGGCGCGGTAGGGCAGCAGGGCGGCGCCGGCGAAATAGTTCGCCATGCCGACCTTGGCGATGGCCCGCGCGGTGTCGGACTGAAAGCGGGCAAGGTCCAGCGTCGCCTCCAGCAGGTCGTTCTGGGTCAGAAGGGCAAGCTGGTGCAGCAGCTGGAACCGCTGGGTCGCGGGGGCGGTGGCGGTGGAGATGGTGACGCTGCGCGCGCCGACGTCGTGGCTGCGCAGCGCGGGCGCGTCGGTGAAGGCGACGCTGATGCCGCGCAGCGCCAGCGCCTCGGTCGCCGTGGCGACCACGTCGCGCGCGTCGCCGGCGAAATGCTCGGCCGCGCGGTCCACCGCGTCGATGTAATTGTCGCAATAGTGAAAGAAATCCCGCACCTCGTCCCAGGGCGAGGGCTGGAGCGCGCTGCCGTCGCGGCCCAGCGCCTCGTCCAGCGAGGCCATGCGTTCCTGCGCCTGCCGGTAGGCGCGGTGCAGATCCAGAAAGGCACGCGCCAGCGCCGGGGCGTTCGAGGCTGCAAGGCGCAGGTCGGCCAGTGGCGGGGCGGGATCGGCAAAGACCGGATCGGCCAGCGCCTCGCGCATGTCCGACACCACGCGTTCGGCATCGCCGGTGGACAGCTCGGTCACGTCAAAGCCGAACTCCTGCGCCAGCGCCAGCACCACCCCCGCGCTGACCGGGCGGTGGTTGTTTTCCATCTGGTTCAGATAGGGCAGCGAGACGCCGAGCTTTCCGGCGAAGGCCTTCTGCGTCAGCCCCAGCCGCATCCGCGTCTCGCGCAGCTTCACCCCGGCGTAGAGTTTCTGGACCGACATTTGCAACCCCTGCTGGCGCTGCTACCTAACCTTTGCAAAGCGCGGCCCGCAAGCCCGTCAGCCGATCACCTCGCGCTCGCGGCGGATGACGTAGATGATGCAGGCGATCCCGGCGGCCGAGGTGGCGAGCATCAGCCACAAAAGCGGCATCGCACCGGAACCGGGTTGCAGCAGCACGCCCGCCAGCGCCGACAGCGCCGCGCCGCCCCCGATCATGATGGCCCCGCCAAGGCCCGAGGCGGTGCCGGCCAGATGCGGGCGCACCGACAGCATCCCGGCGGTGGCGTTCGGCAGTACCAGCCCGTTGCCCAGACCCACGAAGATGAAGAAGCCAAAGAAGATCTCGGCCGTGGTCAGCCCCAGCAGGGTCAGCAGGCACAGCACGAACAGCCCGCCGCCGCAGATCAGCGCGCCCCACAGCACCATGCTGTTGATCCCGATGCGGATGGAATAGCGGCCCGAGAGGAAGTTGCCGGTCGCATAGCCCACGGCCGGTGCGCCGAAATAGATGCCCAGCGCCGCCGGGGACAGGCCAAAGACCTGGCTTCCCACAAAGGGGGCGCCGCCCAGATAGGCGAAGAACGAGCCCGAAGAGAACGCTGCCGACAGGCAGTAGCCCCAGAACCGGCGGGAGGTGAGCAGTTCGGGATATTCGCGCACCTGGGCGGCGAAGCTGGCGGGCCGCGTCTGCGCAGTCTCGCCCAGATCGGCCCAGGTCAGCCAGAAGGCGGCGATACCGGCGACCAGCATCAGCACGAAGCTGGCCTTCCAGCCGAACACCTCGTCCAGCCCGCCGCCGATCATCGGCGCGATCATCGGCACGATGGCCATGCCCATGGTGACATAGCCGATCATCGACGCGGCCTCGTTCTGGGGCACCATGTCGCGGATCACCGCCCGGCTGAGCACCATGGCTGAAACGACCACCGCCTGCGCCATGCGGAAGAACAGGAACAGCTCGATCGTGGGGGCCAGAAGCGTGCCGATCGTGGCCAGAACGAACAGCCCGATCGACCACAGCAGAACCGGGCGGCGGCCGAAGCGGTCGGACACCGTGCCGACGATCAGTTGCAGCACCGCGTTGACCGCGAGGTAGAGCGAGACGGAAAGCTGCATGAGCGCATAGTCGGCCTGAAAATACGCAGCCATCCCCGGCAGCGACGGCAGAAAGACGTTCATCGCCAGCGCCGCCAGCCCGGCCAGCAGCACAAGCGTCATCACATGGGGTGGGGTGGTGCGGTCCAGGAACCGCGCGTCATGCCGGGTCATTTCAGATGCATATTGCCGAACGCGCGGCTTGTCCATTCGCTAACATGTGCAGCAATGCGGCGTCAGGCCCATTTGTGAAAGATGAAGAAGGCGCCAAGTGCGATGAAGCCAAAGCCAATGGCGTGGTTCCAGTGCAGAGGTTCCTTCAGGAACCAGACCGAGAAGATGGCAAAGACGGTCAGGGTGATGACCTCTTGTATCGTCTTCAGTTCGGCGGCCGAGAAATGCCCGTGCCCGATGCGGTTGGCGGGCACCTGCAGGACATACTCGAAGAAGGCGATGCCCCAGCTTATCAGGATCACCGTGACCAGCGGCGCGGTCTTGTATTTCAGATGCCCATACCAGGCGAAGGTCATGAAGATGTTGGACGCGACAAGCAATCCGATGGTCAGTACCGGCACCGGGATGGGCGGCAGGGAAAGCGGGAAGGACGGCATGGGGCGCCTTGATCTGCGTGGGACAATCGCGCGCATATAGGCTGATCCCGTCACCGCTGCCAGAGCCGGACAGGCAGGGATTGCCTATTTCGCAATTTGCCAAAACGGCTCTGCTAAAGGTTTGCAAATATCCCGAAAACCGCTTTTTCCCGCGCGGCCCGGCGGCTATGGTGCCGCAACTCGGGGGAGGGGCGGAATGACGGCAATCCTGCAGGAGCTTGAACATCGCCGCGCCAATGCGCGCGCTGGCGGCGGCGAGCGCCGGGTGGCGGCGCAGCACGCCAAGGGCAAGCTGACCGCGCGCGAGCGGATCGAACTGCTGCTGGACGAGGGCAGTTTCGAGGAATTCGACATGTTCGTCGCCCACCGCTGCACCGATTTCGGGATGCAGGACGACCGGCCCTATGGCGACGGCGTGGTGACCGGCTGGGGCACGGTCAACGGCCGCATGGTCTATGTCTTTTCCCAGGACTTCACCGTCATGGGCGGTTCCGTCAGCGAGACGCATGGCCAGAAGATCTGCAAGATCATGGATATGGCGATCCAGAACGGCGCGCCGGTCATCGGGCTGAACGACAGCGGCGGCGCGCGGATACAGGAGGGTGTCGCCAGCCTTGCCGCCTACGGCGAGGTGTTCCAGCGCAACATCCTGGCATCGGGCGTGGTGCCGCAGATCAGCGTCATCATGGGGCCATGTGCGGGCGGCGCGGTCTATTCCCCGGCGATGACCGATTTCATCTTCATGGTGAAGGACACGTCCTACATGTTCGTCACCGGCCCCGACGTGGTGAAGACCGTGACGAACGAGGTGGTCACGGCCGAGGAACTGGGCGGTGCCAGCACGCATACCCGCAAATCCTCGGTCGCCGATGCGGCGTTTGAAAACGATGTCGAGTCGCTGACCGAGGTGCGGAGGCTGATCGACTTTCTGCCCCGGTCGAACCGCGAGAAACCCCCGCTGCGGCCGTTCTTCGACGATCCCGCACGGCTGGAGCCGAGCCTCGATACGCTGATCCCCGAAAACCCGAACCAGCCCTACGACATGAAGGAGCTGATCCAGAAGGTGGCGGACGAGGGCGATTTCTACGAGATCCAGGAAGACTTCGCCAAGAACATCATCACCGGCTTCATCCGGCTGGAGGGATCGACCGTGGGCGTGGTGGCGAACCAGCCGATGGTGCTGGCCGGATGCCTCGATATCGACGCCAGCCGCAAGGCCGCGCGCTTCGTGCGGTTCTGCGACGCCTTCGAAATTCCGATCCTGACCTTTGTCGATGTGCCGGGCTTCCTGCCGGGGACCGGGCAGGAATATGGTGGCGTCATCAAGCACGGCGCGAAACTTCTGTTCGCCTATGGCGAAGCGACGGTGCCCAAGGTGACGGTGATCACCCGCAAGGCCTATGGCGGTGCCTATGACGTGATGAGTTCCAAGCATCTGCGCGGCGATTTCAACTATGCCTGGCCCACCGCCGAGATCGCGGTGATGGGGGCCAAGGGCGCGGTGGAGATCCTTTATCGCAGCGAATTGGGCGAGCCGGAAAAGATCGCGGCGCGCACCAAGGATTACGAGGATCGCTTTGCCAATCCCTTCGTCGCCGCCGAAAAGGGCTTCATAGACGAGGTGATCATGCCCCATTCGACCCGGCGCCGGGTCTGCCGCGCGTTCGCGTCGCTGCGCAGCAAGCGGCAGACGAACCCGTGGAAGAAGCACGACAACATCCCGCTGTGATGATGCGCGCGCTGATCCTCCTCATCTCGCTTGGCATCGCCGGTCCTGCGGTGGCGTCGCGCATCCTTGTGCCGTCGGGCAACGAGGTCGCGCTGCAAGAGGTGCTGTGGCAGGAGGGCGAGGAGGTCGATACGCTGTGGGCGCGGTTCCGCTTTGTCGCGCCGGGGCTGGCGGGCATGGCCTACGAGCATGTGCTGAGTGATCTTGACGCCCTGTGCCTTCAGGTCGCGGTGCCCGAGGTGGAGCGTGACGGCCGCGCGCCGGATCTGGTCATCGTTTCGCTGGCGGACCGCGAGTCGGAATTCGGCGACTTCGATCCCGAACTGGAACAGATGTTCGAAGCCTACCGGGTCGAGGATGGCCTGTGCTTCAGCGAGGATTTCTGATGTTGCAGCCACGCCCGCGCAACCGGCGGATGATCGCCCGCGGCAACGAACACACTTGTTTGTTCGGCTGTGATGGCGCATCCCTTAATCGGGTGGCCCTGCCGGGCGATGCCCCGTCACGGCGCAGCCGAACGAAACGAAGCTATCGAAGCTACAGGAGTCGAGCATGTCCAATACCAAGAAAACCATCGTCGCATTCTGCCTCGTGGCCTTTGCCGCAGCCTGCGCGCCCAAGCCAGAGCCGGTCTATGTCGCCCCGGTTCCGGCCGAGCCGGTCTACCAGGGCAAGATGTAAGGCGCAGCCGCGCCCCGGCGGGGGCCGGCCCGGTGCGGGCCTCCGCCAAGCGATCACTGTCCGCGGGGTGCAGCCATGCTGAAACACCGCGGTTTTCCGGGGCGTTACCCCGGAACCGATTTCCAGTTCACCATCCGCCGTGCCAACAAGGACGGCGCGACCAAGCTGATCGCTCGCGAACGCTATGCGGATCGCAAGAAGGTGGATCGCGCGGTGGACACGGCCTTCATGGCCGCGCTCTGGCAGCATTTCGGCCCCGATCCGTTCGAGCGCGGCAATCTGGATGCCGGGCGCCTGTCGTGGCTGTTCGGCCGCGAGGTGGTGGCGGCCCAGCAGCCCTTTGACCCCGAGGATTACGAGGCTCTGCTGCGTATCGACGAACGCCGCGCCCGCGCCTCATTCCCCGAGGCTTTCGACGAGTTCGATTCAGAATTCGAAGAAAAAGGCGATGACGAATGAAACTTTCGGCGGAGAACCGCGTTATGCCATTGTCTGACGCAGGTTTGTCTTTCTTGGGCAGTCTTCGTCGCATAGGATTTGGATCAAACAACACAGGAGACGTTGAGCGATGCAGAAGAAATGGATTTTGGCCTTCGGGCTGGTTCTCGGGGTCGCTGCCTGCGGAAACACGCTGGGCGAACAGGCGGTCTTTGGTGGCGCGGCAGGCGCCGGCGTCGCGGTGGTCACCGACGGCGATCCGATCACCGGCGCTGTCATCGGTGCCGGCGGCAACGTCGCCTTCTGCCAGATGTATCCGCACCGCTGCCGCTGATCGCTGCAGGGGCCGGGCTTCCGGCCTGATACCTGAGACATACTCTGATGTGCGCCGCGGGGGCTTGCCCCTCGCGGCGTTTTTCATGCCGTGCGCTGACCGGCATCGCAGGGGGCCGGAATGTTCAAGAAGATCCTGATCGCGAACCGGGGCGAGATCGCCTGCCGGGTGATCAAGACCGCGCGCAAGATGGGCATTGCCACGGTCGCCGTCTATTCCGATGCCGACCGCCGCGCCCTGCATGTCCAGATGGCCGACGAGGCGGTGCATATCGGCCCCGCCCCCGCCAGCCAGTCCTACATCGTGATCGACCGTATCATGGAGGCGATCCGGCAGACCGGGGCCGAGGCGGTTCATCCGGGCTATGGCTTCCTGTCCGAGAACCCGCTGTTCGCCAAGGCGCTGGAGGCCGAGGGCGTGGCCTTCATCGGCCCGCCGGTGCGCGCCATCGAGGCGATGGGCGACAAGATCACCTCAAAGAAGCTGGCCCAGGAAGCTAGCGTCAGCACCGTGCCCGGCTACATGGGCCTGATCGCGGATGCGGACGAGGCGGTGAAGATCAGCCGCGAGGTCGGCTATCCGGTGATGATCAAGGCCAGCGCCGGCGGCGGCGGCAAGGGCATGCGCATCGCCTGGAACGACGCCGAGGCGCGCGAGGGCTTTCAGTCGTCCAGGAACGAGGCGGCGGCGAGCTTTGGCGACGACCGCATCTTCATCGAGAAGTTCGTGACCCAGCCGCGCCATATCGAGATTCAGGTTCTGGCCGACAGCCACGGCAACACCGTCTATCTGTACGAACGCGAATGCTCGATCCAGCGCCGCAACCAGAAGGTCATCGAGGAAGCGCCCTCACCCTTCCTCGACCCCGATACGCGCCGGGCGATGGGCGAACAGGCCTGCGCGCTGGCGAAGGCGGTGGGCTATACCAGCGCCGGCACGGTCGAATTCATCGTCGATGGCGACCGGAACTTCTATTTCCTTGAAATGAACACCCGCCTGCAGGTGGAACATCCCGTCACCGAACTGATCACCGGCGTAGATCTGGTGGAACAGATGATCCGCGTCGCGGCCGGAGAGGCGCTGCCCTTCCGGCAGGAGGATCTGAAGATCAACGGCTGGGCCATCGAAAGCCGGCTTTACGCCGAGGATCCGTATCGCAACTTCCTGCCCTCCACCGGCCGGCTGACCCGCTATCGCCCGCCGGCCGAAGGTCGGACGGACCAGATGGTCGTGCGAAACGATACCGGCGTCTACGAGGGCGGCGAGATCAGCATGTTCTACGACCCGATGATTGCCAAGCTCTGCACCTGGGCGCCGGACCGGAGGGCGGCAATCGAGGCGATGCGCGGCGCGCTGGACGGCTTCGAGGTGGAGGGGATCGGGCATAACCTGCCGTTCCTGTCAGCGGTGATGGATCATCCGCGTTTCGTCGAGGGGGCGATGACCACCGCATTCATCGCCGAGGAATTCCCGGATGGCTTCCAGGGTGTCGATCTGCCCGGCGACCTGCTGCGCCGGGTGATGGCGGCGGCGGTGGCGATGTACCGGGTGGCCGAGATCCGGCGCACCCGCGTCTCGGGCAGGATGGACAATCACGAGCGCAAGGTCGGAACCGACTGGGTGGTGGAGGCGCAAGGCGCAAGCGCCCCGGTCACGATCAGCGCCGACCGTGACGGGGCGACGGTGACATTCGACGACGGCGCGGCGCTGCGCGTCACCTCGGACTGGCTGCCGGGCCAGCCGCTCGCCCGGCTTACGGTGGACGGGCAGCCGCTGGTGATGAAGGTGGCCAAGGTGCCGAACGGCTTCCGCGTCCGCCTGCGCGGGGCCGATCTGCCGGTCCATGTGCGCACCCCGCGGCAGGCGGAACTGGCCGCGCTGATGCCGGAAAAGCTGCCGCCCGACACATCGAAGACCCTGCTTTGCCCGATGCCCGGCCTTGTGGTCAGCATCGCCGTCGCCGCGGGCGACGAGGTGCAGGAGGGTCAGCCGCTGGCCACGGTGGAGGCGATGAAGATGGAAAACATCCTGCGCGCCGAACGCCGCGGCCGCGTGTCAAAGATCAACGCCGCCCCCGGCGACAGCCTGCGGGTGGACGACGTGATCATGGAGTTCGAATGACCGGCCGCCTTCAGTTCGACGTCCGCCCCGGCAGCTGCTCCAGCATCTCCTGCCGGCGCAGCGGCGTGCGGTCGATGGCGTGGCTCAACTCGCGGATCGACCAGGGGTTCGGCTTGCGCTGCTTCACGTCGCCGTCCTTGTCCACGAAGACCAGGCTGAATCCCCGCGGCCGCAGGCGCTGTCGCGGCTGCGACCGGGCGGCCGGGTCGGTATCGACCACGATCACCGCGTCGCGAGCCAGCAACTCGTCATACCCCTGTTCCAGAATGCGCATCTGCTGGTTGAACTGCGGGTCTGCCGGGGTGTCGGAAAACACCACGATCACCCGCCGCTCCCACAGGAAATCGGCCAGATCGATGTCCACGGCGTTGTATGCAAAGAAGCCCTCGGGCTCTTCGGCGTCGGGTTCGACGATCACCTCTTCCATCGCGACGGGCTGTTCTGCGGCCTCTGTCGCAAGGGCGGTTGCGGGCAGAAACGCCGCCAATACAAGCGTAAAGACCGACTTCATGCGTCCTCCTGTTGTCGTTGATATAGGCGGTTCGCGCCGGAATACACAGGGGGAATTTCACGCTGTCGTGCGCGCGCGCACCTGCGGCCACGGCAAGGGGGGGCTGCGGCGATGACCGAAAAGCGCGAAATCTGGGCCGATCTGGCGCGCAAGGAATTGCGTGGTGCCGACCCTGCGGACCTGACCTGGAACACGCTGGAAGGCATTGCCGTCCGCCCGCTTTACACCGCCGATGACCTGACCGGGCTGACCCATCTGGACAGCCTGCCCGGCATCGCGCCGTTCGTGCGCGGACCCCGCGCGACGATGTATGCCGGCCGGCCCTGGACGATCCGGCAATATGCCGGCTTCTCCACGGCGGAGGAATCCAACGACTTCTACCGCAAGGCGCTGGCAGCCGGCCAGCAGGGCGTCTCGGTCGCCTTCGACCTTGCCACCCACCGCGGCTATGACAGCGATCATCCGCGGGTAGAGGGCGACGTGGGCAAGGCCGGCGTCGCCATCGACTCGGTCGAGGATATGAAGATCCTGTTCGACGGCATCCCGCTCGATCAGGTCTCGGTTTCCATGACCATGAACGGCGCGGTGATCCCGGTGCTGGCCAGCTTCATCGTCGCGGGAGAGGAACAGGGTGTTTCGCGCGCGAAACTCTCGGGCACGATTCAGAACGACATCCTGAAGGAATTCATGGTGCGGAACACCTACATCTTTCCGCCCGAACCCTCGATGCGGATCGTGGCCGACATCATCGAATACACCGCCACCGAGATGCCGAAGTTCAACTCCATCTCGATCTCCGGCTATCACATGCAGGAGGCCGGCGCGAACCTGGTGCAGGAGCTTGGCTTCACCCTGGCCGACGGGCGCGAATATGTGCGCACCGCCATCGCGCGCGGCATGGATGTGGATGCCTTTGCCGGGCGGCTGTCGTTCTTCTTCGCCATCGGCATGAACGTGTTCATGGAGGCGGCGAAGCTGCGCGCGGCGCGGCTTCTCTGGCACCGGATCATGACCGAATTCGGCGCAAAGAAGCCCGGCAGTCTGATGCTGCGCACCCATTGCCAGACCTCGGGCGTCAGCCTGCAGGAGCAGGATCCCTACAACAACGTCATCCGCACCGCCTACGAGGCCTTGGCGGCGGTGCTGGGCGGCACGCAGTCGCTCCACACCAACAGCTTTGACGAGGCGATGGCCCTGCCGACCGAGTTTTCCGCCCGGATCGCGCGGAACACCCAGCTTATCCTGCAAGAGGAGACGGGCATCACCCATGTCGTCGATCCGCTCGCCGGCAGCTACTACGTCGAAAGCCTGACGGCTGAGCTGGCCGAAAAGGCATGGGCGCTGATCGAGGAAGTCGAGGAGATGGGCGGCATGACCAAGGCCGTCGCCACCGGCATGCCGAAGCTGAGGATCGAGGAAACCGCCGCCCGGCGGCAGGCGATGATCGACCGGGGCGAAGAGGTCATCGTCGGCGTGAACAAGTATCGCAAGGAGCGCGAGGATCCGATCGACGTGCTGTCGATCGACAACATGAAGGTGCGCGACAGCCAGATCGCCAAGCTGGAGAAGATCCGCGCCACCCGCGATCAGGCGGCCTGCGACGCCGCGCTGGCGGAACTGGAACGCCGCGCGGCCGAGGGCGGCAATATTCTGGAAGCGGCGGTCGAGGCGGCGCGGGCGCGGGCATCGGTGGGAGAGATCAGCATGGCGATGGAAAAGGTGTTCGGCCGCCACCGGGCCGAGGTGAAGACGCTGGCCGGCGTCTATGGCGCGGCCTATGAAGGTGATGATGACTTCGCCGCGATCCAGAAGGATGTCGAGGGCTTTGCCGAGGAAGAGGGCCGCCGCCCGCGGATGCTGGTTGTGAAGATGGGGCAGGACGGCCACGACCGGGGTGCCAAGGTCATCGCCACGGCATTCGCCGACATCGGCTTTGATGTCGATGTCGGGCCTCTGTTCCAGACGCCGGAAGAGGCCGCGCAGGATGCCATCGACAACGACGTGCATGTGATCGGCATTTCCAGCCAGGCGGCGGGGCACAAGACGCTGGCGCCAAAGCTGGTCGCGGCGTTGCGGGATGCGGGCGCGGGCGAGATCCTTGTGATCTGCGGCGGGGTGATCCCGCAGCAGGATTATCAGTTCCTCTATGATGCCGGGGTAAAGGCGATCTTCGGCCCCGGCACCAACATCCCCGATGCCGCGCGCGGCATCCTGAAATTGATCCGCGAGGCGCGGGCGGCCTGAGCCGCTGTGCCCCGCCGCCGCCGGGGGAGGGGAGGCCCCCGGCGGCACCTGACCGGACGGAGACGATCATGGCCCCCGAAACGCTGCGCTACGCGCTGGTGATGCTGGCCGCAGGGGTGGGCATCCCGATCCTTGCGGCGCTGAACGCCCAGTTGGGCGGGCGGATCGGGTCGCCTGCGGCGGCCGGGGCGGTGCTGTTCGTGGTGGCGTTTCTGGCGGCGCTGGCGACGCTGGCGGTGACGAACGGGGCGGGGGCGCTGGCTCAGGTGCCGGGGCAGCCGAAGCATCTGTTTCTGGCGGGGCTGCTGGTGGCGTTCTATGTGTTGTCGATCACCTGGGTCGCGCCGAGGTTCGGGGTCGGGAATGCCATCTTTTTCGTCCTGCTGGGGCAGCTTCTGTCGGCCGCGATCATCGACCATTTCGGGCTGTTCGGGGCGATCCAGAAGCCCTTGAGCCTGTCCCGTGCGGGCGGGATCGGGCTGATGGCGCTGGGGGTGCTGCTGACCCAGAAGGTCTGAGCCTTCGGGGGCTGTGCACGCGTGCACAAAAAGTCAAGCTATTGAAAAGGCGTCACTTTCGATTTTCTGTTTACCTGCACTTAACCTTTGCCCATCTGGCGGCAAAGGTTTCCATTCAGTAAACAAAAAATCGAATAGCGCGTGAAATCAATGGCTTGAGAATCTGCTCACGCGTGAGCAGCCGCTAGCCCCTGATCCGCCGCCCATTCGCGTAAACCGCCCGGATCGCCCGGTCGTCGCCCATCATGATCGTCGGAAACAGCGCCTCCCACAGATCACCCGCCCGCGCCGCCCGCTGCTCGATGGCGGGGGTCGAGGCGAGGTCGATCACCACCAGATCCGCCTCCATCCCCGGCGCGATATTGCCGACCTGATCGTCGATCCTGAGCGCCCGCGCCGACCCTTGCGTCGCCAGCCACCAAAGCTGCGCCGGATGCAGCGGGGTGCCGTTCAATTGCCCGACCTCATAGGCCGCCGCCATCGTCCGCAGCATCGAAAACGACGACCCGCCCCCGGTATCGGTGGCCAGCCCCACCCGCTGCCCGGCGGCGCGCAGGCCCGCCATGTCGAAAAGCCCCGACCCGATGAAGGTGTTGGAGGTCGGACAATGCACCAGCGCCGCGTCCACCTCCAACAGCCGGTCCTTTTCGCGCTGCTCCAGATGGATCGCATGGCCGTAAAGCCCGTTGCCGCCCAGCAGGCCGAAACGTTCGTAGGTGTCCAGGTAATCCCGCGCCTCGGGGAAGAGCGACTTGACCCAGGCGATCTCGTCCAGCTGCTCGCTGAGATGGGTCTGCATCAGGCAGTCGGGGTGATCGGCCCAGAGCGCGCCCATCGCCTCCAGTTGCTCCGGCGTCGAGGTCGGAGAGAAGCGCGGCGTGATGACATAGGACAGCCGGTCCACCCCGTGCCATTTCGCCAGCAGCCGGGCGCTGTCGTCATGCCCGGTCTGGGCGGTGTCGCGCAAGGATTCAGGGGCGTTGCGGTCCATGCAGGTCTTGCCCGCCAGCGCCCGCAGCCCGCGCGCCTGTGCGGCGCTGAAGAAGGCATCGACGCTTTCGGGATGGATCGTGCAGTAGCTGCAGACGGTGGTGGTGCCGTTCGCCAGCGTCAGGTCGAAATACCGCTCCGCCACCTCGGCCGCATAGGCGGGGTCGGAAAAGCGCATCTCCTCGGGGAAGGTGTAGCTGTTCAGCCAGTCGATCAGCCGCTTGCCCCACGAGGCGATGATCGCGGTTTGCGGATAATGCACATGGGCATCGATGAACCCGGCGGAAATCAGCCCCTGACCGTAATCCGTCACCTGTGCCTGGGGATGGGCGGCGCGCAGGTCGTCGGCCGCGCCCACCGCCACGATCCGCCCGCCGTCGATCAGAACGCCGCCGCGCGTGTCGTGGCGGGCGGTATCGGTGCCACCCGCAAACGGGTCGCCCGCATAGGCCAGCACCTGCCCGATCAGAAGTTCCGTCATCGCCGCCGCTCCATTTCAAACCGGACGAAGTTAGCCGGGTTTGCCGCCCCGGTAAATTCGCCCATTATGCCTGTTTCTTTGAAAGACCTTTGGCTATGGTCCGCCGCAACGCAGCAGACCGGAAGAAAGGGGGCAGCAATGGCCGAGGAACCCACCGACCAGACCCCGGAGGAAGAAGAGGGCCATCCGCTGGATCGCCGCCGCGTGGGCGAGATCCTCGAAGCGGTGGAGGCGCATGACACCGACCGGCTGACCGAGCTGCTGGAGCCGCTGCACGCCGCCGACATCGCCGACCTGCTGGAACAGATCAGTTCGTCGGAACGGCGCGCGCTGCTGCAGTTGTGGTCGCGCGAGATGGACGGCGAGATCCTGTCGGAAATCGACGACTCGATCCGCGAAGAGGTGATCGAATACCTGCCGCGCGAGGTGCTGACCGACGCGGTGCGGGAGCTGGAATCCGACGATGTGGTCGACATTCTGGAGGATCTGGAGCCGCCGCAGCAGGCGATCATTCTGGATGCGCTGGAGGAATCCGACCGCGCCGCCGTGCAACTGGCGATGTCCTATCCGGAATATTCCGCCGGGCGGTTGATGCAGCGGGAAACCGTGGCGGTGCCGGAACACTGGACGGTGGGCGAGGCCATCGACTTTCTGCGCACCGAGGAATGGTTGCCCGAGCAGTTCTATCACGTCATCCTGGTCGATCCGCGGATGAAGCCGGTGGGCCATGTGACGCTGGGGCGGCTCTTGTCGTCCAAGCGCGACGTGAAGCTGCGCGACATCACCGAGGAGATGTTCCACACCGTGAAGGCGACCGACCCGGAAGCCGATGTCGCCTATGAGTTCAACCAGTATCACCTGATCTCGACCCCCGTGGTCGATGCCGACGGGCGGCTGGTCGGCGTCATCACCATCGACGACGCGATGTCCGTGCTGGACGAGGAGCACGAGGAGGACATGCTGCGCCTGGCCGCGGTCAGCGAGGAGAGCAGCGTTTCCGACAATGCCATCGACACCGCGAAATCGCGGCTGCCCTGGCTGGTGGTCAACCTGTTCACCGCGTCGCTGTCGGCCGTGGTCATCACCCAGTTCGAGGCGACGATCGAGGCGCTGGTGGCGCTGGCCGCGCTGATGCCCATCGTCGCCTCCACCGGGGGGATCGCGGGCACGCAGTCGCTGGCGGTGGCGGTGCGGGCACTGGCCACGCGCGACCTGACCAGCGCGAACAGCCGCCGGGTGGTGGTGAAGGAGCTGTTCGCGGGGATGCTGAACGGGGTCGGGCTGGCGCTGATCCTCGGCCTCGCCGGGTTCCTGATCTTTGGCGATCCGATGCTGGGGGCGGTGCTGGGGATGGCGATGATCGCCAACCAGATCGTCGCGGCGCTGGGCGGGGTGCTGGTGCCGCTGACGCTGAACCGGCTGGGATTCGACCCGGCGCTGGCCTCGGGCACGTTTGTGACGACGCTGACCGATGTGATGGGCTTTTTCGCCTTCCTCGGCCTGGCGACGGTGCTGCTGCTGTGACGCTGGCCGGGGCAAAGGCCGAGGCGCGGCGCGCGGCGATGGCGGCGCGGGCCGTGGCCCATGCCGCCGGGCAGGGGCGGGCGGCGGAATATCTGGCCGGCGTGCTGGCGGGGCACGGCGGGCGGGTCGTGTCCGGCTACATGCCGATGCGGACAGAGATCGACCCGCTGCCGGCGATGGCGGGGCATCAGGGGCCGGTCTGCGTGCCGGTGATTTTGGGAAAGGGCCAGCCGCTGAGGTTCCGGGCGTGGCAACCGGGGGCCGAGATGGTGGACGGGCCGTTCGGCGCGCAAGTCCCCCGCGCGGGGGAGTGGCTGGAGCCCGCGGTGCTGATCGTGCCGCTGCTGGCCTTCGATGCGGCGGGCTTCCGGCTGGGCTATGGCGGCGGGTTCTATGATCGCACGCTGGAGGGGTTGCGGGCGAAGGGGCCGGTGGTGGCCATCGGCTATGCCTTTGCCACGCAGGAGGTGCCGGAGGTGCCGCGCGAGCCGACCGACCAGCGGCTGGACCTGATCGTGACCGAGGCGGGGGTGCGGGCCTTTCCGGCCCTTGCCCCGGAGGGCACGCGGCCCTAAGCCTGCGAAATGCGTATCCTGTTCCTTGGCGATGTGATGGGCCGGTCGGGCCGGCAGGCGGTGACCGAGCGGCTGTCGGGGCTGCGCGCCGAGTGGGGCATCGATTTCGTGGTCGTGAACGGCGAGAATGCGACGGCGGGCGCGGGGCTGTCGCCCGCGCATGCCACCGCCCTGCTGGCGGCGGGGGCGGATTGCCTGACGCTGGGCGATCACGCCTTTGACATGAAGGACATGCTGGGATTTTGCGAGCAGGAGCCGCGGATCGTGCGGCCGCTGAACTTCGCCAAGGCCGCGCCGGGGCGCGGGGCGCGGCTGTTCCTGCTGGCCGACGGGCGCAAGATCCTGGTCGCCCAGGTTCTGGGGCAGGTGTTCATGAAGCGGCCCTTCGACGATCCGTTCTCGGCCATCGAGCCGGTGCTGAAGGCGCATCCGCTGGGCGGGCAGGCGCAGGCGGCGCTGGTCGACATGCATTGCGAGGCGACGAGCGAGAAGATGGCGATGGGCCATTGGTGCGACGGCCGGGCCAGCGTCGTCGTCGGCACCCATACCCATATCCCCACCGCCGACACGCAGATCCTGCCCGGCGGCACGGCCTTTCAGTCCGACGCGGGCATGTGCGGCGACTATGACAGCGTCATCGGGGTCGAGAAATCCGAACCGATGCGGCGCTTCATCACCGGCATGCCCAAGGGACGGTTCGAGCCGGCGACGGGCGAGGCGACGCTGGCGGGCCTGTTCGTGGAAACCGACGACCGCACCGGCAAGGCGCTGCGCGCCGTGCCGATCCGGGTCGGCGGGCGATTGGCACCTTCCGCCCCATGACCGAGGCGCGGCGCTCGGCGGCGATCCTGTTCGGCGGGCTGATCGTGATCGGCGCGCTGTGGGGGCTGACCACGCCGCTGACCAAGATCGCCGTTTCGTCCGGCCATGGGCCGTTCGGGCTGATCGTCTGGATCGCGGTCATCGACATCACCTGCCTTGCCGCGGTCTGCATCGCCACCGGGCGGCGGCTGGACTGGTCGGGGGCGCATCTGCGGCTTTACGCGGCGGTCGGCCTGCTAGGCATGGTGATGCCGATGGTGGCGTCATACACCGCCGCGCCGCATCTGCCCTCGGGCGTGCTGTCGCTGGTGATTTCGCTGGTGCCGATGTTCGCCCTGCCCATCGCGCTGGTGCTGGGGATGGAGCGGCTGGAACCGCTGAGGCTGCTGGGCGTCGTGCTGGGGGCGGTGGCGGTGGCGCTGATCTCGCGGCCCACGGCGCTGGGGCAGGGGGCCTGGCTGTTCGTGGGCGTGGCCGCGCTGGCGCCGCTGTTCTATGCGATTGAGGGGTCATATGTCTCGGGCCGCGCAACGCGGGCGGCCGATCCGGTGCAGACGCTGCTGGGATCGGCGATCATCGCGCTGGCGGTGGGGCTGCCGCTGTCGCTGCTGACCGGGCAGGGTATCTCTCCGCTGCGGGTCTGGGCTGCGCCGGAATGGGCGCTGGCGGCATCCGGCCTGCTGTCGGTGGGGGCCTATGCCGGTTATGTCTGGATTCTGCGCGCATCGGGTCCGGTCTTTGCGGCGCAGGTGTCCTATCTGGTGACGGGGTTCGGCGTGGTCTGGGCGATGCTGGTTCTGGGCGAGCGCTACGACTGGTCGTTCTGGGTCGCGCTTGCCACGATCTTTGCCGGGCTGTTCCTTGTCCAGCCGCGCCCCGTCGCGCCGCCGGTCGCCGTTCCCGTGCCGCCCGCACCGCTGCCGCCCGAGGCAGGGGTCTGATGGGCGGGGGCTTGATGGGCGGGGCAGTTGACGGGATGATCGGGGCAGGCGGCTTGGCGGGACGCGCATGATCGGATTGGACCTTGGCCCGACGACAGAGGCGATGCTGGCCATCGCCGTCATCCTTGGCATGTTCGGCCTGTTCCTGCGCGAGGTCTACCCGGTCGAGGTGGTGGCCATCGCCGGGGCGGTGATCATGCTGGTGCTGGGCATCCTGCCCTATCAGGCGGCGATCACGGCCTTTTCCAACCCCGCGCCCTGGACCATCGCGGCGCTGTTCATCATCGTGGGCGCGCTGGTGCGCACCGGGGCGCTGGACTGGGTGACCCAGATGGCCGCGCGGCATGTCGAGACGCGGCCGGTGCGCACGCTGGTGCTGCTGTCGGTGGGGATCGTCGGACTGTCGGCCTTTGTCAACAACACGCCGGTCGTGGTGGTGATGATCCCGATCTTCATGCAACTGGCCAAGCAGATGTCGCTGTCGCCGTCCAAGGTGCTGATCCCGCTGAGCTACCTGTCGATATTCGGCGGCACGGTCACGCTGGTCGGCACCTCGACCAACCTGCTGGTGGACGGGGTGGCGCGGGCGCAGGGGCTGGCGCCGTTCTCGATCTTCGAGATCACGCCGATCGGGCTGGTGGTCGCGGCCGTGGGCATGGTCTATCTGGCGCTGTTCGCGCGCCGCCTGCTGCCCGACCGGGATTCGATGGCCGCCCTGCTGGGCGACCGCAGCCGCATGAAGTTCTTTACCGAGGTGGCGGTGCCCGAGGAGAGCGACCTGATCGGCCGCAAGGTCGAGGAGGTGGAGCTGTTCCGCCGGGGCGGCGCGCGGGTGATCGACGTGCTGCGCGGCGATGCCTCGCTTCGCCGCGGCGAGATGGCGGCGGTGGTGCTGGCGGCGGGCGACCGGGTGGTGCTGCGCACGCCGATGTCCGAGGTGCTGGGCCTGCAGGCCAACAAGGAGTTGCGGTCTGTCGACAAACTGAGTTCGGTCCAGACCAGCACGGTGGAGGTGCTGATCACGCCGGGCTGCCTGATGGTCGGACGCAGCCTGGGCCAGATGCGGCTGCGCCGCCGCTACGGGGTCTATCCGCTGGCCGTGCACCGGCGAAACCAGAACATCGGCCGGCAACTGGACGATCTGGTGGTCCGCGTGGGCGATACGCTACTGCTGGAGGGCGCGCCCGCGGATATCCAGCGGCTGGCCCGCGACATGGACATGGTGGAGGTCGCGCAGCCGTCCGAACGCGCGTTCCGTCGCCGGCACGCGCCCATCGTGGTCACGGTGCTGGCCGGCATCGTGATCCTGTCGGCGCTGAACCTTGCCCCGATTATCGCGCTGGCCTTTGTCGGCGTGGCAATCGTGCTGCTGACGGGGTGTATCGATGCGGACGAGGCGTTTGGTTTCATTGACGGCCGGCTGCTGGCGCTGATCTTCGGGATGCTGGCGGTGGGCGCGGGGCTGGACCAGTCCGGCGCGGTCAGCCTGATCGTCGAGACGACGGCGCCGGCGCTGGCCAGTCTGCCGCCCTGGGCGCTGCTGCTGGCGGTCTATGTGCTGACCTCGGTCTTGACCGAGCTTGTGACCAACAATGCGGTGGCGGTGGTGATGACGCCCATCGCCATCGGGCTGGCCCTGACGCTGGGCGTGGACCCCCGCCCGGTGGTGATCGCGGTGATGCTGGCGGCCTCGGCCAGTTTCGCGACGCCCATCGGCTATCAGACCAACACGCTGGTCTATGGCCCCGGCGGCTATCGCTTCAGCGATTTCCTGCGGATCGGTATCCCGCTGAACATCGTCATGGCGGTGACGGCGGCGGTGGTCATTCCGCTGATCTGGCCGTTGTAGCGTGGCGCGTCAGAGCGGCCAGAACACCAGGATTGCCGGGATGCCGACCGCCAGCACGATGATCTCCAGCGGCAGGCCCATGCGCCAGTAGTCGCCGAAGCGGTAGCCACCGGGACCGAGGATCACGGTGTTGTTCTGGTGCCCGATGGGCGTCAGGAACGCGCAGGAGGCCGCGACCGCAACCGCCATCAGGAACGGATCGGGGCTGACGCCAAGCTGCTCTGCCGTGCGGATGCCGATGGGGGCGGCAAGGATCGTGGTGGCGTTGTTGTTCAGGATGTCGGACAGGGTCATCGTCACCACCGTCAGCACCAGCAGGCTGACCCAGACCGGCAGCCCCGCGGTTGCGGCGGTCAGCCCACCCGCGATCAGCGCGGTGCCGCCGGTCTGGTCCAGCGCCAGACCCAGCGGGATCATCGAGCCCAGAAGCACGATCACCGGCCAGTCGACGCTGGCATAGATGTCGGTGCCCGAAAGCACCCGGCCCAGCACGAAGCCGATGACGACGACCCCCAGCGCGATGGGCATGCTGATCGCGCCAAGGCTGGCCGCGACCACCGCCCCGGCAAAGAGCGCCAGGCCGAAGTTGGCCTTGCGGTCCTGCGTCACCGCGAGGCTGCGACCGGCCAGCGGCAGGCAGCCGAGCCAGTCGATCACCTGCTCCGCGGTCTCCTCGGGCGCCAGCACCAGCAGGATATCGCCGGGCTGCACGACGGTACGCCGGGCGCGGTCGCGGATCGTACGACCGCTGCGCGAAATGCCCATCAGGATCGCATTCTGCCGCCAGCCCAGCCCGATCGATTGCGCCGTGCGCCCGGTGATGCGCGAATCGTGCTGCGCCACGGCCTCGATCAGCACCTGACCGCCGCCGACGGCGGTGGGGCGCTTGTCGTCGTCATCGTCCTTGCCCTTGGGAAAGGCGAGCTTCAGGGCCGAGCGGAACTCGTCCAGCGAGTCCGAGGAGCCTTCGATCAGAAGCACATCGTCGGCCTGCAGGGCGATGCTGCGCGCGCCGCCATGGCGTCGCTTGCCGCCCCGGATCAGCGCCAGGATCGCCACATCGGCCTTCTCGGCCGCTTCCTCTAACTCGCTCACGCGCTGGCCGATCACCTTTGCATCCTCTGGCACCACCAGTTCGGCGACATAGTCGGCAAACTCATCCTCGGCCGTCTTCTGTGCGGCGCGCTTGGGGATCAGCCGCCAGCCCACCAGTGCCACCCAGGCCAGCCCGGCCCCGGCCACCAGCAGCCCCACGGGGGCAAAATCGAACATCCGGAACGGGCTGCCGAGTTCGTCCTGCCGGAAGGTGGAGACGATGATGTTCGGCGGCGTGCCGATCAGCGTGACCATCCCGCCAAGGATCGTGGCGAAGGACAGCGGCATAAGCGTCAGTGCTGCCGCGCGGCCGGCCTTGCGTGCCACCTGCCGGTCCACCGGCATCAGCAGCGCCAGCGCCGCGATGTTGTTCATGAAGGCCGACATCACCGCGCCCAGCCCGCCAAGGATCACGATGTGCAGCGGCGTGCTCCGGTCGGGGTTGACGACACCGCGGGTCAGCATCGAGACGACACCGGACCGAGACAGCCCGGCCGAGGCGATCAGCACCAGCGCCACGATGACGGTCGCCGGGTGGCCGAAGCCCGCGAACGCAGCGTCGGCCGGCACCACACCCAGCACGACGCCGAGGATCAGCCCCGAGAAGGCAACAAGATCGTAACGCACCCGCCCCCAGGCGAACATCGCGAAGACCCCGGCAAAGATCGCAAACAGCATGACCTGATCGCCGTTCATCGCGGTTTCCCCTCGTGCAACCCTGGTTGAATCACATGCGCCCCATTGGCACAACAGCGGCTCAGGCTTGCGGTTCCGTGCGGCGACGGCATATAGAGCGGCTGATTTCGGACAGTGCGATGGGAGAGACGAGTGGCGGGCCATTCAAAATGGGCGAATATCCAGCACCGTAAGGGGCGACAGGATGCGGCGCGCTCCAAACTGTTTTCCAAGCTGGCGAAGGAGATCACCGTCGCCGCCAAGATGGGCGACCCCGATCCCGAGAAGAACCCGCGCCTGCGTCTGGCTGTTAAGGCGGCCAAGGCTGTGTCCTGCCCAAAGGACGTGATCGAGCGCGCGATCAAGAAGTCGTTGGGCGGCGATGCCGACGACTATACAGAGATCCGGTATGAGGGTTACGGGCCGAACGGCATTGCGATCATCGTCGAGGCGATGACCGACAACCTGAACCGCACCGCGTCGAACGTGCGGTCCACATTCGCCAAGCATGGCGGCAATCTGGGCACCACCGGGTCGGTCAGCTTCATGTTCGACCGGGTCGGAGAGATCACCTATGGACCCGAGGCGGGGGATGCCGAGGCGGTGCTGATGGCGGCGATCGAGGCCGGGGCGGAGGATGTGGAATCCGACGAGGAGGGGCACTGGATCTACTGCGCCGACAGTGATCTTTCTGCGGTGTCAGAGGCGCTGGAGGCTGCCCTGGGCGAGTCGAAGGAGGCGAAGCTGGTCTGGCGGCCGCAAAACCGGACCGAGGTGGATCTGGAGACGGCACAGAAGCTTCTGAAGCTGATCGACACACTGGAAGACGATGACGACGTCCAGAGCGTCACGGCGAATTTCGACATCCCCGAGGAAGTCGCGGCTCAACTCTCCTGACCCGCGATCCGAGCGAGTGGGCTGAGGCTTTCCTGACGAACAAGGGCGGCTCAGCGGTGTGCAGGCGGGTCTCAGCGCCCCTTCCAGACCGGATCGCGCTTCTCGGCAAAGGCGCGCGCGCCCTCAAGCTGATCCTCACTGGAATAAAGCCGGTCAACGGTCTGGAACTGCCGCTTCGTGATCCGGTTCAGCGCATCCTGAAACCGCATGTCCTCGGCCTCGCGCACCACTTCCTTGATCGCCGCGTAAACCAGCGGCGGCCCGGATTCGAGCAGCCGCGCCAGATCCCAGGCGGCCGCCATAAGCCGATCCGCAGGCAGGATCTCCTTCACGATGCCCCAGCGCACCGCCTCCTCGGCATCGAACCACCGCCCTGTCAGCAGCAGGTCCATCGCGATGTGATAGGGGATCCGCTTCGGCAGCTTGATGCTGGCTGCATCCGCCACCGTCCCCGACCGGATCTCGGGCAGCGCAAAACTCGCATGTTCTGCCGCCAGAATCAGGTCGCAGGACAGCGCCAGTTCCAGCCCGCCGCCACAGCAGATCCCGTTCACCGCCGCGATCACCGGCTTGTTCAGATGCGGCAACTCCTGCAGCCCGCCGAAGCCGCCCACGCCATAGTCGCCATCGACCGCGTCTCCCTCCGCCGCCGCTTTCAGATCCCAGCCGGGGCAAAAGAACTTCTCGCCCGCCCCGGTGACGATGGCGACCCGCAGTGCCTCGTCGTCGCGGAAGTCGCGGAACACCTGCCCCATGATCCGGCTGGTCTTCAGGTCGATGGCATTGGCCTTCGGCCGGTCCAGCGTCACCTCCAGTATCCCGCCCTCGCGGCGGGTGCGGATCGGTCCTTGGGTCATTCTGCCTCCCTGAGTATCAATGCATCGACGGCCACCGCACCGGTTTCTGTCACGATCAGCGGGTTCACCTCGATCTCGACCAGATCGTCGTGGGCCGCCAACAGATCGGCCATCCGGCAGATCGCCGCCACCGCCGCACCCACCGCCGCCCGGGGCCGCCCCCGGTAGCCGTCCAGCAGCGGCCAGAGCCGTAGCCGCCGCAGCGCGTCCCCGACCTCGCCTGCCGTCACCGGCAGGATCAGCGTCACCGTATCGGCCAGCAGTTCCGCCGTCACGCCCCCAAGGCCCAGCGTCAGCGAGGCGCCATAGACCGGATCGCGCCGCAGCCCCACCAGCAGTTCGGCCACGCCGCCCACCACCACCTCCTCGGCCAGATACCCGGTGGCCCCCGGCATCGCGGCCTCTCCGTCAAGGCTGTGCAGCTCAAGCCGCACCGCCCCCGCCTCGGACTTGTGGGCGAACCCCAGCCCCTTCAGCGCCAGCGGCGGGATCAGGTCACTGGCCAGCGATGCCAAGTCGGCAAGCGTGGCCGCCCGGACCCCGCGCGGCACGGCGATCCCGGCCCCGGCCAGCAGCGCCTTGCCCTCGGCCTCGTCCAGCGCCACGGCTGCCCCCTGCGCCCGCACCTGCCACGGCTGCCAATCCGCGCGCCCCGGCGGCGTCGCCGCCGCATCCAGCGTGGCCAGCGCTACCTCCAGCCCGCCCATCGGGATCACGCCCTCGGCCAGCAACCGGTCGGCCTCGGCCTCCTCCATGTTCTCGGGGATCGAGGCGACGGCGAGCGCAGGCCTCCCCGTCGCCCGCGCCGCTGCCCCGATCGAATCCAGCGCCGGCCGGAACGATGCCGGATCACAGCGGTCGGCGCGCGGCGGGTCGATCACAAAGACGCCGGCGTCGTACCCGGCCAGCATGGTAGTGAACACATCCGTCGTCTTCGGCCCGTCGCCCCAGATGAAGGTGTGATAGTCGAGCGGGTTCGAAACTGTCACCAGCGGCCCCAGAACGGCCCCCAGCCGCGCCGCCGCCTGTGCTTCGGGCGCGGGAAACTCCAGTGCCGTCCCCGCGGCTAGGTCCGCGGTCAGACCCGCCTCGCCGCCAGAGCAGCAGACCGCGCAGACCCGCCGCCCCGGCATCGGCCCCTGCGCGTGGCAAAACTTCAGCACCTCAAGCAATTCTTGCAGCGTCGCCACCTCGGCCACGCCGCATTGTCGCAGGAAGGCCGAGGACGCCGCACCCGCCCCTGCCAGCGCCGCCGTGTGCGTTGCCGCCGCCCGCGCGCTGCCCTCGGTCTTGCCCGACTTGATGGCGACGATCTCCTTGCCCGCCGCGCGCGCCGCCTGCGCCATGCGCGCAAAGGCCGGGGCATCCGCGATCCCCTCAACATAAAGCCCCAGCGCTGTGACACGCGCGTCGGCCAGCAATGCCGCCGACAGGTCCGCCAGCCCTGTCTGCGCCGCGTTGCCCAGACAGGCCACGTAAGCGACCGGCAGCCCGCGCCGCTGCATCGTCAGGTTCACCGCGATGTTCGACGACTGGCTGGCGATGGCCACGCCGCGGTCCACCCGCCGCCCGCCATGCTGGTCGGGCCACAGAAGCGCACCGTCCAGATAGTTGATCACCCCGTAGCAGTTCGGCCCCAGCACCGGCATGTCGCCCGCCGCCGCCACCAGCCGCGCCTGCAGATCGCCCGCCCCCGTCTCGGCCCAGCCACTGGCAAAGCAGATCCCGCCGCCCGCGCCGCGCGCCGCCAGCTCGCCCACGACGTCCAGCGTCGCGTGCCGGTTCACCCCGATGAAGGCCGCATCCGGCGCGGCGGGCAGGTCAGCGATGCTGGCAAAGGCAGGCAGACCGCCCACCGTCGGTTTCGTCGGATGCACCGGCCAGACCGGGCCGTCGAACCCCATCTTCCGGCATTGCGCGATCACGTTCTCGGCCCAGCCCCCGCCCAGGACGGCGATGGACCGCGGGCGCAGAAGCCGCGACAAGTCGCGCATGTTTCACCCGCCCAGCGGCCGCAGCAACTCGCGGCTGATGATGTGGCGCTGGATCTCGGATGTCCCCTCCCAGATGCGTTCGACACGCGCGTCGCGCCAGATGCGTTCCAGCGGCAGTTCGTCCATCAGCCCCATGCCGCCGTGGATCTGGATCGCTTCGTCGGCGATCATCGCCAGCGCCTCGGTCGCCTTCAGCTTCGCCATCGCCATGTCGGCCTCGGTCACGCTGCCCTGATCGAACCTCCAACCGGCCGACCAGGTCAGCAGTTCAGCGGCCTTCAGTTCCGTCGCCATGTCCGCCAGCTTGAAGCTGACGCCCTGGAACTTGCCGATGGCTTGCCCGAACTGCCGCCGCTCCGCCGCCCAGGACAGCGCGTGCGACAATGCCCTGTCGGCCCGGCCGAGGCAGGTGGCTGCCACCTGCAGCCGCGTGGCGCCCAGCCAGGCGTTCGCCACCTCGAATCCCTTGTGAACCTCGCCCAGCACGCTTTCGGCCGGAACGCGGCAGTCGTCGAATTCGAGGATCGCGTTGGAATAGCCGCGGTGGCTGACGTTGCGATAGCCCTCGCGAACGGTAAAGCCGGGCGCGCCCTTGTCCACGAAGAAAGCGGTGATCAGCTTCTTGCGCCCTCGCGGCGTGTCTTCCTCGCCCGTCGCCATGAAGGCGATGGTGAAGCCCGCGATGTCGGCGTGGCTGATGAAGTGCTTGGTGCCGTTTAGCACCCAGTCGCCGCCGTCGGGTCGGGCCGATGCGGTCATGCCGCGCAGATCCGAGCCCGCGCCGGGTTCGGTCATCGCCAGGCAGTCCCAGGTCTCGCCCCGGATGCAGGGCAGAAGGTAGCGTTCGCGCTGCTCGGGCGTGCCGGCCAGCAGGATGTTCGACGGCCGCGCGACGCAGGTCCAGTGCAGCGCATAGTTCGCCCGGCCCAGTTCGCGCTCGTACAGCAGCCACGACAGGGTATCGAGGCCCGCGCCGCCCACCTCCTCTGGCATGTTCGCGGCGTAGAGGCCCGCCGCCATCGCCTTGGCCTGCACCTCGCGGACCAGGTCCATCGGCAGGTGGCCGGTGCGTTCGACCAGCGCCTCGTGCGGGTAAAGCTCGGCCTCCACGAAGGCGCGCGTCGTTTCGACGATCATCCGCTGTTCGTCGGTCAGGGCAAAGTCCATCACGCTTTCCTTTGTCCGACATGGCGGCCGGCGGCATCGGGGCGCGGTAGTGCCCGGTGAGCCTCGGCAATCGGCATCAGCCGCGCCAGAACATCGGGCGCGGCCGGGCAGGCGCGGCCCGCGTTCATATCCACATGCAAGAGCATCTGTTCCAACGTCGCCACCACCTGCCCGCCGCGCTCGATCCGGACAAAGACATGCAACCGCTTCTCGTCCGCGCCCAGCACCTGCAGCGATCCGGTCAGCCGGTCGCCCAGCTTCGCCTCGCCCAGATGCATGATATGGGTTTCTGCGGTGTAGTAGCTGTTGCCCGCCGCGACGTAGTCCATCCCGGCGCCGATGTAGCGCAGGAAGGCATCCGTCGTCTCGGAACTGGCGAACAGATACCGGCTTTCGGTCATGTGGCCGTTGTAGTCGATCCAGCCGGGCAGCACCTGCATGCGGGCCATCACCATCGGCGCGGCTGTCTCGGGCACAGGCTCGGGCGCGGCTTGCCGCAGGCGGGCGTCGTGTTCCAGCAGCACCCGCCCCGCGCCCCAGTTGCGGTCCTTCAGCACCCGCAGGAATCCGATCAGGTTGGCGTCTCGGATGCGTTCCAGCTCGCGGATCGACAGGTGCCCGGATTGCGCGTCCGACTGCCCGGCGACCAGCTCCACAAGTTCGTCGTTGAACTCGGGCACGTCCATCAGCTTCGTCCAGGGCCAGGTCAGGCAGGGGCCGAACTGTTCCAGGAAATGCCGCATCCCCGCCTCGCCCCCGGCGATGCGATAGGTCTCGAACAGGCCCATCTGGCCCCAGCGCAGGCCGAATCCCATGCGGATCGCTTCGTCGATCTCCTCGGTCGTGGCCACCCCGTCCTTGACCAGCCACAGCGCCTCTCGCCAGACGGCTTCCAGGAAACGGTCGGCGATATGGGCGTCGATCTCCTTGCGGACGTGCAGGGGATACATCCCCAATCCGGACAGCACGTCCTTCGCCCGATCAATCACCCCGGGGTCGGAGGCGGGGCTCGGCACCACCTCGACCAGCGGCAGCAGGTAGACCGGGTTGAACGGATGGGCCACGAAGATCGCGCCCGGGCGCTTCGCCCCCTGCTGCAACTCCGACGGCTTGAATCCAGACGTGGACGACCCGATCGGCGCGCCGCTCGCCGCCTGGATTTCGGCATAGACCCGGTGCTTCAGGTCCAGCCGCTCCGGCACGCTTTCCTGGATGTAATCGGCACCCGCCACCGCCTCGGCGATGCTGGCCACGATCTCCAGCCGCCCCTCGGCCGGCATCGGCACGTCCGACAGCGCGGGCAACGCCGCGCGGGCGTTCGCCAGCACCTCGGCCAGCTTGCGCCCGGCCTCCGGGTCGGGGTCGAACACCGCCACGTCCCAACCGTTCAGCAGGAACCGCGCGGCCCAGCCGCCGCCGATCACCCCGCCGCCTATGACTGCCGCCTTCGCCATCACTCTGCCCCCTGCTCGACCAGTTCCAGCCGGTCGGTATCGTATCCGTTCCGCCGCAGCGCCCGCAGCGCCCGGCCATAGGCTACGGGATCGACCTGCGGGTTGCGCGCCAGCACCCAGCCGGCCCGGCCGCGCGGTTCGCCCACCACGGCCAGACTGTATTCGGGTTCCAGATGCAGCACCCAATAGTCGCCGCGGGCAAAGGGGATGAACGGCGCGAAGCTGACCGACAGCCGCCCCGGCCCCTCGACCTGCGCCACGCCGCTGACCTGACGCACCGGGCCGTCCAGCGCGTCCTGCCGGCAGGTGTTGACCACATCGATCCGGTCGTCGTCACGCAGGGCATAGTCTGCCGTCACGCCGGTGCACCCACGCTCGAAGCTGTTGGGAAAGCGCGCGATCTCGTACCAGCGGCCCATGTAGCGGGTGACGTCCAGATCCGCGACCACCGCCATGGGGACCGAGGTATCGCGATAGACATCCCAGCTTCCGCAACCGGCGAGCAAAAGCACAGCCGCCAGCGCCGCGCGCCTCAGCGGGGCAGTCACTGCGGCGCCCGCTTTTCCAGCTTCAGCCGGGCGCGCACCTCGTCGGGGCCGATCACGCGGGCGCCCATCGCCTCGATGATCGTCACCGCGCGTTCAACCAGTTGCGCGTTGGTGGCAAGCTCGCCCTTGCCCAGCCACAGGTTGTCCTCCAGACCCACGCGGACGTTGCCGCCCGCCAGCACGGCCGCTGCCACATAGGCCATCTGGTTCCGCCCCAGCGAAAACGCCGACCAGTGCCAGCCCGCCGGCACGTTGTTCACCATCGCCAGAAACGTGTTCAGATCGTCCGGCGCGCCCCAGGGCACGCCCATGCACAGCTGCACCAGCACCGGGTCGGGGATGATCCCCTCCTCCACCAGTTGCCGGGCGAACCACAGGTGGCCGGTGTCGAAGGCCTCGATCTCGATCCGCACCCCCGATGCCACCATCCGCGCCGCCATGTCGCGCAGCATGCCGGGGGTGTTCACCATCACATAGTCGGCCTCGGCAAAGTTCATCGTGCCGCAATCCAGCGTGCAGATCTCGGGCCGGCAGTCGACCACATGCTGCACCCGCTCCGCAGCGCCCGCCATGTCGGATTTCTGCGACGGGCGGGCCATCTGCTCCGTCCCCTCGAACACCAGATCGCCGCCCATACCGGCGGTCAGGTTCAGAACCACGTCGGTATCGGCATCGCGGATCCTCTCCGTCACCTCGCGGTACAGCGCCGGGTCGCGTGCCGGCGCGCCGGTTTCCGGGTCGCGCACATGGCAATGCACGATGGCCGCCCCCGCCTTGGCCGCGGCGATGGCGCTGTCGGCGATCTGCGCGGGGCTGCGCGGCACATGCGGGCTGCGGTCCTGCGTGCTGCCCGACCCCGTCACGGCACAGGTGATGAAGACCTCGCGGTTCATGGTCAGCGGCATGGATCCCCCCTTTTTGTCGCGCCGACCATAGCAGGCTTGCGAAGCGGTGTTTTGCGATTTACGAAATCTTCGTGACCCGGAACGAAACCATCTTCGCCCCTGATCCGCGCCCGCTGGCCCTGTCGGTGCTGCTTCTGCCGCAGGCGTCTCTCAGTGCGCTGGCCGCCGTTCTGGACCCGCTGCGCAGCGCGAACCGGCATCTGGGGCACCCGGCCTATCGCTGGCGCGTGCTCTCGCCCGATGGCGGGCCGGTCGCGCTGTCCTGCGGCCTGACCGTCCCCTCCGATCGCGGGCCCGAGGCGGTGGAGGCCGACGCCCTGATCGTCGTCGCCGGCTTCCGCCAGGCCGAGGTGGCGCAGCGCCCGCTTCTGGCCGCGCTGCGCCGCATGGCGCCGCGCCTGCGGGCGATGGGCGGGGTCGATGCCGGGGCCTGGGTGCTGGCCCGGGCCGGCCTGCTGACCGGCCACCGCGCCACCGTGCACTGGGAGGATCTGGAGGATTTCGCCACCGCCCACCCCGATGTGGACGTGCAGGCCGACCGTTTCGTGATCTCGGGCGCGCGCTTCACGGCGGGTGGTGCTGCGGCGGCGGTGGATCTGATGCTGCACCTGATCGGCGCGCGGCATGGCGCGGCGATTGCCGCGCAGGTTGCGGCCTCGTTCCTGCATGATCCCCGGCCAGCCGCCACGCCGCAGATCGTGCCGCACGCCCGCCCTGCGACCGACCCGCGCGTGATGACCGCCATCGCACGCATGGAGGCCCGGCTGGACGCCCCTGAACCCATCGCCGCCACCGCCGCCGCGCTGGGCCTGTCATCCCGGCGGCTTGAGATGCTGTTTCGTCGCGATCTCGGCATGGGGCCGGGGGCCTGGGGTCTTCGGCTCAGGCTTCAGGCGGCGCGGCGGCTGGTGGTGGACACCCGCCACCCGATACAGCAGATCGCGCTGCGATGTGGGTTCTCATCGCAATCGGCGCTGTCACGCGCGTTCCGGCGGCAGTTCAGTCAAAGTCCGATGTCACTGCGGCGCGGGACGGGCTGACGGGTCCGCGCGCAGTCGGTTGGCGAGCATTCTTGCCAATCACAGGCGAATCACAGAGATCAGGCGACCATAGTCTGCCTCGGCCAGATGGGTCGCGCGGCGATAGGAATAAAAGAGCGCCGGGTCGGAATAGGTGCAGTGCCGCGTCCATTCCGCGTGGCCGACACCCGCATCGCGCAGTCGGTGCAGGCCATAGCCAGGCAGGTCGAACAGCAGCCTGTCGCCGTCGCCATTGATGAAGTAGCGCGTGCTCGCGGGATCCTCGTCGCGGAAGCTGTCGAAAAGTTCGGGGCCGACCTCGTAGGCGCGCTGACTGATCGCCGGGCCGATCACGGCGGTGATCTGTGCTGGCCGCGCGCCGAGTGCGGACATTGCAGCTACAGTCGCCTCGAGAATCCCGGAGAGTGTGCCGCGCCAACCCGCATGGACCGCGCCGATCACCCCGGCGGCCCGGTCGGCCAGCAGCACCGGCTGGCAATCCGCGGTCAGCACCCCCAGCCCTATCCCGGGCGTGGCGGTCACCATCGCATCGGCGCGCGGCGGCGCCTCTGGCGGGCTGGACAGGGTGACGACGTCGGGCGAATGGACCTGATGCATGGTTACCAGTGCCTCGGGCAGAAGGCCCAGAACCTCGGCCACGCGGGCGCGATTGATCGCCACCGCCTCGGCCAGGTCGGACGAGCCGACACCGCAGTTCAGCCCGGCGAACACACCCGACGACGCGCCGCCCTTGCGGGTGAAGAACCCGTGGCGAACGGGGCCGAGGGCGGGCGCAGTAAGGATTTCCAGCGTCATCAGGCGAATCCTGGCGGCAGTGTCGATGGCGGGTGGATGGCGAGCACCTTGAACAGGTGTCCCATTTCCTGCGCATGGGTCAAGCGGCGATGCGCGGCACGATGCGCGACCAACGCCTCGTCCTTCAACGACTGCGCCAAGCGTTCGGCCCTCGCGGCGATGCCGAGCCGTTCCAGAAACGGCCCCTGTTCGCAGAAGGAAGTGGCAGCACCCGCAGCCCGAGCCGCCTCTGCCAAGGGCTGGAAATCCACATGCGCGGTCAGGTCGGCAAGGCCGGGGTTATCCAGCGGATCCTCGGGCCGATGCCCGCGCAGGGCCTGAAACGTATCGCCACGGCTGTGCCAGCCGCCATAATCGACGATCAGCGCGAGCCCGCCATGCGCGGCGATGCGTGCCGCGATTGCGCCTGCGATTGGCCCTGCGGCCGGGCAGATTTCCACGATGTCGCCGTCGCGAGTGTCGCTGATCCGATGCGCCAGTGCCATGATCTCGGCCGGGTCGGACAGTCCCAGCGCGAGACGGTCATCCTTGACGGTCAACATGACCTCGCGCCAGCCGGAGCCATCGCGGCGGAACTGCCGGATCGGCAGCGCGTCGAAGAATTCGTTGGCGATCAGGAACAGCGGACTTTCGGGAAGGCTGGCTACGGTGTCGTGCCACTGCGGGCTGTGAGCGGGCAGGCTTTGTTGCTGCCGGGCGCGCAGGCGGGGCGAGGCTTCGACCAGATGCAGGCGAAGCGCCTCATGGAAACCCGGCACGCCGCGGGTGGCGCGCAGCAGGTCGGCCATCAGCGTGCCGCGGCCGGGGCCGAGCTCGGCCAGCGTGAAGGGCGCGGGCGCGCCCTGATCCAGCCACGACTGGGCCAGGCAGAGGCCGATCAACTCGCCGAACATCTGGCTGATCTCGGGCGCGGTGGTGAAATCGCCGGCCGTGCCGAATGGCTCGCGCGTGGCATAATAGCCGTGCTCGGGGTCAAGGAGGCAATCGGCCATGTAATCGGCCAGTGTGATCGGCCCCGAGGAACGGATGCGCCGGATCAGTTGCCGGGCAAGGGGCGTCATTGCGCCCGGGCGCGGGCGGCGAACCACAGACCGACCGCGATCATCGGCAGCGACAGAAGCTGGCCCATCGTCAGCCCGTAGCCGCCCACCTGCACCGCCAGCCCCAGTGGATTGCCCGGCCCGATGAACTGTGCGTCCGGCTGGCGGAAGAATTCCACCACGAAGCGTGCAACGCCATAGCCCGCAACGAAAATCGCACCGACAAGGCCGGGATGGCGCAGCGCGCCGCGCATGACCAGAACCAGCAGGATCAGGAACAGGATCAGCCCTTCGCCGGCCGCCTGATAGAGTTGCGAGGGGTGCCTTGTGCAGGCGCCGACCCAGTCCCACGGACAGGCCTGTGCGGCCTCACCGGGAAAGATCACGCCCCAGGGCATCGTCGTGGGGCGGCCCCAGAGTTCTGCGTTCACGAAATTCGCCAGCCTGCCCAGCATCAGACCGATGGGGGTGGCCAGCGCCATGGCGTCCAGCGTGGGCAGGATGTCGATACCGTTGCGGCGGCACCAGGCGAGCGTCGCGACGATCACACCGGCGAAGCCGCCGTGAAACGCCATGCCGCCCTGCCAGATCGCCAGGATTTCCGCCGGATTCTGAAGGTAATAGCCGGGCTGGTAGAACAGCACGAAGCCCAGCCGCCCGCCAAGGATCACGCCGAGGATCGTCCAGGTCAGCAGGGATTCCACCTGTTCCGGGCGCATCGGCGGGGCATCGGGGGCATAGAGCCGAGGGCGGCGCATCAGACCCACCACGATCCGCCAGCCGATCAGCAGGCCTGCAATATAGGCCAGCGCATACCACCGCAACGCAAAGGAAAACCCAGCGATTTCAAAGCTGAAGAGTTCCGGTGACAGGTTGGGGAAGGGGATGGCGAGCATCGGGCGGCCTTGTCCTGCGGGCGTGCCCGCGCCATATATCGGGAAGATGCCAGGAGAGCCAGAGATGCAGAGCCGCAACAAGTTCCTCGATGATGTCTCGCAGTTGATGACGAACGCGATGGGCGTGGCCCAGGGCGCGCGAGAGGAGGCGGAGACCGCCTTTCGCGGCATGGTGGAGCGGTGGATGGCGGATCGGAATTTCGTTACGCGCGAAGAGTTTGACGCCGTGCGCGCCATGGCGCAGAAGGCCCGCGAGGAGAACGAGGCGCTGAAGGCGCGGATCGACGCGCTGGAGAAAAAGGGCGGCGAGTCTGCCGCCGGCTAACCCCCGATCTACCGCCACGGACCGCCCGAACTGGGGCTGCGTCAGTCGGCCCCCGTTTCGATTCCTGCCCGCGCATATGGCGTGTGCATGCACGTATGCTTTACATGCATCTACCGTGCATACGGCGTGCATACCCAAATAATGCACAGATCCGCCGAAATGATCGCTATATCACGCAAGAATGCACATTGCGCTTGCCGTGCCCGACTGTCTTGTACGTTCCCAAATTAACCTTGCGTTAACTATTTCCTTGACTCAGGCGCCACTGGCGCCGAGGCTTCTGTGTTTCAAATTGAAAGGTTGCCGACATGCGTCAGTTTGCTTTCTCGCTTCTTGCAGCATCTTCGATCCTGCTCGCCCCGGTCGTAGCGACTGCCAGCACGTTGCAGAGCGGTATCTGGTATCTCTTCTATTTCAACTATGGCGACGGTAGCCCCGCGCCCCTGCAAGCGCCACCGGGTGCGTTTGGCGGTCTTGAATCGGCCCCGGACGGGCCTTGGACATTCACGCTGTTGAGTGCGGGGAGCATCGAGTTCGTCGATCTCGGCTTTCCAGGCGATCGGTTCGAGATTTTCGACTTCGGCGTATCGATTGGCCTAACGTCGGTTCCGATCCTCTCTGAAACTGACGGCTATACTGGGTGCAATTTCGACCCGGAATGCGCGACTTCGCCAAGCGGAGCAGGCGAGACTGCTTCGTTCTCGACCGGGGTCTTCGCGCTTCTCGAGGGCACGTATTCGATCACGGGGACGGTCTCGCAACTGGAAACGGAGTTCACCTCCGGATTTGGCGCATTCCGCCTGCGTGGCGACATCCTGCAGCCTGCACCGATCCCGCTGCCGGCGGCGCTGCCGCTGCTGATGGGGGGGCTGGCCCTGCTGGGTGCGGTCGGCCGGCGCCGGCGCGTCGGGCGGCTACAGTAGCAATAGCGCCAGCGTGACCCCGCCCCAGGCGGAGAGCGCGGTCAGCGCGGTGCCCCAGGCCCAGTCCACCGCCACCATCGTCGGGTGCCAGTCGCGCATCACGGCCCAGCTTGTCAGTTCGTAGGTGCCGTAGGCGACGAGGCCCAGCATCGCGCCGTTGAGCGCGGCGGCGGCGGGCTGGGCGGCCTGCAATGCAGGCAGGCCGGCGAACCACAGGATGCCGGCCATGTAGACGAGGTAGAACAGCGCCGCCGGCAGGAGCCGCGCGCCGTCGATCAGCGCGCGGCCGAGGTGGCTGCGGAAAAGCGGCTGGATCACCGTTTTCAGCATCAGCGCATCGGCGATCAGGAACACGGCAGATGTGGTCAGGAACAGGATCAGAACTTCGGTCATCGGCGCCCCCGGTCGGTCTGTGGCCCGGTGTGACGCCCCGCCCCGGTGCGGGCGGCTGGACAATCCCGGCCTGCCTGTCCATATCTGGAGCCCGTTGCGTCCCTGGCAAGCGGAAACCCGGCCGGCCATGACCCGTTCCATTCTGTTCGTCACCGGCACGCGGGCCGATTTCGGCAAGCTGGAGCCGCTGGCGGCGGCGGCGCGGGATGCGGGGTTTGCGGTCAGCTTTCATGTCACCGGCATGCATATGCTGGACCGCTACGGGCTGACCAAGATCGAGGTGCACCGGATGCCCGGCGTGGCGGTGCACGAGTTCCTGAACCAGCGGCCCGGCGATCCTCAGGACATGGTGCTGGCCAAGACGGTGCTGGGGTTTTCCGATTTCGTCGCGGAACACCGGCCCGATCTGGTGGTGGTGCATGGCGACCGGGTGGAGGCGCTGGCCTGCGCGCTGGTCTGCGCCACCAATTACATCCGCTGCGCCCATGTGGAGGGGGGCGAGATCTCTGGCACGATCGACGAGATCTTCCGGCACTGCAATACCAAGCTGGCCTATTGTCATTTCGTCAGCTCCGACGCCGCGAAGGCGCGGGTGATGGCGCTGGGGGAGCCGGAGGAGGCGATCCATGTGATCGGATCGCCGGAACTGGACAAGCACGGGGCGGCGTCGGGGGTGACGCTGGAGGAGGTGCGGGCGCGGTATGCGATCCCGTTCGCGGATTACGGCATCTGCATCTTTCATCCCGTCACGTCCGAGGCGGCCGATATGGGGCGGCAGGCGGGGGCGCTGTTCGGGGCGCTGGAGGCGTCGGGGCGGGATTTCGTGCTGATCCTGCCGAACAACGATCCGGGGTCGGAGGCGATATTCGAGGTGATCGACCGGCTGCCGGGGGATCGGTTCCGGCGCATCCCGTCGATGCGGTTCTCGCATTTTTCCGAGCTGATGAAGAACGCGGCCTGCATGGTCGGCAATTCCAGCGCGGGGGTAAGGGAGGCGCCGTTTCTGGGGATACCCAGCCTGGACGTGGGGAGCCGGCAGTCGGGGCGGGCGCGGGCGGAATCGCTGTCTCGTTGCGGGGCCGGGGATGGGGCTGGGGTGGCGGCGTTTCTGGACCGGGAATGGGGCCGGAGATATCCGCCGGATACGGCCTTCGGGACCGGAAATGCGGCCGAGAATTTCGTGGCTGTCCTGCAGGATGAGGGGTTCTGGACCCGGTCGATGCAGAAGGCGTTTCGGGATGTGGGCACGGGTTGAGGGGTGGTTGGGCAAGTTGCCCAAAAATTCAAGTGACTGAAAACAAATGAAATCGCATTTTTTGTTAACCTGCCCTTAACCGTTGGGCACGGTCCGGCAGGGGCGCTGGCGGGGCCTCAGCCGACCCGTGAGGGCACGCGGGATTCCAGCCAGCGGAAGCCCAGAACGATCAGCCCGGTGATCATCAGATAGACCACGGCGAGCAGCAGAAGCGGCTCGTAGATGATGAACGTGTCCTGCCGGACGCGGGCGGAAACGGCGTAGATGTCCACGACGGTGATCGTGGCGACCAGCGGCGTTGCCTTCAGTTGCAGCACGGTCTCGCCGCCCAGCGTCGGCAGGGCGCGGCGGATCGCCTGCGGCAGCCAGATCCGGCGGAACATCTGAAAGCGCGACATGCCGACCGAGCGCGCGGCCTCCAGCTGCCCCCGCGGCACGCCCTTGAAGGCGCCGCGCATCACCTCTCCCTCATACCCGGCGAAACTCAGCGTCAGGGCCAGCACCGCATAGGGCCATGCCTGCCGCAGATAGGGCCAGAGCTCGCTTTCGCGAATCCACGGATATTGAGGGAACAGGGAACCGAGGCCGTAGTAGAGGAGCCAGAGTTGCAGCAGCAGCGGCGTGCCCCGGATCACGGTGCAGAAGGCCCGCGCGGGCGCGGCCAGATACCACGGCCCCACCGCCTGCGCGAGGCCGAGCGGGATCGCCAGAAGGAAGCCCAGCGTCGCGGTGACGGCGAGGATCCAGATCGTGCGCCAGAGGCCCGCCATCGCCAAATCCCAGTAGCGCGGCAGCCAGTCCCATCGCAGCGTCAGCGCGCACCAGACCACCAGCGCGAGGGTGAGCGCGATCATCACCACCCGGTGCGGGCGCAGCCATGCGCGCAGGTCGGACAGGCGCGGCAGGCGGCCGGGGGCGGGCGCGGTGATCGAGGTGCGGCTCATACCCCGCCCACCCGGAGATCCGGCTGGCCGCGCCGCGCCCAGCGTTCCAGCCGCCCGAACACCCGCCCCGACAGCAGCGTCACGGTCAGGTAAAGCGCCCCGGCGGCGAGGAAGAAGGTGAAATAGGCCCGCGTCGATCCCGCCGCCTGCCGGGTTTCCAGTGTGAGTTCCGAGAATCCGACGATGGCCAGCAGCGCGGTGTCCTTGGTGGCGATCAGCCACAGGTTCGCAAGGCCGGGGATCGCCGAGGCGAGCATCGCGGGCATCACGATCCGGCGCATCAGGAGGAAGCCGGGCATCCCGTAGGCGCGCCCGGCCTGGATCTGACCATGCGGGACGGATTGAATCGCGCCGCGCAGAACCTCGGTCGCGTATGCCCCCTGCACCACGCCGAGGACGAGGATGCCGGCGAGCAGCCCCGAGACCTCGACCGGGCGGTAGCCCATGCCGACAAGTGTGCGGTTCAGAAGGTCGGTGCCGGCGTAGTAGAGAATGAGGATCAGCACCAGTTCCGGAACGGCGCGCACCACGGTGGTATAGACGGCCAGCAGGTCACGCACGACCGGGCCGCCGTAAAGCTTGCCATAGGCGCCGAAGGTGCCGATCACCAGCCCCATGCCGAAGGCGCCGCCCGCGATGATGAGCGAGTTCTTCAGCCCGCGCAGCAGGTTCCCCCCCCAGCCGGGGGGGGAAAGCGCCAGAAGTTCGACCGTGCGGGCCAGCCCCAGCGTGTCGATCAGCGCCTCGAACACGGGCGCGCGGCCCTAGTCGCCGTAGATCGAGGTGGTGAAGTAGTTGGCGCTGATCGCGTCATAGGTGCCGTCGGCGATGATCGCGGCGATGCCGGCGTTGAAGCGCTCGCGCAGCGCGTCGTCGCCCTTGCGCAGGCCGACGCCCACGCCACGGCCGAGGATCGACGGGTCGGCGGGAACCGAGCCCTTGATCTCGCAGCACTGGCCGGCGTCGGATTCAAGGAAATCGGCCATCGCCAGGCTGTCGGCCTGGGTGGCGTCGATGCGGCCCGCGACCAGATCCTGGTTCGCCTCGTCCTGGGTCTGGTAGGAGCGCAGTTCGGCCACCGAGGCGGCGAAGTGTTCCTGCGCATAGGCGGCATGGGTGGTGGCGACCTGCACGCCGAGGATGCGGCCCGCCAGCCCCTCGGCCGTCGCCTCGATCTCCATGTCCCTGGGGGCCACGACCACGGCGGGGGTGTTGTAGTACTTGTCGGAGAAGTCGATGGTCTGCATCCGCTCTTCGGTGATCGACATCGAGGCCATGATCGCGTCGATCTGCTGGCTGGTGAGCGAGGGGATGATGCCATCCCAGGCGACGGGGGTGATGACGCAGTCCATCTCTGCCGCCTCGCAGACGGCGCCGATGATCTCGATCTCCCATCCGACCCAGTTGCCGCCGGCGTCGGGGCTGGCGAAGGGCGGGTAGGGTTCGGCGGCGATGCCGACGCGGACCTGCTGGGCCTGTGCGGCGGCGGTGCCGAGCGCGAGGGCTGCGGCGGCGATGATCATGGGTGTGCGCATGGTCGTCCTCTCTGTTTTCGGTTTCTTGGTGGCCGGCTGTCGCGGCTGGATTGCGATTGCATTTAAGACCGCCGGGGCGTAATTATGCAAGTGTATAATAAACGGGCGGGGACATGCAGGTTGCGGGCGCAAGGCGGGCCTTTCGGCGCGAGGGAGAGGAGCGGCGGCGCGAGGATCTGATCGCCGCGGCGCTGGACCTGATCGCCGAGGGCGGGATCGAGGCCGCAACGGTGCGCGCGATTGCGGAACGCGCGGGCGTGACGCCGGGGCTGATCCGGCATTATTTCGACGGCAAGGAAGAGCTGCTGCTGGCCGCCTATCGGGCGCTGATGGACCGGCTGACCGAGGATTCTGCGGCGGTGCTGGAAGCGGCGCCAGAGCATCCGCGCGCGCGGCTGGCGGCCTTTGTCCGCGCCGCGGTGACGCCGCCGGTGGTGGATGCCCGCGCGCTGGGCCTGTGGGCCGGGTTCATCCACCGGGTGCAGGCGGATGCGGCGATGCGGGCGGTGCACCGGGAAAGCTATCTGGCTTTCCGCGACCGGCTGCAGGGGCTGATCGCGGATTGCGGCGTGGCGGATGCGCGGGCGGCGGCGATTGCCTGCAACGCGGTGATTGACGGGTTGTGGCTGGAAGGCTCTGCCCTGCCCGATGCCTTTGACGAGGCGGAACTGGAACGGATCGCCGTCGCCTCGGTCGGCGCGATCCTGGGGTTTGAACTGGAGTGACGGCGATGCGCTATGCGGCGGTGACGGAACGGCTGGCGGGGCTGGGCGGGGCGAAGTGGCTGGTCCATGCGCGGGCGCGGGCGCTGGCGGCGCAGGGGCGCGACGTGATCGAGCTGACGATCGGGGAACCGGACGCGCCGACGCCGGACGACCTGATCGACGCGGCGGCGGCAGCGATGCGCGCCGGGCGCACGGGCTATTCCAACGGCCGGGGCGAGCCTGCGCTGGTGGCGGCGCTGGCCGCGCGCTATTCGGCGCGTTGCGGGCGCGAGATCGGGACCGATCAGGTGATGTGCTTTCCAGGCACGCAGACCACGCTCTTCGCCGTGATGCTGGCGCTGGTCGGGCCGGGCGATGAGGTGCTGGTGGGCGACCCGATGTATGCGACCTATGAGGGCGTGATCGCGGGGACCGGGGCGCGGGCGGTGCCGGTGCCGCTGCGGCCCGAGCGGGGCTTCCGCATCAGGGTCGAGGATCTGGCGGCGCGGATCACCCCGGTGACGCGGGCGATCCTGCTGAACAGCCCGCACAACCCCACCGGCGCGGTGCTGCGCAGCGAGGACATCGCCGCAATCGGCGCACTGGCGCAGGCGCAGGATCTGTGGATCGTGGCGGACGAGGTCTATGAGGAACTGGTGTTCGATGGCGTGCAATTCATCTCTCCACTGGGGGATGCGGGGCTGGCGGAGCGGGTGATCGTCGCCTCCTCGATCTCGAAATCCCACGCGGCGCCGGGCTTCCGGTCGGGCTGGTGCGTCGGGCCGGCGGAGTTCTGCGCGCGGGCGCTGCCGCTGGCCGAGACGATGCTGTTCGGCAACCAGCCGTTTCTGGCCGACGCGACCGCGCTGGCGGTGGCGGAACCGTCGCAGGTGGCGGCGGGGATGCGGGAACGGCTGGCGCGGCGGGCGGGGATCGTGGCCGACCGGCTGGGGGGGTCCGAGGGGCTGGCGGTGCATCGGCCCGAGGCGGGGATGTTCGCGCTGCTGGACATCCGCGCGACGGGGATGACCTCGCGCGACTATTCGTTCGATCTGGTGGAGACTGCGGGCGTGGCGGTGATGCCCGGCTGTTCCTTTGGCGCGGCACTGGAGGGCTGGGTGCGGCTGGCGCTGACGGTCGAGGATGAGGCGCTGATCGCCGCCTGCGACCGCATCCTGGCCCATGCGCGCCACCGGGCCGCCGCATGAGGACGGTGGGCCAGCGGCTGGTCGAGGGGCTGGCAGCGCGGGGGGTGGAGGTCGTCTTCGGCATACCCGGCGTGCATACGATCGAGCTTTACCGGGGCCTTGCCGGATCGGGCATCCGCCATGTCACCGCTAGGCATGAACAGGGCGCGGGGTTCATGGCCGATGGCTATGCCCGCGTTTCCGGCAAGCCGGGGGTGGGGTTTGTCATCACCGGGCCGGGGGTCACGAACATCCTGACCGCGATGGCGCAGGCGCGGGCGGATTCGGTGCCGATGCTGGTGGTGTCGGGCGTCAACCGGCTGCCGACGCTGGGCAGGGGACTGGGGCATCTGCACGAACTGCCCGACCAGCGCGCGATGGTGGCGCAGGTGGCGCTTCATTCCGAACGGGTGGAGGGGCCTGAGGATCTGGCCCCGGCGCTGGACCGCGCCTTTGCGGCGATGCTGGGCGCGCGGCCCGGCCCGGTGCATCTGGAGGTGCCGCTGGATGTGATGAAGCTGCCCTGCGAGCGCCTGCCCGCACCCGCCCCGATCCCCGCGCCGCCCGATCCGGCGGTGGCACGCGCGAGCGTCCTTCTGTCCGGGGCGCGGGCGCCCGTGATCCTTGCCGGGGGCGGGGCCGCGCGGGCGGATGCGACGCTCAGGGCGCTGGCCGAACGGCTGGATGCGCCGGTGGTGCTGACGGTGAACGCGCGCGGGCTGCTGCACGGCCATCCGCTGGTGGTGCCCGCCAGCCCCAGCCTGCAGGCGGTGCGCGATCTGATCGCCGGGTCCGACCGGGTGCTGGCGGTGGGCACGGAGATCGGCCAGACGGATTTCGACATCAACCAGCGCGGCGGGATGCCCGACCTGTCGGGGATGATCCGCATCGACATCGACGCGGCGCAACTGGACCGCCACCCGGCGGCGCTGACGATACGGGCCGAGGCGGGCGCGGCGTTGGCCGCGCTGGCGCAGGCGGTTTCCGCGCGGTCGGGCGATGGCACGGCGCGGGCCGGGGCGGCGCGGCAGGCGGCCTGGGCGGAACTGGACGCGGGCGCGCAGGCCGATGTGGCACTGATCGGCGCGATCCGCGAGGGCCTGCCGGAGGCGGTGATCGTGGGCGATTCCACCCGGATGGTCTATGCCGGCAACCTGTTTCTGGACCACGACCGCCCCGGCGGCTGGTTCAACGCCGCCACCGGTTTCGGTGCGCTGGGCCATGGCGTCGGCGCGGCGGTGGGGGCGGCCATTGCCGATCCGGCCGCGCCGGTGGTCTGTCTGGTCGGCGACGGCGGGCTGCAGTTCGCGCCGGGCGAGGTGATGACGGCGGTGGACGAAGGCGCGCGGGTGATCTTTGTCGTGCTGAACAATCACGGGTTCGACGAGATCGCGCTGGCGATGCGCGAGGCCGGGGCCGAGGTGATCGGCTGCGACCCGCGCCCGCCCCAGCTGGATCTGTTCGCGGAAGGCTGCGAGATTCCGTTCCGGTCGATCCCCTGCGCGGCCGAGGCGCTGACGACGGCGATCATGGAACTGAAAGGGGCCGCCAGTGGCGGCCCCGCGATGATCGAGTTGCGCGCCGGGGGGTAAGCCGCCCCGGCGTGACGGCGATTAGCTGAACATGTCGTCCACGATGCCGTTATACCAGCCGATGCTTTCCTCATAGGTCGCGCGGCGCAGGTCGTTATCCTCGCCGGTCTGGCTGATGAAGCTGTCCACGCTGGCGATCTTTTCCTCGGTCGGCTCGTAGCTGGCGCCGACCTTCACCCCGTCCTCGGTCGCGATCAGCGACCAGCAGGTGTTGGAATAGCGCGCCGGGAACAGCCGGGCGTCGGTCAGCTCGTGCCGGATGACGTTCGCCGCGACCTTGGCCTGGCTGTTGGCCGAGAAGGCGGATTTCGGCATGTCACCCTGCTGGCTGGCGTCACCGAGGACGAAGACATCCTCGTCGCTGCGGCTTTTCATCGTGAAGGGATCGACCGGCGCCCAGCCGGCGTCGTTGGTGATGCCGGCCAGTTCCGCGATCCGCCCGGCCTTTTGCGCCGCGATCACGTTGCAGACATCGACCTGTTCGACCTCGCCGTCGATGGACACCGTCATCGCCTCGGCATCGACCTCGACCACGTCGCCGCCGAAATCGGGGCCGACGCGTTCGACCATGCCGGGGTAGTGGCGGTTCCAGCCCTCTTCGAACAGCGCCTGTTTCGAGAAGCTCTCCTTTGGATCCACGATCAGGATCTTGGCAGTTGGATTGCGCTCGCTCAGCAGATGGGCAACCATCGAGATCCGCTCATACGGCCCCGGCGGGCAGCGGTAGGGGTTGGGGGGGGCGACCATGGCAAAGACCCCGCCCTCGCGCATGTTCTCGACCTGTGCCTTCAGAAGCTGGGTCTGGCTGCCGGCCTTGTAGGCATGCGGCATGGCGTTCTGGGTGGTGATGTCCCAGCCCGGCACGCTGCCCTCGACGAAGTCGATGCCGGGCGACAGGACCAGCTTGTCATAGGACAGCGTTCCGCCACCGGCGAGTTCGACGGTGCGCGCCTCGCGGTCCACGCCCACCGCCCAGTCATGCACCACGTTGATGCCGTGGCGGCTGGCCAGCGCTCCGTAGTCATGGCCCAGCCCGTCAAAATCCCAGAACCCACCCAGATAGAGGTTCGAGAAGTAGCAGGTGTAGTAGCGCCGTGCCGGTTCGACCAGCGTGACGTCGATGGCGCCCGCGGCGCCCATGGCGATGTAGCGCGCGGCTGTCGCCCCGCCCGAGCCGCCGCCGACCACGACGACGCGCGGCCGCCCCTGACCCAGCACCGCCGGCGCCGCCAGAAGCGCGGATCCGGCCGCAAGGCTGCCGATGAAAGTCCGTCTTTTCAGGTGCATTGTGTTCCCTCCCCCGTTGAGTGTTCAGTCCCCGATTGTCGCGAAATAGGCCGCCAGCGCCGCGATCTCCTCGTCGCCGAGGCGCCGCGCGACGGTCTGCATCACCTGATGCGGCCGCAGCCCCTCGCGGTAGGCGTGCATCGCTACCACGAAACGATCCTCGGGCCAGTAGGTGATCGACGGGATCCCCTCGGCGGCGCCGTCGCGCTGGTGGCAGGTGGTGCATTCGCTGGCGAGGTATTCGCCGTATTCCCGGTCGCCCTTGATCGCCAACACCTCGGGCGGCAATTCGATCTCTACCCGCCGGGCGGTCGGCGCGGCCTCGGGGATGTTGCCGGGCTCGTCAGAAAACTCGCGCATGAAGGCGATCAGGTCGGCGCGCTCCTGCGCGTCCTCCAGCCCCGGATAGCCCATCCGGGTGCCCGAGACGAGCGAGTAGGGATTGGCGATATAGGCATCGAGCGTGCGGAAATCCCAGCGCAGGCCGTCGTCGCCCATGCGACGGATCGACGACGAATATTCGAACCCGCCAAGCGACCCGGCCCGGCGCCCGAAGATCCGCGTCAGATGCGGGCCGATGGTGTTCTCGGCCCCTTCGCCCATCTCGTGACAGGCGGCGCATTCGGTCTGCCAGAGTTCTGCGCCGTGGTCGACATCGCCAAGGGGCGCTGCCCCCTGGCCAAGCTGCGCACCGGCGGGCTGCGGCAGGGCCGCCGCGACCAGCACGGCCGCGACGATCGCCGCGACCAGCACGGCCGCGACGATCGCCGCGACCGGCGGCGCGGTGGTGCTCGCGTGACCCGCCATCGCCTACTCCTCGAACGTCGAGAGGTAGGCGATGACCGCGGCGCGGTCCTCGGCGTTTCTCATGCCGGCGTAACTCATCCTGTTCCCGCTCAGATACTGGCGCGGGTTCTCGATGAACGCAACAAGCTCCTCCTCGGTCCAGACCAGACCGCCCTCGGCGGCGGCGGTCAGCGCCGGGGAATAGCGGAAGCCGTCGGCATGGGCGGCGGGTGCGCCGACGATGCCGTTCAACTGCGGGCCGACGCCATTGCGCGCGCCCTCGCCGACATTGTGGCAGGCCGCACAGGCGCGAAACGCGCGCTCGCCCGCGGCGACCAGTTCCGGGTCGGGGCCGGCGGGGGCCTCGGGCGCTGCCTCTGCCGCCACGTCCACCTCTGCCGCTGTGGGCGTTATGTCGCGCAGGGCCGAATGGTCCTGATCGGGCGTCACGTCCAGCACGGCGGCGCGCATCGCCACCTGGGCCTCGCCCTCGGCACAATCGCTCATGCAGGGCGCCTGCGTAAAGGTCGGCCACTCGGTTTCCTTGCGGTCGTCGAGATAGAAGCCGTCCTCGTTCGGCAGGCGCACCTCGGCAAAGTTCTCTTGGCTCAGCTCGAAGTCGTCATCCACCAGATCGTTGAGGTAGAGCAGATAGGCGGTGATCGCATAGACCTCGTCCGGCTCCAGCGTCTGCGCGGCGCCGTAGGGCATGGCGCGGTTCACATAGTCCCAGACGGTCGAGGCATAGGGCCAGTAGGAGCCGACAGTCTTTACCGGATGCTCGTGCGTCAGGGTGCCGAAGCCGCCGGCGAGCTGCGGCCAGTTGCCGACCGCTTCGCCAAAGACACCGTGGCAATGGGCGCATTGCGCCTCGTATAGTTCCTCGCCCATCCAGACATCTCCCGACCCCTCTGGCAGGCCCAGCCCGTCGGGGCGGATGTCGATGTCCCAAGCCGCGATCTCTTCGGGCAGGGCAGGGCGGCCAAGGCCCAGCGGTTCGGCAACAGCCGGTGACGCCAGCAGCAGCGAGGCCAGTGCGATCTCAGGAAATCTCGACATTCTCGGCCTCTCCGTTGGAATTGACGTGCCAGGTCTGGATCCCGTTCATGTGGTAGATCGAGGCCGACCCGCGGAAGGCGCGCAGCGCCTCCTTTGTGGGCTGGGTGTAGCCCAGTGCATCGGTCGCCCGGCTTTGCAGGTAAAGGTCGCGGCCATCCCAGTCGATTTCCAGGTAGAAACGGTGCAGCGACTTGTCGAGGCTGGGGCCATCGATCCGCGCCTGCTGCCAGTTCCGCCCGCCGTCGATGGAGACATCGACCGAGGCGATGGTGCCGGTGCCCGACCAGGCCAGCCCGGTGATCACCAGTGGCCCGTGGCCGTGACGGATCGGCGCCTGCGGCGAAGGGCTGGTGATGACCGACTTCGCGTGCATCTCCCATGTGAAGCGCCGCGCGCGGCCATCGCCCAGCAGGTCGGTGTATTTCGAGGTTTCTTCGCGGTGGTGCCAAGGCTCGTCGCCAACTTCCAGGCGGCGCAGCCATTTGACCCACATGTTGCCCTCCCAGCCCGGCACGACCAGCCGGACGGGATAGCCCTGTTCCTCGCGCAGCGCCTCGCCGTTCATCTTGAAGGCGATCATGCAGTCGTCCAGCGCCTTTTCCATCGGGATCGAGCGGGACATGGCGCTGGCATCCGCACCCTCGGCCAGCAGCCAAGTGCCCTCTGGCTGCACGCCGGCTTCTGCCAGCAGGGTGCGCAGGGTGACGCCGGTATACATGCAGTTGTGGATCATGCCGTGGGTGAACTGGCAGCCGTTCAACTGCGCACCGCGCCACTCCATGCCGGTGTTCGCCGCACATTCGAGGAAGTGGATGCGGTTCACGCGGGGAAAGCGCATCAGATCCTGAAGGGTGAAGACCAGCGGACGGTCCACCAGCCCGTTGATCATCAGCCGATAGTCGTCGGGCGCGATCTCGGCTATGCCGGCGTGGTGCCGCTCGAAGCAGAGGCCGTTCGGGGTGATGATCCCGTCAAGCTCGTGGATCGGAGTGAAGTTTACCGAACTGGCGGTGTCGGCGGTCAGCCATTCGACATTGCGGCGGATCACATGCGCCTCGTGCCGCGACGGCTTGCCATAGGGCCGGGCGTCCACGCCATCACCCAGATACTGCGCCCATGGCTGCACCTCGGTAATCAGCGGGTCGGGTGTTTGCGCGCGCGCCGCGACGCTGCCCGCGACAAGCCCGCCGGCAGCAAGGCCAGCGCCGCGCAGAAAGGCGCGTCGGCCGGGGGCGCTTGGTGTTTCGCTCATTCTTTCCTCCTCCTCGACTGCGGCCCGGCGTCAGACGCCGGTGATCTCTATCGAATTGTTCGGGGGCACGGTGACGGTGCCGTGACGGCGGACATGCGCCTCTACCACGTCCCAGATCTGCGGCCCTTCGGTGCCTTCGTTGATGCTGGCCCAGCCGGCAACCATATAGGCGCGGTCGGGCTCGATGGGCGCGCCGCTGGCCAGATGGGTCAGGTTGTCGATCCGGTTGCCGAAATCGGCCGAAACGTCGATCCGGTAGCCCATGCCGCCCACTCGCACCATGTCGCCGCCCTGCTGGAAATAGGGGTCGGGGTGGAACAGGTTCTCGGCGATATCCTCCAGCGCGGCGTGCAGGTCGGCCCCCGTCATCTCGCGCCGGTAGGCCTGGCCGTAGGTCATGGATGTGACGTTGTAGATATCCTCGCGCGTGATCGGATCGCCGGGCATCAGCGACGGCCCCCAGCGCACGCCGGGCGACAGCGCGATCTCTGCGTCGCGCTCCTCCAGCAGGGCGGTGCAGATCAGGTCGTCCCAGCTGCCGTTGAAGTTCCCCCGCCGGTAAAGCAGGTCGTCGGTATGGCCGATCACCTCTGTCAGTTCGGCCTCGAACGGCGCGCGCTCGGCGGCGATCTGCGCCGCCATCTCGGCGTCAGCCTCGATCACGTCGGAAAAGACCGGGATCAGCCGATGGCGGAAGCCTTGCAACGCGCCGTCGCGCACATCCAGATCGACCCGCCCGACGAATTTTCCGTTGGAGCCAGAGGCGATCAGCAGCGTCTGCCCGACCAGCAGCGGCTCCGGCAAGGCGTCATGGGTGTGGCCGGTCAGGATCACGTCGATCCCCGGCACCTGCGCCGCCATCTTGCGGTCCACGTCGAACCCGTTGTGCGACAGCAGCACCACCAGATCGGCGCCATCGGCGCGCACTTCCTCCACCACCTCGGCGATGCGGTTCTCGCGGATGCCAAAGGTCAGTTGGTCGAACATCCAGCGGGGGTTGGCGATAGGGGTGTAGGGGAACGCCTGCCCGATCACCGCGATCCGGGCGCCGCCGCGGTCGAACATCGCGTAGGGGGGCAGGTGCGGTTCGTTCCAGTCGGCGTCATAAACATTCGCGCCAAGGAACGGGAAGGGCAGCGCGGCCACCAGTTCCTCCACCCGGTCAAAGCCCAGCGTGAACTCCCAATGCGCGGTCATCGCGTCCGGGGACAGCAGGTTCATGCAGTTGACCATGTCCTGCCCGGCGGTGCGCAGGGTGGTCAGCGAGCCGTGCCATGTGTCGCCGCCATCCAACAGCAGCGCGTCGGGCCGGTCGGCGCGGATCGCCTTCACGACGGTGGCGATCCGGTCCAGCCCGCCCATCCGGCCATAGCTCTGCCCCAGCGCCACAAAATCGTGATGCGTCAGGGCATGGGCCATGGGCGTGCCGGGGGCGATCCCGTAGTGGCTGAGGAAGGCGTCGCCGGTCAGATGCGGCGGCTGGCCGCGCGCCGCGCCTGCGCCGAGCTTGGTATCGGCCTCGCGGAACCAGATCGGGCGCAGTTGTGCGTGCAGGTCGGTCAGATGGATCAGGGTGACGTTGCCGAAGGGCGCCATGTCCAGCAGGTCCGCCTGGGTCAACCGCTGCTGGGCGGCCAGCCGCGCCCAGTTCCCGGAAAGCCCCGAACCCATCAGGGCTGCGGTGGCCAGACCGGCCTGGGCGAAATGGCGGCGAGAGATCATGGGTGGACCTTGTCTTCGGGACAGACCTTTCCCGTCGCGCCGGTGGGGCCGACGCGGCAGGGGCATTTCGGATTTGGTTGGGGCTGAGCCCTAGTTCACAGTGATCTCGGCTGTCTCGGTGTAGACATCGCCGTTGTCATCGTACCATGTGAACTCGAACGTGCCCGATTCCGGCACCGTTGCGCGGAACTCGATATAGGGGTTCGCGGCAAAGCTGGGCTCGATGTCCATCTCCAGCACGAGGTCGCCGTTGAAGGTGCAGGTGAAGCGGTTGATGATGTGCCGCGGGATCACGTTGCCGTCGGCATCGGCCGTATGGCCGTTGTGCATCGGGTGAGAGATCAGCGTGCGGATGTCCACCACCTCGCCGGCGCTGGCTTCTCGCGGAACGCGGACCCTGGGGCGTGCGTCGATCGTATCCATGTCTTCCTCCCTCTCGCTCAGCCGCCGCAGCCGCCGATGGTCACCCGCACCAGAGCCGTGGCCTGCCGGAACGTGCCATCCTGCATCTTGGCGAGGGCGATGACCTCTTGCGTTTCCGCCATTCGGATCCGGATCGATGCGTCGTGTGACCCTGCCAGAGGACCGAAATGAAAGGTGCAGACCTCGGCGTTGGGGTTGGCTGGCGCCAGCAGGCGGATCGATTCCGCGCCGGGGCA
>JBJHCH010000003.1:0-70299 GCA_050485905.1 Paracoccaceae bacterium | reverse complement strand
AGGGGAAGGGGCGGCCGCCGACGGTCGGGGCCGAAGCCTTCTGCCACAGGATCAAGGAAAATCTATGGAACAGACGCTCAGCAACAGCTACCCGGTTCTGCCCTTGCGCGACATCGTGGTGTTCCCGCACATGATCGTCCCGCTGTTCGTGGGGCGCGAGAAATCGGTGCGCGCGCTGGAAGAGGTGATGTCGGAGGACAAGCAGATCCTGCTGTCCAGCCAGATCGACCCGTCGGTCGATGATCCGACCCCGGATGCGATCTATCAGGTCGGCGTGCTGGCCAATGTGCTGCAACTGCTGAAACTGCCCGACGGCACCGTGAAGGTGCTGGTCGAGGGCCGCGCGCGCGTGCGCATCGCGGAGTACATTGAGAACGAGTCGTTCTTCGAGGCGCGGGCAGAGCTGCTGACCGAGGAAGCGGGCGACCGCGACACGGTGACCGCACTGCAGCGGTCGGTCGCCGAGGAGTTCGAGCGTTACGCCAAGATCAAGAAGAACATCCCCGAGGAGGCGCTGGCCGCCGTGGCCGAAACCCGCGACCCCGCGAAGCTGGCCGATCTGGCCGGCGGGCATCTGGGGGTCGAGGTGGCCGAGAAGCAGGGCTTGCTTGAGACCCTGAACGTCGCCGAGCGGCTGGAGAAGGTCTATGCCCTGATGCAGGGCGAGGTTTCGGTCCTGCAGGTCGAGAAGAAGATCAAGACCCGCGTGAAAAGCCAGATGGAGCGCACGCAGCGGGAATACTATCTGAACGAGCAGATGAAGGCGATCCAGCGCGAGCTGGGCGACGGCGAGGAGGGCCAGAACGAGGTTCTGGAGCTTGAGGATCGCATCAACGCCACCAAGCTGTCGAAAGAGGCGCGCGAGAAGGCCGCGGCGGAGCTGAAGAAGCTGAAGTCGATGAGCCCGATGTCGGCCGAGGCGACGGTGGTGCGCAACTATCTGGACTGGATGCTGTCGATCCCCTGGGGCGTGAAGAGCCGGGTAAAGAAGGATCTGCTGAAGGCCGAGGAAGTGCTCGACGCCGATCACTACAGCCTTGAGAAGGTGAAGGAGCGGATCGTCGAATACCTTGCGGTGCAGAACCGGTCGTCAAAGCTGAAGGGGCCGATCCTGTGCCTCGTCGGCCCGCCGGGCGTGGGCAAGACCTCTCTGGGGCGCAGCGTGGCGAAGGCGACGGGGCGGGAGTTCATCCGCATCAGCCTGGGCGGCGTGCGGGACGAGAGCGAGATCCGTGGCCACCGGCGGACCTATATCGGGTCGATGCCGGGCAAGATCATCCAGGCGATGAAGAAGGCGAAGACCACGAACCCGCTGATCCTGCTGGATGAGATCGACAAGATGGGTCAGGATTTCCGCGGCGATCCGGCCAGCGCCATGCTGGAGGTGCTGGATCCCGAACAGAACTCCACCTTCATCGACCACTATCTGGAGGTCGAATACGACCTGTCGAACGTGATGTTCATCACCACGGCGAACAGCTACAACATGCCGTCGCCGCTGCTGGACCGGATGGAGATCATCCCGCTGTCGGGCTATACCGAGGACGAGAAGGCCGAGATCGCGAAACGCCACCTGATCGGCAAGCAGATCAAGAACCATGGCCTGAAGAAGGGCGAGTTCAGCGTGACCGACGCGGCGCTGCTGGAGATCATCCGCACCTATACCCGCGAGGCCGGGGTGCGGAACCTGGAACGCGAGATCGCCAAGCTGGCCCGCAAGGCGGTGACCGAGATCACCAAGGGCAAGGCCAAGTCCGTCGAGGTGACGCCGGAGCGGCTGGACGAGTTCCTGGGCGTGAAGCGGTTCCGCTACGGCCTGGCCGAGAAGGAGGATCAGGTGGGCGTCGTCACCGGGCTGGCCTGGACCAGCGTCGGGGGTGAGTTGCTGTCGATCGAGGCCTTGCGCCTGCCCGGAAAGGGCCGGATGAAGACCACCGGCAAGCTGGGCGACGTGATGAAGGAGTCGATCGACGCGGCGTCGTCGTTCGTCCGCTCCATCGCGCCGCAGATCGGGGTGAAGCCGCCGAAGTTCGACACGACCGACATCCACGTCCACGTGCCCGAGGGCGCGACGCCCAAGGACGGGCCGAGCGCGGGGGTGGCGATGGTCACCTCCATCGTGTCGGTGCTGACGGGAATCCCGGTGCGCAAGGACATCGCCATGACCGGCGAGGTGACGCTGCGCGGCAACGTGCTGCAGATCGGCGGGCTGAAGGAGAAGCTTCTGGCGGCGCTGCGCGGGGGCATCAAGACGGTGCTGATCCCCGAGGAGAACGCCAAGGATCTGCCGGAGATCCCCGACAACGTGAAGCAGGGGCTGGAGATCATCCCGGTCGGTCATGTGCGCGACGTGCTGAAACACGCGCTGGTCAAGACGCCCGAGCCCATCGAATGGGACGAGGCCGCCGAGGAAGCCGCCGCCCAGGCTGCCCGCGCCGCGAAGGAAGAGGCCGCCCAGCGCAGCACCGCGCACTGAGGCGACGCCATGCAGAAGAACGCGACCGCGGTGAAAGCCGCGGTCGCTTTCGTTTGGGCGCTCTGGAACCGACCATCGAAGGCGGCGGGACGGATCGGTTGCCCGCCCCCCGTCACCAAGACCCCGGAAATCGCGCGCCGAGCACTTGCACGGCGTCGGGACTGGCGCTATTACGCCCGCCTGCGGGTGATTAGCTCAGTGGTAGAGCGCTTCGTTCACATCGAAGATGTCGGGAGTTCGAATCTCTCATCACCCACCATCCCAACCCGTTGATTTGGCTAGGTAAGGGTGATCCGGCGCCTGCGCTGGCTCAACTGGTGCATGCGGGTGGTACATAGGCGCGCCCGGAACAGGACGGGTTGAGTTCATCGTCTTGGTGGACCGGCCGCCAATTGCCCCGTTCATCCTGCCCGCAGATGTCGTCGTTTCGTCGTCGCTGTTCGCCAAACCATCCCCAAGGCTCGCAAATCGGATGATCCTGCGCTAGATCACTCGCACGCTGCGTCACAGAAGGAACGGAACCGCCATGTCCAGCACGCTGTCCACCCAGTTTGCCCCGCACCCCGACGATGCCCCGGCCCTCGGCGCACCCGACCGGCCCTGGCTGACCCACGGCGGGCTGCGGGCGCAGGCGGTTCGGACGCTGGAGGCGCTGCATGGCGCTGGTGTGGGGCGGGGCGACCGGGTGGCGATCGTGCTGCCGAACGGGCCGGAGATGGCCGCGGCCTTTGTCACCATCGCGCAGGGCGCAGTCACGGCGCCGCTCAACCCCGCCTATCGGGTGGACGAGTTCGATTTCTATCTGGAGGATCTGAAGGCCAAGGCCATCGTCCTGCCCGAGGGTTATGACGGCCCCGCGCTGGAGGCCGCCGGCCGCCACGGCCTTGTGGTGCTGCGGCTGGCCTTCGACCCCGCCGAACCCGCCGGCAGCTTCACCCTGACCGCCGAGGGGCGGGCCGCGGGCGCGCCCGACACCGCAGCCCCCGGCCCGGATGACATCGCGCTGATCCTGCACACATCGGGCACCACATCGCGGCCCAAGATCGTGCCGCTTCTTCAGCGCAACGTCGCCGCGTCGGCCCGCCATATCGGCGACTCGCTGGCGCTGACGCCCGACGACCGCTGCCTGAATGTCATGCCGCTTTTTCACATTCACGGGCTGGTGGCGGCCATCTCTTCCAGCCTTGCCGCCGGGGCGTCGATCTGGTGTGCGCCGGGCTTCGACGCGCTGCGATTCTTTGGCTGGCTCGATACCGCCAGGCCGACCTGGTACACCGCCGTGCCGACGATGCATCAGGCCATACTGGCCCGCGCCGCCCGCAATGCTGAGGTCATTGCCCGCGCGGAGCTGCGGCTGATCCGCTCCTCCTCTGCCTCGCTGCCGCCGCAGGTGATGGTGCAACTGACCGAGACTTTCGGCTGCCCGGTGATCGAAAGCTACGGCATGACCGAGGCGGCGCATCAGATGGCCTCCAACCCGCTGCCGCCACGGGCGCAGAAGCCCGGTTCGGTGGGCGTTGCCGCCGGGCCGGAGGTGCGGGTGGCCCATGAGGTCGAGGATCGGTTGCTGCCGATGGATGCCACCGGCGAGGTGGTGATTGCGGGGCCGAACATCACGCCGGGATACGAGGCCAACCCGGATGCGAATGCGAAGAGCTTTTTCGAGACGGATGGCCGGCGCTGGTTCCGCACCGGCGATCAGGGCGCATTCGATGCCGAGGGCTATCTCAGCCTGACCGGCCGGCTGAAGGAGATCATCAACCGCGGCGGCGAAAAGGTGAGCCCGCTGGAGGTGGATGCGGTGCTGATGGATCATCCCGCCGTGGCGCAGGTCGTCACCTTTGCCCTGCCGCACCCCAAGCTGGGCGAGGAGGTGGCCGCGGCCGTGGTGCTGCGCGAGGGGGCCGAGGCCACCGACCGCGAGATCCGCGACTTTGCCGCCGGACGGCTGGCGGATTTCAAGGTGCCGCGCAAGGTGGTGATACTGGCCGAGATCCCCAAGGGCGCCACGGGCAAGCTGCAACGCATCGGGCTGGCCGAGAAGCTGGGCCTGGTTGCGGAGGCGTGAGGCGATGAAGATCTGCATCTTCGGCGCCGGTGCCATCGGCGGCTACATGGGCGCAAAGCTGGCAAGGGCCGGTGCCGACGTCAGCCTGGTGGCGCGCGGTCCCCATCTGGCTGCAATGCGCGAAAAGGGCCTGACCCTGATCGAGGAGGAGGGCACTTTCTCGGTGCCGGTCACCGCATCGGACGACCCGGCGGAACTGGGGCCGCAGGACTATGTCATCATCACGCTGAAGGCCCATTCCGTCCCGCCGGTGGTGGGCCGCATGCAGCCGCTGATCGGCGAGGGGACGACCATCGTGTCGGGCGTGAACGGCGTGCCGTGGTGGTATTTCCACGGCATCGACGGTCCGCTGGCCGGCACGCGGCTGGACAGCGTCGATCCCGGCGGCGCGCAGTGGGATGGCTTTGGGCCGGAGCGCGTGCTGGGCTGCGTCGTCTATCCGGCGGCCGAGGTGATCGAGCCCGGCACGGTGAAGCATATCGAGGGCAACCGCTTTTCGCTGGGCGAGCCGACGGGCGAGAAGTCGGAGCGAGCGGTGCGGCTGTCCGAGGCGCTGAACTCGGTCGGCCTGAAGGCGCCGGTGCGGCCACGCATCCGCGACGAGATCTGGGTGAAGCTGTGGGGCAACCTGTCGTTCAACCCGATCTCGGCCCTGACACATGCGACGCTTGACGTGCTTTGCACCGACGAGGGCACCCGCAAGGTGGCCCGCGACATGATGGTGGAGGCACAACAGATCGCCGAGAAGCTGGGGGTGAAGTTCCCCATCGACGTGGATCGGCGCATCGACGGGGGTGCGGCCGTGGGGGCGCATCGAACCTCGATGCTGCAGGATCTGGATGCAGGGCGGCCGATGGAGATCGATGCGCTGGTCGCATCGGTGCAGGAACTCGGGCGGCTCACGGAGACACCGACCCCGACCATCGATACCGTCCTTGCGCTTATCCGCCTGCGCGCGCGGACGGCGGGGCTTTACGGCTGATGCGTCGGCGGGCGTTGGCAGGTTGCGTGTTGCAGTGATCGTTGGAGAAGGGCCGTTCGTGGAAGGGGAAGCCGCGGCTTTCAGCTGATTCGGGCACTGAGGCAGCGCGCTGGCCAGGCATTGGCGGGTCATGCGATAGCGTCATGGTGCAAGCCACTCGGCCCGAGCCAAACGAAGGGGCGCCGGCTGTGCCGACGCCCCCCGTTATTCTGCCTGATGGCAGCCGTCGAAACGGTGTGTGGCCTCAGGTGTTCTTCTTCGCGCGGCGGCGGATCAGCGCGAGGGCGCCGAGCGCGCCCAGCAGCAGCGGCGCGCCGGCCGGCAGCGGGATCGGCGCCGGGGCTTCGGGCATCGGGGCCAGTTCATAGCTGAGCTGCGTAATGCGGAACGTGGTCGTCGGCGATGCCGTCATGGTGAAGGACGACAGCGACGCACCGCCCGCAATGGCGGAGATGTCGAAGGTGCCGGTCAGCGACTGCCCCTCCGACCCCAGCAGATTGCCCAGGTTGTCGAAAACATCGACCGTCCGAAGACCCGCCGTCACCCCGGCCGAACCACCACCCGCAACGCCGATCGAGATGCTGACGTTATCGACAAGCTGGCTGAACGAGAAGGTGATCGACTGCCCGTTGCTGACGACGGAATTCACGATTCCGAGGCCGTTCAGGAACAGGTTGTAGACGGTATCGGACCCGGTGATCGTGACATCCTCGAACGTCAGCGAGGCGCCCGACTGGGTCGGCGCGCTGGAAAAGCTGATGTTAACGGGTGCGGCGGAAGCTGCGCCGGCTGCAAAGACAGCAACCGTCGCCAGAGCGGCTAACGTGTTACGCAAGGTCATTTTCTCCACTGTTGAGTTGACTGGATGTTAACCAGTTCAAATTTCCTGCGTTCAGGAATCAGGTTTGTCCAATCACGATTTTCGGTTTGCGCACAAATGTGCGCATGACGTAGGGTCAGCGGCGGCTATGTGCCGATGGATTGAGCAGGCGATGGCAGAGGTGGGCGGTTATGCGCCGTTAGATCGGCGCGAATGCGCCCAGTCCCAGTACAATTCTCGCACCCGGCGGGTGACCGGGCCGACCTGGTAATGCGTGTCGTCGAACTGCGTCACCGGCGTGACCTTCATCATGTTGCCCGACAGGAACACCTCATCCGCCGCGCGGAAGTCGTCGAAGCTGAGCACGGTTTCATGCACGCGGTGGCCGTCGGCGCGCAGGTTCGTGATGTGGCGCGACCGGGTGATGCCGGCCAGGAAGGTGCCGTTGGGGACCGGGGTAAAGACCTCTCCATCGCGGACCATGAAGACGTTGGCAGTGGCGGCCTCGGCCACGTTGCCCAGCGCATCGGCGACCAGCGCGTTGCCGAAGCCCTTGGCCCGCGCCTCGACCAGCATGCGGGCGTTGTTGGGGTAGAGGCACCCCGCTTTCGCGTTGACCACCGCATCCTCCAGCACCGGGCGGCGGTAGCGGGTGGTGGTCAGCGTGGTGGAGGCGTCGGGCGCGGCCATCGGGATCTGTTCCAAGCAGAGGGCAAAGCCGGTCGCGCCGCGTTTCGGCGCGACGCCGAGATCCCCGCCCTCCAGCGCCCAGTACATCGGGCGGATGTAGACGGCGGCATCGGGGGCGTAGGCCTTCAGCCCCTCCATCGCCATCGCGACCATGTCGTCGGCGGTCACCGTGGGGGTGATCATCAGCGCCTCGGCCGAGTTGTTGACGCGCTGGCAATGGGCCAGCAGGTCGGGGGCCACGCCCTCGAACCAGCGGGCGCCGTCAAAGACGGTGGTGCCGAGCCACGAGCCGTGGTCGGCGGCGCGCATGATCATCACGTCGCCGTCGTGCCAGCTGCCCTGATACCAGGTGCGGATGTTGGTGCCCGTGGCCATGCGTCTCTCCCCGTCGGTCGGGCCGCTTAAAGCACCGGGGCGCGGCGGGGTCCAGTGGTCAGGGTGCCTCGGCCAATAGCGCCTTCAGGTCCAGCGGCGCGTTCACCATCGAAAGCTGCCCCTTGGCGTCGCGGGGCCAGTCGGCTTCGGGGCGGTCGCGGTACAGCTCCACCCCGTTGCCATCGGGGTCGCGCAGGTAGATCGCCTCGCTGACCCCGTGGTCGGCGGCGCCGTCGAGCGGGATGCCGGCCTGCACCACCCGGCGCAGCGCATCGGCCAGCGCTGCACGGTCGGGGTACAGGAAGGCGGTGTGGTAAAGCCCGGTATGGCCCGGCGGCGGCGGGGTGCCGCCCGCGCTTTCCCAGGTGTTCAGCCCGATGTGGTGGTGGTAGCCGCCCGCCGACAGAAAGGCGGCCTGCGGGCCGTATTGCTGGGTGATCTGGAAGCCGAGCACGCCGGAATAGAATCGGATGGCGCGGTCGAGATCGGCCACCTTCAGGTGGACGTGGCCGATGCGGGTGGCGGGGTGGACGGGGGTGCTTGCGGGGGCGGTCATGGCGATCCTCGGGTTGATACCGCTCATATATGCGTGATCCTGGGCCGGATTTGCAGGCGCAGGGGCGCAGACCGGCTGTGCGCCGCTGCATGTGTGGCCCGATGCGCCGATCCTTGCCGCTGCACGCAGGCGTGAGTTGCAGGTGATCGGCCGTGCCCCCTTGTCTTTGCGCAAGGCTCCGTCGAGGGCCGAGGCTGACAGAGGACAAGAGCATGAGTGACCAAGTGACCCCGCAGCAGTTCCCGCCACGCGCCCCGGCGCTTTCCCGTCTGGCCGCGGCCTTTGGCTGGCCCGGTTCTGGCTGGTCCGGGCAGGCCGCTGCCGCGCCGCTGCGCCACTGGGCCGATCATTTCGACGCGCTGGACCGCGGCGCGGTGCTGGTCGACATGGTCGCGGGCTGGCTGCACCTGTGGGCGCCGAACGGGCGGCTGCTGCTGGCCACCGCTGCCGCCCTGCCGGAGGACGGTCGCCCGCGCCCCGGACGGCTGAGGGTGTTGCGCAAGCTGGCCGATCCGCGCTGGCGCGAGGGTGTGGCCGCGCGCATCCGCGCCAGCCGCGAGCTTGTGCTGGACCCCGAGGCGATCCGGTTCCACGACGGCCGACTGGCCCGGCCGGGTGCGGTGATGCTGGGCGAGGCGGCGATGATGACGCTGTTCGACGCGGTGCGCCCCGGCACGCCGGTGCGTCTGCTCTAGCTGGGGGGCGTTGCGCTATTGTTTGGTTTCGAATGACCGCGACAGGCTCTATCCTTTTGTTTTCGCATGTCGGGGAAGCGCAGAACCGGTTCCCAATTCTGCGCGACAGGCTTTAGCGGCGCACCGGATCCTTGTGGATGATCACGTCGGCATTGGGGTGCGCGTCCATGATCGCGCGCTTCAGTGCCGCGCCGATGGCATGGGCCTCGTTCAGGGTCTGGCCGCCGTCGAGTTCGATATGCAGGTTGACGAACAGGACCGAGCCGGCGGTGCGCGTCTTCAGGTCGTGGTGGCCCTGCACGCCCGGCCAGCCCTCGACGATGCGGGCGATGCCAGCCACCACCTCGGGCTCGGCACCGCGGTCCATCAGGGCGTCCAAGGCGCCGCGGCCGATGCCGACAGCGCCGTGGATCAGGATGCCTGCGGCCAGCAGGGCCACCACGCTGTCCACCTGCCCGATGCCGAAGCGCGATGAGACGAACAGCGCGACGATCGCGCCCAGCGTGGGGATAAGGTCGCCGATGTAGTGGAGCCGGTCGGCGCGCACCACGCGGTTGCCGGTGCGCCGGGCGACGCGGGTCTGCCAGGCCACCAGCCCAGCGGTCAGCACCGCCGACACCGCCATCACTGCCATGCCCATCCCTTCGGCCCTGAGCGGCGCGGGACTGTCGGCCAACAGCCGGGCCACGGCGGTCCAGCCGATCAGCACGCCCGCGCCAAGGATCAGCAGGCTTTGCCCCAGCGCCGCCAGATCCTCGGCCGAGGTATGGCCAAAGGCGTGATCCTCGTCGGCGGGGCGCGCAGCGTAGATGATGGCGGCCAGCGCCACGACCGACATCATCAGGTCCATCGCGCTGTCGGCCAGCGAAGCCGCGACCGACAGCGCCCCGGTGGCGATCAGCGCCCAGAGCTTCAGCCCGACCAGCACCGAGGCGACCGCGACCGACGCCAGACAGGCGGAGATGTTGAGTTGTGTCGTGTGGCTTTGCATCGGCGATCCCGGCGGGGGTCCAGTGCTAACAGCCGGTCCGGGGGAGTGGCAAGCGGCGGGTCAGTCGAAAACCTCGTCGGGCAGCACGCCCCAGAGCGCGGACTTCGGCACCCAGCCTCTGTTGCCTTCAGCATTCAGCCGGCACCAGGTTTCGGTGCAGGCGATCAGCCGCGCCACGACTCCCGCTTCCAGATAGGCCATCACCGGGGTGCCCGCGTCGGCGCGGGCATGAAGCGCAGTCAAATCCTGCTCGATCAGCGCGGTGCGCACACCTGAGAGGAGCGCGTAGTGCACCCAGCCGCCTGCGCCATCCCGATCCTCGACCCGACGCCAGTGTTCGTGCTCTGCCGTCACGCGCAGCGGCATGTCGCGCCTCGTGAAGACCCAGTCGATCCGGTGGGCCGTGCCGGGGCCGCGGCGGGCATTCCCCTCATTCGCCTTAAGAGAGACGAAGCGCGGCAACGGCAGGTTGGTGACCGGACCACGCTCTGATGCGGCCACAGCCTCTACCGCGTGCACGGGTATCGACGGCACCGCCAGAACCAGCGCCGCCATCAGGATCGCCCAACGTCCCGTCTGCATCATCATGCCTGCCCGCTCTGCCCTCTCGCGGCCTCTGCGGGCCACCTCGCGTCTCGGGGCTTGTTTGGCGCCCCGCTATCGGCCACTTTGCCACCCGGGATGCCGGTTGCAAGAGCGAAGGGGAAGGGATGCCGACACAGCGCCTGAGTGTTGTCGTGACGCGACGGTTGCCCGAGGTCGTGGAGACCCGGATGAAGGAGCTGTTCGCGGTCGAATTGCGCGAGAGCGACGCGCCCATGACCCGCGACGAGCTTCTGTCGGCCATGCAGCGCGCCGATGTTCTGGTGCCGACAATAACCGACCGGATCGATGCGGCCCTGCTCGGCGCGGCGAGCGAACGGCTGAAGCTGATCGCGAATTTTGGCGCCGGGGTGGATCATATCGACGTGCAGACCGCCCGACAGCGTGGGATACTGGTGTCGAACACGCCGGGTGTGGTGACCGAGGATACCGCCGACATGGTGATGGCGCTGATCCTGTCCGTGACCCGCCGCATCCCCGAGGGGCTGGCGCTGATGCAGGCGGGCGACTGGCGCGGCTGGGCGCCCACGGCGCTGCTGGGCGGGCGGCTGGGCGGCCGGCGGCTGGGCATCCTGGGCATGGGCCGGATCGGCCAGGCCGTGGCGCGGCGCGCCCGCGCCTTCGGGCTGCAGATCCACTATCACAACCGCCGCCGCCTGCGCGACGAGATCGAGGAGGGGCTGGAGGCGACCTATTGGGAAAGCCTCGACCAGATGGTGGCGCGGATGGACATCATCAGCGTGAACTGCCCGCACACGCCCTCGACCTTTCACCTGCTGAACGCGCGGCGGCTGAAGCTGATGAAGCCCACGGCGGTGATCGTGAACACCAGCCGGGGCGAGGTGATCGACGAGAATGCGCTGACCCGGGCGCTCAGGTCGGGCGAACTGGCCGGCGCGGGGCTGGATGTCTACGAGCATGGCACCGATATCAACCCCCGGCTGCGCGAGCTGAAGAACGTGGTGCTGCTGCCGCACATGGGCTCGGCCACGATCGAGGGCCGGGTGGAGATGGGCGAAAAGGTGATCATCAACATCAAGACCTTTGCCGACGGCCACCGCCCGCCCGATCAGGTTGTGCCGTCGATGCTGTAGGGCCTCTGGCCCGGGCGACCAGCCCGGGCCGCGCCCGACCCTCCCCCCGGGAGGGCGCATTGCAGCGATGCAACGCGATCCGCCGTTGGAGGGTTGTGGCACCATAAAGCAATCATGCCCACCGCCGCAAAGCGCCCTCCCAAGGGTCAGGCGCGGCCCTACCCCCATGTGGCAGAAGCCGGCACAGCCCGGCGCGTTCCCGCTGGACCCCGCCGGGTCCATTCGCTAAGCCCCGGGCCGACACTTCGGGGGGCGATCATGTCGGGACACGGGCCAGCAACACCGATGACCGCGCGGGCGGGCGGGCCGCTTTCCGGCACCGCGCAGGTGCCGGGCGACAAGTCGATCAGCCACCGCTCGCTGATCCTTGGCGCGCTGGCGGTGGGCGAGACGAAAGTTTCCGGCCTGCTGGAGGGGCAGGACGTGCTGGACACCGCCGCCGCGATGCGCGCCTTTGGCGCCGAGGTGACGCAGCACGCCCCCGGCCAGTGGTCGGTGCATGGCGTGGGCGTCGGCGGCTTTGCCGAACCCGACCGGGTGATCGACTGCGGCAATTCCGGCACCGGGGTGCGGCTGATCATGGGCGCGATGGCCACCACGCCGATCACCGCCACCTTCACCGGCGACGCGAGCCTCAACAAGCGCCCGATGGGCCGCGTGACCGACCCGCTCGCCCTGTTCGGCACGCGCGCCCATGGCCGGCGCGGCGGGCGGCTGCCGATGACGGTGGTGGGCGCCGAAAGCCCCTTGCCGGTGCGCTACACCCTTCCGGTGCCGTCCGCGCAGGTGAAATCCGCCGTGCTGCTGGCGGGGCTGAACGCCCCAGGACAGACCGTCGTGATCGAGGCCGAGGCGACGCGCGACCATTCCGAGCGGATGCTGCGCGGCTTCGGCGCCGAGCTGACGGTCGAGGATACGGCCGAGGGCCGCGTCATCACCCTGACCGGCCGCCCCGAACTGCGGCCCCAGACCGTCGCCGTGCCGCGCGACCCAAGCTCTGCCGCCTTCCCGGTCTGCGCCGCGCTGATGGTCGAGGGGTCGGAGATTCACGTTCCCGGCGTCAGCCAGAACCCGACCCGCGCCGGCCTCTACCAGACGCTGGTGGACATGGGTGCCGACATCACCTTCGCCAACCCGCGCGAGGAAGGGGGCGAGCCTGTGGCCGACCTCTGGGTGCGCTTCGGCCCGCTCAGGGGGATCGAGGTGCCGCCTGACCGCGCGGCCAGCATGATCGACGAATATCCGGTGCTCGCCGCACTGGCCGCGACCGCAGAGGGCGCGACCGTGATGCGGGGCATCAAGGAGTTGCGGGTGAAGGAAAGCGACCGCATCGACGCGATGGCCCGTGGGCTGGAAGCCTGCGGCGTGCGGATCGAGGAGACCGAGGACAGCCTGACCGTCCACGGCATGGGGCCGGGCGGCGTGCCGGGCGGGGCGACGGTGGAGAGCCGCCTGGATCACCGCATCGCCATGAGCTTCCTCTGCCTCGGCCTCGTGTCCCGCGCGCCGATCACGGTGGACGACGCCGGCCCGATTGCCACCTCCTTCCCCGCCTTTGAGGGGCTGATGCGGGCGCTGGGGGCAGACATCGGCCGGCCCGGATGAGCGGCGATCTGCGGTTCACTGTGGCGATCGACGGCCCAGCGGCTTCTGGCAAGGGCACGATTGGCCGCGCGGTCGCGGAGCATTTCGGCTTTGCGCATCTCGATACGGGACTTCTCTATCGGGCGGTCGGTGCCATGGGTGGCGATCCGGTCGAAGCGGCGCGCGACTTGGTGCCTGCTGATCTGGTGCGCAGCGATCTGCGCAGCGCCGAGGCCGGTCAGGCCGCCAGCCGCGTCGCGGCGATCCCCGAGGTGCGCGAGGCGTTGGTGGAGTTTCAGCGCGGTTTCGCCCGCCGTCCCGGTGGCGCTGTGCTGGATGGGCGCGACATCGGCACCGTGATCTGCCCTGAAGCGGAGGTAAAGCTGTTCGTGACTGCCAGCGACGAAGTGCGTGCGCACCGCCGCTGGTGCGAACTTCGCGTCGGCCTTCCCGGGCTGACGGAGGCCGAAGTTCTGGCCGACCTGCGCGCGCGCGATGCCCGCGATTCCGGCCGCGCCACCGCGCCCCTGCGACCCGCGCCCGATGCGCTCTTGCTTGACACAACGGAACTGACTATAGACGCCGCAGTCAAAAAGGCAGTCGAGGCCATAGAAAAACGGATCGGGCAGGGTCGCGGGTAACCACGGCCCTTTTGTGTTTGATCCGGGCCTTTGCCCCAAGACGGAAACCAAAGACCGGCGGAGCCAACCGCATGGCCTGAAAACACCGATTGAAAAGGAACAACTGACGCATGTGCGCTAAAGCCACGATGGAGGAGTTCGAAGCCCTCCTGAACGAAAGCTTCGAAATCGACACCCCGGACGAAGGTTCGGTCGTCAAGGGCAAGGTCATCGCCATCGAGGCGGGCCAAGCCATCATCGACGTCGGCTACAAGATGGAAGGCCGCGTCGATCTGAAGGAATTCGCAAGCCCCGGCCAAGCACCGGAAATCGAAGTGGGCGATGAGGTCGAGGTTTACCTTGACCGCGTTGAAAACGCCCGCGGAGAAGCCTCGATCAGCCGCGAGAAGGCCCGCCGCGAAGAGGCGTGGGACCGGCTGGAGAAAGCCTACGACAAGGAGGAGCGCGTCGAGGGCGCGATCTTCGGCCGCGTCAAGGGCGGGTTCACCGTCGATCTGGGCGGTGCCGTGGCCTTCCTGCCCGGCAGCCAGGTTGACGTGCGTCCGGTGCGCGATGCCGGCCCGCTGATGGGCCTGAAGCAGCCGTTCCAGATCCTGAAGATGGACCGTCGCCGCGGCAACATCGTCGTCTCGCGCCGCGCCATTCTGGAAGAAAGCCGCGCCGAACAGCGCGCCGAGGTCATCTCGCAACTGGCCGAGGGCCAGGTGGTCGATGGCGTGGTCAAGAACATCACCGAATACGGCGCCTTCGTCGATCTGGGCGGCGTCGATGGCCTGCTGCACGTGACCGACATGGCTTGGCGTCGCGTCAACCACCCGTCGGAGATCCTGTCGATCGGCGAGACCCTGAAGGTTCAGGTCATCAAGATCAACAAGGACACCCATCGCATCAGCCTGGGCATCAAGCAGCTTCAGGAAGATCCGTGGGACGCGGTGGAAAAGAACTTCCCGCTGGGATCGGTTCACAAGGGCCGCGTGACCAACATCACCGATTACGGCGCCTTTGTGGAGCTGGAGCCGGGCGTCGAGGGGCTGGTGCACGTCTCGGAGATGTCCTGGACCAAGAAGAACGTCCATCCCGGCAAGATCGTCTCTACCAGCCAGGAAGTCGACGTCATGGTGCTGGAGATTGACAGCGCTAAGCGTCGGGTCAGCCTGGGCCTGAAGCAGACCATGCGCAATCCGTGGGAGTTGTTCGCGGAGGATCACCCGGTCGGCAGCACCATTGAGGGCGAGGTGAAGAACATCACCGAGTTCGGTCTGTTCATCGGGCTGGACCACGACATCGACGGCATGGTGCACCTGAGCGACCTGAGCTGGGATCAGCGCGGCGAAGAAGCGATCCAGAACTATCGCAAGGGCGATGTGGTTCAGGCATCGGTGCTGGAAGTCGATGTCGAGAAGGAGCGCATCTCGCTCTCCGTCAAGGCGCTGGGAGCCGATACCTTCAGCGAGGCGATCGACGGCGTGAAGCGTGGCTCGATCGTGACCTGTGCGGTGACCGCGATCGAGGATGGCGGGATCGAGGTGGAATACAACGGCATGAAGTCGTTCATCCGCCGCTCTGACCTCAGCCGCGACCGGGCCGAACAGCGCCCCGAGCGGTTCCAGGTCGGCGACAAGGTCGATGCCCGCGTGACGAACGTCGATGCCAAGGCCCGCAAACTGGGCCTGTCGATCAAGGCGCGCGAGATCGCCGAGGAGAAGGAGGCCGTGGAACAGTACGGTTCTTCCGACTCGGGCGCGTCGCTGGGCGACATCCTGGGCGCCGCACTCAAGGATCGCAGCTGATATTCAGACCAAGCCTATGTCGAACGGCCCCGCCAGCGCGGGGCCGTTCTGCTTTGCGAACCCGAATCGCGCCGATGGATCGGCATTCAAGCTTCAACCATGACGTGTGAAACCAGCCGACAAACACCAGAATAGGGGCGCGGTTGCGCCGATCCGGCGGGAATGTCGGGTTATTCCAAGGCATTCCTGTTTGTGCCGCGCCCGAAAGTGCCTATAGTCATGCGGATAGAAACGGCAATCAGAGTGTCGTTCACCCAGGGGGGATAGTGCGCATGATCCGGTCGGAGCTGATCCAGAAGATCGCCGAGGAAAACCCGCATCTCTATCAGCGCGACGTGGAGCGCATCGTGAATACGATATTCGAGGAGGTCATTGAGGCCATGGCCCGCGGCGACCGGGTTGAACTTCGTGGTTTCGGCGCCTTCTCGGTCAAGAAGCGCGACCCCAGGATGGGGCGCAACCCGCGCACCGGTGAATCGGTGCAGGTCGAGGGCAAGGCCGTGCCCTTCTTCAAGACAGGCAAGCTGCTGCGGGACCGACTGAACGGCAAACAGGGCTGAGCAGGGCGCGATGCGCTATCTTAAGTTCATCTTTCTGGGCCTGCTGGGCCTGTGTCTGTTGACTGTTGCCTTGGCGAATCGTGGCCCGGTGGAGATCCGCCTGTTGCCCGACGACATGGCTGGGCTGATCGGGTTCAACTGGTCAGCGGAATTGCCACTTTTTCTGGTGATCTTTGGCGGCATCCTGAGTGGGTTGCTGATCGGCTTCGTGTGGGAGTGGCTGCGCGAACACCGCATCCGGGCTGAAGCGGCGCGCACGCGGCGCAGGCTTGCGGAGACGCGGCTTGAGGTTGAGAAGCTTCGAGAGGCGCAGCCGCGTGATGCCGGCGACGATGTGCTTGCGCTGCTGGACGACGGCGGCCGCGCACGCTAGGGAGCGGCATGGCAGCAAGAGTTCGGGTCAAGATCTGCGGCGTTCGCAGCGCGGCAGACATCAGTTCGGCGGTGACTGCCGGCGCGGCCTATGTTGGCTTCAATTTCTTTCCCCGGTCGCCTCGCTACCTAGAACGCGAAGAGGCGGCGGCTCTTGCCGAATCCTGTGGGACTGATCTGATCCGGGTGGGGCTTACGGTCGACGCCGATGATGATGCGCTTGCGACTCTTGTCTCTTCGGTGCCGCTCGACTGGCTGCAACTCCACGGAACAGAGGATCCTAGGCGGGTAGCGGAAGTGCGGGCGCGGTTCGGCCTGCCGGTGATGAAGGCGCTGGGCGTGGGGGATGCGGCGGATCTGGACGCCATCGACCGCTTTTCCGAGGTTGCTGATCAGCTTCTGATCGACGCCAGACCGCCAAAGGATGCTGTCTTGCCAGGTGGCAACGGGCTTTCATTCGATTGGCAGTTGCTTGTCGGTCGAGACTGGTCGTTGCCATGGATGTTGGCCGGCGGTTTGACCCCAGACAACGTGGCCGAAGCGGTGCGGCTGACGGGTGCGCAGCAAGTTGATGTGTCGTCCGGCGTCGAATCCGCGCCTGGAGTGAAGGATGCGATGCGGATCGCCGCGTTTGTTGCGGCGGCGCAGGTCTAGCCCGCGCCGCCAGCGCTTTGCCTTACATCGCAGGCAGAACGGTGATGTCGCGCAGTTCGCCATCCATCCCGGTCAGCGACCAGCTTTCCGCGACCGCGCCGGTTTCCAGATCGATGATGTGGATCCCACCGTTCGCGGCCAGCCAGGCGGTGTTCTCGCCGTCGGCGGTCGTCGCCACGTCCAGCGCGACCGGACCGTCAAGTTCCACACCCAGCATTCCGATCGTTGCGAGCGTACCATCGTTTGGCGCGGTCTGGCGGATCAGTGCCGAAAGACCGGTGTCGATGTTGTACATCGCCGTTTCCTCGGGCTGGCCGTAGGCGTTCGTGTAGGCCGTCGCCACGACCATCGGCATCGCGTCTGCATTGGCATCTGCGTCGTCGAAGTACAGATCACCATCCACGATCACCTCGCCCGTATCCATGTTGACGCGATGATTGGTCGTGCCGGTCATCAGGCGAAGCCGGTCAGGCACCGCATTCACCTCGACCACCACCTGCATGTCGGCCACAGGCAGAGGGGTATCCATCTGCGACAGTTCCACTGTCTCACCGCTCGCCGGGTCGATGGTCACGATGCGCATGTCGTTCGTCACACCGATGACTGTGTTGTTTCCCGGACGCAGGTCGATACCGAGAAGGCGATCCACGCCCTGCGCATCCACCATGCCGGTGACCGTTGCAGTGGCCGGATCGATCATGACAAGCGTACGGTCGCCAGTGAGGCCCAGCATCGTGTCACCGAATGCCGGCGCGGCGAGCATCGCCGGTGCTGCCAGAGCTGCAATGAGTTTCTTCATCTTGATTCTCCCGTTTGATACTTCCTTGGTTGCCGGCGGTGCCGACCCGCGCAGCTACGAAAGGCTGGTGGCGTAAGTTTCACTTGTCGTGTTCACGGATGCGTCAGGTTGGCCGACGGCTGCGTGCTTTACCGCATCCGCCCTCCGCGCTAGACCCGACCTGACAGCAGGGAGCGATCACCATGGCGGAAGACGGCATCAACAGCTTCATGACTGGCCCGGACGAGCAGGGGCGCTTCGGTATCTTCGGGGGCCGCTTCGTCAGCGAGACGCTGATGCCGCTGATCCTTGACCTGGAGGCCGAATACGAGAAGGCCAAGACCGACGACAGCTTCTGGGCCGAGATGGATGATTTGTGGGCCCATTACGTCGGTCGCCCCAGCCCGCTGTATTTCGCAGAGCGGCTTACGACCCATCTTGGCGGTGCCAAGATCTACATGAAGCGCGACGAGTTGAACCACACTGGCGCGCACAAGATCAACAACGTGCTGGGCCAGATCATCCTCGCCCGCCGGATGGGCAAGACCCGGATCATCGCGGAAACGGGGGCTGGCCAGCATGGTGTGGCAACGGCGACAGTCTGCGCAAAGTTTGGCCTGAAATGCGTCGTCTACATGGGCGCGCATGATGTCGAACGGCAGGCACCGAACGTGTTCCGCATGCGCCTGCTGGGGGCAGAGGTGGTGCCGGTCACCTCCGGCCGCGGCACGCTGAAGGACGCGATGAACGATGCGCTGCGCGACTGGGTGACCAATGTGCGCGACACATTCTACTGCATCGGCACAGTGGCAGGGCCGCATCCCTATCCGGCGATGGTGCGCGATTTCCAGTCGATCATCGGCAAGGAAGTGCGCTGGCAACTCGCCGAACAGGAAAGCGAGGGCCGGCTGCCCGACACCGTGATCGCGGCGATTGGGGGCGGATCGAACGCGATGGGGCTGTTCTACCCGTTCCTTGACGATCCTTCTGTTCGCATCATCGGAGTCGAAGCGGGGGGCAAGGGCGTTGATGACCGGATGGAACACTGCGCGTCGCTGACAGGCGGACGGCCCGGCGTGCTGCACGGGAATCGCACCTATCTGCTTCAGGATGAGGACGGGCAGATTCTGGAGGGATTCAGCATCTCTGCCGGCCTAGACTATCCCGGCATCGGGCCGGAACATGCATGGCTGCACGACATGGGTCGGGCAGAATATGTGTCGATCACCGACAAGGAGGCGTTGGAGGCGTTTCAGCTTTCCTGCGCGCTGGAGGGGATAATCCCGGCGCTTGAGCCCAGCCATGCTCTGGCCCATGTGATGAAGATCGCGCCGGACCTGCCGTCAGACCACATCATCGTGATGAACATGTGTGGCCGTGGCGACAAGGACATCTTTACAGTCGCTCGTGCTTTGGGCTTCGATATGGAGGTCTGACCGGGGCACGCCGCGGCGTGCCTTTCTGCCTTGATGGCTGCCCGCGGTGAAAGGGGGCAATGGCTCGGCGAACGCGCAGTTTCCTCTCTGGCGACACAGTCCTTGTGTGGATTTTGGGCCTGTCGCTTGCAGGTCTTGGCCTCATAGGCATCGTTGCCATGAGGACGGAACCGCCGCGCACCGTGCAACAACCGGCGCCTGTGCCCACGTTCCGCCTTTCGGTTTCGCAGGACGGCACCGGCATTCATCTGCAGGGGGTGATCGACCTGGGCATCACCAGCGTTCTGGCACGACTGCTGGACGATTTCGATGACGTTCGCCGCCTGGAACTCGAGAGCGGCGGTGGGCGGGTGCCCGAGGCGCGCGGCCTGATACGGTTGGTGACTGAGCGCCGACTCGAGACCGTGGCGCGTGGCGATTGCCTGTCGGCCTGTGCGCTGGTGTTCATGGCGGGTTCGGTGCGTAGGATGGATGACGGCGCGCGCTTGGGCTTTCACAGCTATGCGCTGCGCTCTCCCGTTGTGGGTGCGTTGATGGATGTGCCGGCGCAGCAGGCACAGGACATGGCGAGGTTCCGAGACCTCGGCATTGATGCTGCCTTTCTGGACCGGATCGGTGCGACACCGCCTGACGCGATGTGGTTCCCATCACGCCAGGCGCTTCGCGTTGCAGGGGTTCTGACCGATCCGGCCAGGGCGCACTGAGATGCGTTCAGCCGTCCAGCGCGTATTCTCGAAGGATCCGGAGCGGCACGATGTCGAGGGTTCGGGCATGGGTGGCGCGCAGGCGCACCTGCGGGGCGGCGCCCTCGTCATGGGCCTGCAGGAAGCGGGCAGCGCACAGGCACCATTGATCACCGGCCCTTAGCCCAGAAAAACCGTATTCAGGCCGCGCGGTGGAGAGGTCGTTGCCAAGGTACTTCGACAGCGCCAAAAACTCTTCGGTCATCACCGCACAGACGGTATGCACGCCGTGATCCTCTGGCCCCGTGTCACAGCAGCCATTGCGGAAGAAGCCGGTCAGCGGGTCGGTGGAGCAGCTTTCCAGCGTTTCGCCAAGAACGTTGAGCGAGGGATCTTTCATCGCGGCGGGTGCTTTCAGCGGAAGCGGTCGATCAGGCGCTGCAAAGGGCTGCGGACGCCATCATTTGCGGGTTCCGGCGGCTTGGGCTGGGGGTCCGTTCTTGTTGGGGCGGAGCTGTTTCTGGGTGGCGCGGTGCGCAGGCTGACGGCGTTCATGAACCGGGTCGCATCGCCCACGGCCAACGCCGGCGCGCCGTCCGAAAGGCCGCGCAGCAGGTCGTCCAGCCAGTCGCCGTCCGCCTTGGCGAAATCCGACAGCACCCAGGCGGAAACCCGGTCCTTGTGCCCCGGATGGCCGATGCCCAAACGGACCCGGCCATAGGCGTCGCCGATGTGCTGGTGGATCGACCGCAACCCGTTGTGGCCGGCGTGGCCGCCGCCCTGCTTGACCCGCGCCTTGCCGGGGGCGAGGTCGAGTTCGTCATGGAAAACAACGACATCGGCCGGGGTCAGCTTCATGTAGCGCATCGCCTCGCCGGTTGCCTGGCCAGAGAGGTTCATGAAGCTCTGAGGCTTCAGCAACAGCACCTTCTGGTCACCCAGCCGGCCCTCTGCCGTAAGGGCCTGGAATTTCTCGCGCCAAGGCGAAAATCCGTGGTCGGTGGCAATGCGGTCCACCGCCATGAATCCGATATTGTGCCGGTTGTTGGCGTAGCGTGGGCCGGGATTGCCCAGCCCCACGAAGAGTTTCATCGCCGCCCCCTCTCGCGGTCTTGACCTTGAACCATTGATGCCCTGAACTGCTCCGGAACGCCAGAGAAAGCAGAATACGGACGGCATGCAATGTATCTGACGATGAACCGCTTCCGGGTGAAAACCGGGCAGGAACAAGCCTTTGAGGCGATCTGGACGGGGCGGGACAGCCATCTGCCCGAAGTGAAGGGGTTCGTGGCCTTCCACCTGATGAAGGGGGCGGACAAGGGCGATCACACGCTCTATGCCTCGCATACAATGTGGGAAAGCCGGGCGGCGTTCGAGGCATGGACGAAGTCCGAGGCATTCCGGGCGGCGCACAAGGGTGCCGGGGCGCATGCCGACATCTACATGGGGCCGCCGGAGCTGGAGATCTTCGAGGCGGTGCAGACCATCGCCAAGGGGTGAGGTGGGGTTGCGCGGCGGGGTGTGCGGGACGCATGCACACGTATTTTCGCGGTACTGGACCAAGTCTCTGAAAACGCGAAATATTCCACGTATGACTTACGTATGATTCACGTGCATCTTACGTGCATACGTTGGATGCATACGCCGCCCCGACGGCCCGCCCTGACGGCAAAGAAAAACGCCGGGCGATTGGCCCGGCGTTCTGGTGTTCCGTCTTGCGCCGTGAAGCGATCAGGCTTCGGCTTCTTCGCCCTCGTCGGCGCCCTCGGAATCGGAGGACCGCAGGCCCGACGGGGCCGAGAGGTTCGCGATGACGAAGTTGCGGTCGATCGTCGGCTTCGCGCCGGCGGGCAGGTCGATGTCGTTGATGTGGATGACATCGCCGATGTTGCGGCCCGACAGGTCGGCGGTGACGTGATCGGGGATCTCTCCGGCGGTCACTTCCAGCTCCACCTCGGGGCGGACGGTCACAAGCGTGCCGCCGCGCTTCAGTCCCGGCGCCTTGTCGTGATTCACGAATTCGACCGGGATGAACAGCTTGATGCGGCTGGTGCGGCGCAGGCGCATCAGGTCCACATGGGTCGGCAGATCCTTGACGATGTCGCGCTGCACGCCACGGCAGATCACGCGCACGTCTTCCTGCCCCTCGACCTTGAGGTTGAAGAGCGTGGACAGGAAGCGGCCTGCCTTCAGCTTCTTCAGCAGCGGATAGTAGGAAATGTTGATCGGAAGCGGGTCCTTGCCGCCACCGTAGACGATACCGGGTACGTAGCCCTCACGACGAGCTTGACGAGCGGCCCCCTTGCCTGTCCCCGTCCGTACCTCGGCCTGAAGATCTGGGATCTCGCCAGCCATTGAGGATACTCCTAAAGTTGTCAGGCCCGTCGTCCTCCAAGGGTGCACGCCGGGCAAGCGGTGCGCTTAGAGCGGAATCGCCCCAAGCGCAAGGGAAATCCGGGCGGCAACGCGGGCCTCGTTCGCGCTGCGTCAGCCGTGGCTGTGCGACTTCTCGAAGGCGGCCTTCTGCTCGGCGCTCGCCTCGGACTGATGCTGCGCGCGCCAGTCGTCATAGGGCATGCCATAGAAGATCTCGCGCGCGCGGTCCTTGTCCATCTCGATCCCGCGCTCGTTGGCGGCTTCCTGATACCAGCGCGATAGGCAGTTCCGGCAGAACCCGGCCAGGTTCATCATGTCGATGTTCTGAACATCGGTGCGGTCGCGCAGGTGGTCGCGGAGCGCGCGGAAGGCGGCGGCCTCAAGCTCGGTGCGGGTGGCGTCATCCATGTCGATCTCTCCCTTCGTTGCCTTTTCACATCTGGCCTGTGCCGGGCCGGGTCAAGGGCGCGTCATCGGCCTGTGACCCGCCGGATATAGGGCGGAATGGCGATTCTGCGCGCAGTTGCCCAGCCCCGGCTTTTCCGCCATAGAAGGCCCAGCCCGGCTGATAGCGCAACCAAAACGGGGAAGGGACAGCATGAGACGCCACCGCAATGTCAAGATCGTGGCCACGCTGGGCCCGGCTTCAAGCGACTACCAGACGATCCGCGCCCTGTTCGAGGCCGGCGCGGACGTGTTCCGCCTGAACATGAGCCACGGCAGCCATGACGACATCGCCGCGCGCCATGCGATCATCCGCAAGATCGAGGAGGATACGGGGCGGCCCATCGCCATTCTGGCCGACCTGCAGGGGCCGAAGCTGCGTGTCGGCACCTTTGCAAAGGATGCCGAGGAACTGGAGGAAGGGCAGGCGTTCCGGCTGGATCTGGATACTGCGCCGGGCGATGCGGCACGGGTCTGCCTGCCGCATCCCGAGATTTTTGCAGCCCTTGAGCCGGGATCGTCGCTGCTGGTCAACGACGGCAAGATCCGGCTGTCGGTCCAGGATTGCGGCGCGGATTTCGCCGATTGCACGGTGACGGTGGGCGGCACGATTTCCAACCGCAAGGGGGTGAACGTGCCCGATGTGGTGCTGCCGCTGGCCGCGCTGTCGGACAAGGACCGCAAGGATCTGGAATTCGTCTGCGAACTGGGCGTGGACTGGCTGGCACTGTCCTTCGTTCAGCGCGCCGCCGATGTGGAAGAGGCGCGGGAACTGGCAAAGGGCCGTGCGGCGATCCTGTCGAAGATCGAGAAGCCGGCGGCGGTGAAGGCCTACCCCGAGATTCTGGCGGCATCCGACGGGATCATGGTGGCGCGGGGCGATCTGGGCGTGGAACTGCCGGTCCATGCGGTGCCGCCGATCCAGAAGCGGCTGGTGCGCGGGGCACGGGCGGCGGCGAAGCCGGTGATCGTGGCGACGCAGATGCTGGAATCGATGATCGAAAGCCCGATGCCGACCCGCGCCGAGGTGTCGGACGTGGCGACCGCGATCTACGAGGGCGCGGATGCGGTGATGCTGTCGGCAGAATCGGCCGCCGGCCAGTATCCGGTCGAGGCGGTGCGCACGATGGACAATGTGGCGCTGTCGGTTGAAAGCGACCCGACCTATCGCGAGGTGATCGAGGCGAGCCGCAGCGCGAGGAAGACCACCGTGGCGGATGCCATCGTGTCGGCGGCGCGCGAGATTGCCGAGACGACGGATATCAAGGCGATCTGCTGCTTTTCGGAAAGCGGCACCACCGCGTCGCTGGTCGCGCGGGAGCGGCCGAAGGTGCCGATCGTCGCGCTGACCTCTCGCCTGCGCACGGCGCGGCGGCTGTGCCTGACTTGGGGCACCACCAACGTGGTGACCGACGAGGTGGACCGCTTCAAGTTGGCGGTGATCGCCGCTGTCGGCGCCGCGCGGGAGTATGGCTTTGCCGAGCTGACCGATCAGATCGTGGTGACGGCGGGGGTGCCGTTCAACATGCCGGGCACCACCAACATCCTGCGCGTGGCGCCCTGCGACGAGCGGCTGATCTACCGGGCGGAACCGGGGTGAGCGATGTGAACGGCATCAGACGATCAATCTGCCAAGCCAATCCATTTCAGAGCCAAAACGGTCAAGATGGTCACAATCACAGGTGCAAATACTGACCAGAAAGCCCGGTCAGCAAGTTTTCCTGCCCCACGCCATAGACGCCGTACGATGCGGTTCTGTTCATGGTACTCAAGCCGCTCGTAGCCCTTCTCAGTGAGCCGTGCATAGCAACTGGTATCGGTGATCCAAGTCACATGAAGCCATTCTCGGACGTGGCATTCGCTTAGTATGGCCTCAAGCTGTCTCCAAGCGAAGTCTTGATCTTGGTCGAGCGCGCCCTTGAGCGTGGGAAGATCATTAAGTGTATCTGGAAACAGAATAGGAACTTCGTGATCCGGAGAGTTCGGGTCTCTACTCCAGCTTGCAATGTAGCGTAAAAGTTCACTTTCGAGAACGAGGCGGTTGGTCACCGACTTAAACCACCCGGCAGGCCGGGCATGTCGAGGGCTGCAAAGCCGTAGTGGCGCAGCCAGCGCAGGTCGCTCTCGAAGAACGCGCGCAGGTCGGGGATGCCGTATTTCAGCATGGCGATCCGGTCGATGCCCATGCCGAAGGCGAAGCCCTGCCATTCATCCGGGTCGATCCCGCCGGAACGCAGCACATGGGGATGCACCATGCCCGAGCCGAGGATCTCCAGCCAGCTGTCGCCCTCGCCGATCTTCAGCTGGCCGCCGGTCCAGGAGCAGCGGATATCGACCTCGGCCGAGGGTTCGGTGAAGGGGAAGTGCGACGCGCGGAACCTGAGTTCCACCTGATCGACCTCGAAGAAGGCGCGGCAGAATTCCTCCAGCACCCATTTCAGGTTGGCCATGGTGATGTCGCGGTCAATGGCCAGCCCCTCGACCTGATGGAACATCGGGGTGTGCGTCTGGTCCATGTCCATGCGGTAGACGCGGCCGGGGGCGATGACGCGGATCGGCGCGCCCTGATCCTGCATGGCGCGGATCTGTACCGGGCTGGTGTGGGTGCGTAGGACGTGCGGCGGGCGGCTGTCGCCCTCGGCGCGGTGCAGGAAGAAGGTGTCGTGTTCCTGCCGGGCGGGGTGTTCGGGCGCGATGTTCAGCGCGTCGAAATTGTACCAGTCGGATTCGACCTGCGGCCCCTCGGCCACGGCAAAGCCCATGTCGGCGAAGATCGCGGTCAGTTCCTCCATCACCTGGCTGACCGGGTGGATGGTGCCCTGCGGGCGCGGGCGGCCGGGGAGTGTGACGTCCAGCCATTCGGCGCGCAGCCGATCGTCGAGTGCTGCATCGGCCAGCCCGGCGCGACGTGCTTTCAGCGCGGCGTCGATCTCGTCCTTCAGCGCATTGAGCGCGGGGCCGGCGGTCTGGCGCTCTTCGGGCGACATCTGGCCCAGGCCGCGCATCAGCGCGCTGATCTCGCCCTTCTTGCCGAGCGCGGACAGGCGCAACTCCTCTATCGCGGCCTCGTCTGCCGCTGCGGCGATGCCGGCAAGGTACTTGGACTTCAGCGTGCTCAGATCGTTCATCGTCGCCCCTTTGGCTCGCGCGGCCCCTGCTAGCGGCGGGCGCGGCGGATTGCAAGCCAACGAAAAAGGCCCCGCCGAGGCGGGGCCTTTCGCAGCCGTTCAGGCCGGTTCAGACCGCCGCGCGGGCGCGTTCGACGATGGCGCCAAAGGCGTCGGGCTCGTGCACGGCCAGATCGGCCAGCACCTTGCGGTCCACCTCGATCCCGGCTTTCGCCAGACCGTTGATGAAGCGCGAATAGGTCATCGCCGGGTCGAATTCGCGCACCGCAGCGTTGATCCGCTGGATCCACAGCGCGCGGAAGTTGCGCTTGCGGGTCTTGCGGTCGCGGGTGGCGTACTGGTTCGCCTTGTCCACCGCCTGGGTGGCGGTGCGGAAGTTGGTGCCGCGGGCGGCGTAATAGCCCTTCGCGGCCTTGATGACCTTGCGATGGCGGGCGTGGGTGACTTTTCCGGATGTGACGCGTGACATGTTGGCGGCTCCTCAGCGGTCGTAGGGCATGTATTTCTTGACGATCTTCGTATCCGCCTCGGACAGCACCATGGTGCCGCGCGCATCGCGGATGAATTTCGTCGTACGCTTGATCATGCCGTGCCGCTTGCCGGCCTGGGCGGATTTCACCTTGCCCGTCGCGGTCATCGAAAAGCGCTTCTTGGCGCTCGACTTGGTCTTCATCTTGGGCATTTCCATCTCCTCTTAGGAACGGTTATCGCGCGACTCGGCATGCCACATCGGCCGGCCACGCGGGTTTGGAGCGCGCCCATTACCGGGCGCAGGGGTGTTTTGCAAGGGGCATTGCCGCGCTTTCGGTCAGTCGAATGTGCCTGTCACGCGGCCGATGAGCATGAATGCCTTGGCTGTCCGTGTCTCGGCGAAAGCCGAGAGAGTCGAGTCTTCGGCCCGGTCCGCGAAGGTCGAGACATGGCGGTCGAAGCTGCGCAGGAAATGATGCGCAGCGTCGCGGAATACAGGATCCTGTCGCGTCCGCGCGGTGATTGCCGCCAGCACCTCTCGATCGCGTATCCCGCCGAGCGCAGCGACGCCGCGCCCACGTTCGCCGCCGGCAAAGCGACGCCAGACCTCTGGCCGGGCGCGGTCAGGCTGCAGGTTGTCCATGTATATGCCGTCATGGCCCAAGAGCGTCAGCACATCCTGCGCGGCACGGATCAGTTTCGCGGTGTCGCGATCCTGAAGCGCGAGTTTCAGCGCCGATATGGCAGCCTCATCCTCGGCGTCGTCGGGGAAATTCAGCGCAAGGATCAGTTCCGCCATCGGCATCGGCTCTGCGGTAGGCTCTTGCGGTGTGTCGAAGGCGAGCAGCGCCTGCCCGTCGGCAGTGGTCCGCGCGGCAACAGCGGGCTGCTTTGCAGCGGGCGCTGTCGGTGCGGCAGGGCGGCGCGGCGCTGCAGGCTGCGCCGGGCTTGCGGCCGCGACCCGTGGCCGCGGTGCCTCGGCAGGCTCGATCTCGGGTGCGGGGCGTCGTGCAGCGCCCGTGGCCTGCTGCAGCGCCAGTTGTGCCTGCCGCAATGCGCTCATCGCCTCGCGCAGTTCTGCGGTTTCGGTCTGCAGACGGCGGAGGGATCGCAGCATCAGCGCCGCGATCCAGACGAGCAGGACGGGGGCAAGAACCGCGGCGGCGGTCAGCAGAACCGACAAGCCACCCGCCCCATCAGCCGGAACACCATCAGATCGGGTGTAGAGGACAAGGCATAGGCCCAGCCAAAGAATCGACAGCGCCAGTGCGCCAAGCTCGGCCCGGCCGATGCGCGGCGCATTCGGATCGGCACCTCGGCCGTAGACGCCAAGGTCGATCGGTTTTTCCGAGTTTGGATCGGACATCGCCCTGCCAGTGCTCAGATGTAGCGGATACTGACGATCTCGTAGCTGCGCTCGCCGCCGGGCGAGCGCACCTCGACGCTGTCGCCCTCGTCCTTGCCGATCAGGGCGCGGGCGAGCGGCGATCTGATGTTCAGAAGCCCGCGTTCGATGTCGGCCTCGGCCTCTCCCACGATCTGGTAGGTGCGCTCTTCGTCCGATTCCTCGTCGATGATGGTCACGGTTGCGCCGAACTTGATCGACCCGGACAGACGGACGGGGTCGATCACTTCGGCCCGGCTGATGATCGACTCCAGCTCCTTGATCCGGCCCTCGATGAAGCTCTGCTTCTCACGCGCAGCATGATATTCCGCGTTCTCGGACAGGTCGCCATGCTCGCGCGCCTCGGCGATGGCGCGGATGACGGCCGGACGCTCGGTGCTTTTCAGCATCCGCAGTTCATCCTCAAGCGCGGCAAAGCCGCTGCGTGTCATCGGAATCTTGTCCATCGCCGTGCCATCCAGTTCAGAATCGCGTTATCAAAAAGGTGCCACGGCCTGTCGGCCGCGACACCTGCGATACAAGGTCAAGCAGAACCGACGCAGCGCCGGATTGCAAGGGGGCAGGCCGGTCGACCGGTCGATTTTCGCCGTCCCTTCGCCATCGGCAGAACGGGGCGTCATCATTGACCCGGCTTGCCCCGGTCATGTAACGCGGGGTGCTGATCCGTCAGATATGATCCGCGATGCGGGGCGCAAGGAGGCAGGGCGTGAGCGAGACCAATCCGATCGAACGCGAGGCGATGGACTATGACGTGGTGATCGTCGGCGCAGGCCCCGCGGGCCTGTCGGCGGCGATCCGTCTGAAACAACTCGATCCCGAACTGTCGGTGGTCGTGCTGGAAAAGGGGTCTGAGGTCGGCGCGCATATCCTGTCGGGCGCGGTACTGGACCCCTGCGGCCTTGACGCGGTGATCCCCGACTGGAAGGAGCGCGGCGCGCCTGTCACCGTTCCGGTCACGTCAGACAGCTTTTACATGCTGGGCGAGGCTGGGAAGATCCGCGTGCCGAACTGGCCGATGCCACCGCTGATGTCGAACCACGGCAACTACATCGTCAGCATGGCAAACGTCTGCCGCTGGATGGCCGAGCAGGCCGAGGCGCTGGGCGTCGAGGTGTTTGCCGGCATGGCGGCGTCGGAGCTTGTCTGGGGCAAGGATGGCGAGGTTGCAGGCGTCGTCGCGGGCGAGTTCGGAAAGAACTCCGATGGCACGCCGGGGCCGAACTACGAGCCGGGGATGGAGCTGCGCGGCAAGTATGTGCTGCTGGGCGAGGGGGTGCGCGGGTCACTGTCGAAGCAGGTGATGGCGAAGTTCGAGCTGTCCAAGGGACACGATCCGCAGAAGTTCGGCCTGGGCATGAAGGAGATCTGGGAGGTCGACTCCGAGAAACACAAGCCCGGCACGGTGATCCACACCATGGGCTGGCCGCTGGGCAAGAATGCGGGTGGCGGGTCGTTCATTTACCACATCGACAACAACCAGGTCTGTGTGGGCTTCGTGGTGCACCTGAACTACGAGAACCCGCATCTCTATCCCTACATGGAATTCCAGAGGTTCAAGCATCACCCGATGGTGGCCGAGCTGCTGAAGGGGGGCAAGCGCGTGGCCTATGGGGCGCGGGCAATCAGCGAGGGCGGCTGGCAGTCGATTCCCAAGGTGGTCTTTCCGGGCGGCGCGCTGCTGGGTTGCTCGGCCGGGCTGGTCAACGTGCCGCGGATCAAGGGCAACCATAACGCGATGCTTTCGGGCAAGGCAGCGGCCGAGGCCGCCTATGGCGCGATCAAGGCGGGCCGCGCGGGCGATGAACTGACCGACTACGAGACCGAGTTGCGCAGCGGGCCGGTGGGCAAGGATCTGAAGAAGGTCCGCAACGTCAAGCCGATGTGGTCGAGATGGGGGCTTGTCTCCTCGCTGGCGCTCGGTGGCTTCGACATGTGGACGAACACGCTGGGCTTCTCCGCATTCGGCACGATGGAGCACGGCAAGTCGGACGCGGCCGCAACCGGAGAGGCGCGCAAGCACAAGACCATCGACTACCCCAAGCCCGATGGCGTGCTTTCGTTCGATCGGCTGACAAATGTGGCTTTCAGCTTCACCAACCACGAGGAGAGCCAGCCCGCGCACCTGACGCTGAAGGATCCGGCGGTTCCGATCCAGGTGAACCTACCCAAATACGCGGAGCCTGCGCAACGCTACTGCCCGGCGGGCGTTTACGAGGTGGTGGGCGAGGGTGCAGAGGCGAAGTTTGTCATCAACTTCCAGAACTGCGTCCACTGCAAGACCTGCGACATCAAGGATCCGAGCCAGAACATCGTCTGGGTCACTCCGCAGGGCGGCGACGGGCCGAACTATCCCAACATGTGACACTTGCGTGAGGCATCGGAAGAGAGCGGCATAAACCGGCCTGTCCGATTGCCATGTGCGCCGGCGGGCTCTAGGTTGCGGTCGAAGTCAGGAGAGGCACGGACCTTGCCGCATTATTCCCTTCGCCGCAGATTTGCCGCGCTTGCCTGTGCGCTCGCACTGTTGCCTGCTCAGCCCTTCGCCGCATCGGCCGATGGTCTGGCTGGGGCGTATCTCGCCGCGCGGCAGGCCGGCAGCGACAACGACTTTGCGGTATCGGCGGACTACCTCCAGCGCGCCCTTGGCGAGGATCCGGACAATCCTGCGCTTCTGGAAAATGCGATCCTGTCGCATGCAGCCCTGGGCGAGATCGACCGCGCTGTCGAGATGGCAGAGCGGTTGCTGGCTCTAGGTCTGCGCAGCCAGAGCGCGAATCTTGTGCTGTTGGCTGATCTACTCGCACGGGGAGAGTTCGAGGAAGCGCGGGCGGCGGTAGAGAACGGCCGCGAAACCGGGCCGCTGGTCGATGGTCTGACTGGAGCCTGGGCGCTCATCGGCGAGGGGCGCATGTCCGATGCGCTGGTGGCCTTTGATGCGCTGGGCGAAACACCGGCGCTTGCTCCCTTCGCCCGGTTTCACAAGGCGCTGGCACTGGCCTCGGTCGGCGATTTCGAGGGCGCGCTGGAAATTCTGTCGGGTGACGAGGCGGGTCCGCTTCAGATGACGCGGCGCGGGGTCATTGCCCATGTCCAGATCCTGAGCCAGTTGGAGCGCAATGATGCGGCGCTGGCGCTGCTGGGCGAGATTTTCGGCGCCGATGCGGATCTCGAGATCGAGGAACTGCGGGCAAGCCTTCAGACGGAAGAGATATTGCCCTACACGGCGGCGCGAAGTGCGTCCGAGGGGATCGCAGAGGTATTTCACACCACAGCCTCGGCGCTGGTCGGTGAGGCCAACGACACGGTGACCCTGCTGTATTCGCGCCTTGCCGAGCATCTGCGTCCGGACCACGAGGATGCGATCCTGCTGACCGCACGCCTGCTGGATCAACTGTCCCAGCATACGTTGGCGCAGCAGGTTTTCGCCCAGATCGACCCCGAAAGCCCACGTTTCTTCTCGGCCGAGCTTGGCCGGGCGGATTCGCTCTACCGTGCCGGTGATGCTGACGAGGCGATCTCTACGTTGCAGGCGCTGGCGGAAAGCCATGACGAGCTGATTACCGTGCATACGGCGCTCGGCGATCTGCTGCGACGGGAAGAGCAGTTCGATGCGGCCTCACGCGCCTACAGCCGAGCGATAGAGTTGATCGGCGAGCCTGACGAGCGGCATTGGGTCGTGTTCTACACCCGCGGAATCTGCCACGAGCGCGAGGATCGCTGGGAACTGGCCGAGGCTGATTTTCGCCGCGCACTTGAACTGCGCCCGGATCAGCCGATGGTTCTGAATTATCTTGGCTATTCGCTGGTCGAGCGGCGCGAGAATCTTGACGAGGCGCTCGACATGATCGAGACCGCCGTCGAGGGTGCGCCCGACAACGGCCATATCATCGACAGTCTCGGCTGGGCGCTCTACCGGCTGGGCCGTTTCGAAGAGGCCGTGGCGCCGATGGAGCGCGCGGCGGAGCTGCTGGCTACGGATCCGATTGTCAACGACCACCTAGGTGACGTCTATTGGGTCGTCGGCCGACGGCTGGAGGCGCAGTTCCAGTGGCGCCGGGCGCTGTCCTTCGATCCGGAACCGGAAGAAGAGATCCGGATTCGCCGAAAGCTGGAGGTCGGGCTTGACCGCGTGCTGGCCGAGGAAGAGGCCGAAGAGCGGGCAGCAGGCAACTGACCGGCGCGCACCCGTGACCGTCACTGAATTCGCCCCGGCCAAGATCAACCTGACCTTGCACGTCACCGGCAGGCGCGCCGATGGCTACCATCTGCTCGACAGCCTCGTGGTCTTTGCGGCGGTTTGTGACCGTGTGACGGTATCCACGGGGCAGGGCGCGCGTCTGACCGTCATCGGACCACAAGCGGCCGGTGTGCCCGATGGCCAGGACAACCTGGTGCTGCGCGCCGCGGCGGCGATGGGCGCGGTGGGCATGAGCTTTGAACTGGAAAAGCACCTGCCATCCGCGTCCGGCATAGGCGGCGGGTCGTCGGATGCAGCGGCTACGCTGCGGGCGATTGCTCGGCAGACGGGGCGGCCCTTGCCTGACGCAGAGCGGCTGCTGGACCTCGGCGCGGACGTGCCGGTCTGCCTCGCTGCCCGTCCCGCTCGCATGCGTGGGATTGGTGATATGCTGTCGGACGTACCGCGCCTGCCTCCGGCCTCGATCCTGCTCGCCAACCCGGGCGTAGAGGTGCCTACGCGCGCGGTGTTTGCCCGGCTGGGCCACGCCGAAAATGCGCCGATGCCCGATTTGCTGCCGGAATGGCCCGACGCGCGTGTTCTGGCCCAATGGCTCGCGGATCAGCGCAACGACCTTCAGGATGCGGCAATTGGTGTGGCACCCGTCATTGCGGAAGTTCTGGATCGGCTTGCCGCGCAGCCAGATTGCCTGTTTGCGCGGATGTCGGGTTCGGGCGCGACCTGTTTCGGTTTATTCGAGGATGAACCCGGCGCCGAACGAGCCGCCGCAGCCCTGCAGTCGACGCGGGCCGGATGGTGGGTTGCCGTGGCGCGGATGCTCAACTGACGCGGGCGACCACGTAGTCGGCAAGGTCTACCAGCATATCCCGCAGCGGATGATCCGGCACAGCGTCCAGCGCCCCGCGCGCCCGCGCGGACCACGACAGGGCGTCGGCGCGCGTGGCCTCCAGCGTACCGCGGCGCGTCAGGATCTCCAGCGCGCGCTCCAGATCGCCGTCCTGCTGGTCGCCCTTCTCGATTACCCGCTGCCAGAAGGCACGCTCCTGCGCGTCGGCCTGCGCCACGGCCTTGATGACCGGCAGCGTCAGCTTGCGCTCGCGGAAATCGTCGCCGGTATTCTTGCCGATCATCGCCGTAGCGCCGCCATAGTCCAGCAGATCGTCGACGATCTGGAAGCTGACACCAAGCGCGTCGCCATAGGTGAAAAGTGCCCGGACATGCTGTTCCGGCGCGCGGGCGATGACGCCGCCGACCTCTGTCGCTGCCGAAAACAGCGCCGCGGTCTTGCCCCGCACGACCTTGAGATAGATCGTCTCGTCGGTCGCCAGATCGCGCGCGGCGGTGAGTTGCAGCACTTCGCCCTCGGCAATCGTGGCCGCCGCGTTCGACAGGATGTCGAGCACGCGGAGCGATCCGGTCTCCACCATCAACTGGAAGGAGCGTGCGAACAGGTAGTCGCCCACCAGCACCGAGGACTTGTTGTCCCAAAGCAGGTTTGCCGTCGGCCGGCCTCGGCGCCGTTCGCTTTCGTCCACCACGTCGTCGTGCAGCAGGGTGGCGGTATGGATGAACTCCACCGTCGCGGCGAGGTGAATGTGATGCGGACCGTCGTAGCCGCACATCCGCGCCGTCGCCAGTGTCAGCATCGGACGCAGGCGTTTCCCACCGGCCTCGACCAGATGCGCGGTCACCTCGGGGATGCGCGGCGCATGTTCCGATGCCATGCGATCGCGGATCAGCGCGTTCACCGCGCCCATGTCCTCGGCCAGATGCGAGGCAAGGCGGTCGTGCGGCTGACTCACCGCGGTATCAAGCCCCATCACGGTCACCGCCGGCCGTCTCGACAAGCCTGCCGGTTTGCCATTAACTGATCGCCCATGAAGGAACTTTTGCGCACCACCGACCCCACGATCATCGCCTTCGCCACCGCGCTGCTTGAGGGCGAGGATATAGACGTCTTTACCATGGACGTCCACATGAGCGTGCTGGAAGGATCCATCGGAATCCTGCCGCGAAGGCTGATGGTGCGGCGCGCGGACCACTTCCGCGCCCGCGCCGTTCTGGCGGACAACGACATCCCGCTGGAAAGCTGAGATGTCGGAGGGGGGCGCGCTCAGCCGCGACCGCTTTCTTGGCGGACGACTGGTGATCGCGCAGCCGCGCGGTGGCTACCGGGCGGGCACCGATCCCGTACTGCTCGCCGCTGCCGTACCTGCCGCCGCGGGACAGGCGGTGCTGGAACTGGGCTGCGGCGCGGGCGTGGCGAGCCTCTGCCTTGGCGCCCGCGTTCCGGGGCTCGATCTGCATGGGGTGGAGCGGCAGCCGGGCTATGCCGAACTCGCGCGCAGGAATGCCGAGGCGAACGGGATCACTCTGGCAGTGACAGTCGCCGATCTGACCCGCCTGCCAGCGGAGTTGCGCGCCCGGAACTTCGACCATGTGATCGCCAATCCGCCGTACTTCGACGCCGCTGACGGCACCTCTGCCCGCGATCCGGGGCGCGAGGCCGCCCTGCGCGAAGCGACTCCCCTAATCGGCTGGATAGATGCGGCACTGCGTAGACTGCGCCCGGGCGGCTGGTTGACGCTGATCCAGCGCGCGGACCGGCTGCCCGATGTGCTGGCGGCGGTTGGCGGGCGGGCAGGCGACATCGCGGTGTTGCCGCTGACCGGTCGGGCGGGCCAGCCGGCAGGCCGGGTGATTGTGCGGGCGAGGAAGGGCGCGCGCGGTCCGTTCCGGCTGCTCGCCCCGTTCGTCCTGCACGACGGGCCAGCCCATAGCGGCGATGGCGACGACTACAGCGTCGCCGCCCGCGGGATCCTGCGCGACGCTGGGGGCTTGCCCATGGGCACATAGTCGCCATTCGGCAAGGGGCGCGGGCGGAAATAAATTTGGCACGATCTTGCCGGTGGTGGGTGACACGACTCAAGTTCTGTGATGCAATTCAATCTCTGGATGTAGTTGGAGAGGAGATTGATATGAGCCTTGGTTCGCACCTGCAAGAGCTTCGCCGCCGCCACCAGACCCTTTCGGCCGAGGTCGAGGAGGCCCAGCGCAGTCCGGCGACGGACGGGCTCAGGATCGCTGAACTCAAGAAGCAGAAACTTCGCCTGAAAGAAGAGATTACGCGTTTGTCGCAGGTGGAATCGCACGCCTGATCGACCCGCTGGCGCGGGCCGCTACCGCTGCGCCGCCGGTGATGAGGCCGGCGGAGAGCAGCAGTGTTGGCGTCGCGGCGGCGACTCCCGCCACAATCAGAAGCAATGTGGACAGCAGCGGGGCGGCGTAGGATGCTACCCCTAGCAACTGGATATCGCCGCGCTTCACGCCGATGTCCCACACGTAGAAGGCGAGTCCCACCGGCCCCAACCCAAGCGCGATGACGGAGGCCCAGCCGATGCTTCCGGTGGGCCATGCGGTGGTTTCGAACAGCAGGTGCGCGACCGCCGACAGCACCGCTGAGGCTAGGCAGAACACCGCCACGCTGTCAGTCGGGATCGCACCCAGCCGCCGCGACAGGACAGAATAGCCCGCCCAGGTCAGCGCACAAAGGAAGGCGAGGCCAAGCCCGGGCAGGGCGCTGGTGTCGAACCCGCTCGCGCCCCGCAATACGATCATTGCAGCCCCCACAAAGGCCATCAGTGCACCGATCACATGGCCAAGGCCCAGCCGTTCGTCCGGCAGCAGACCGGAAAACAGCACGATCAGCAACGGCCAGAGATAGGCGATCAGCCCGGCCTCAGCCGGCGGGGCCATCCGCAGGGCCGAGAAGTAGAGCGCGTGATAGCCGAACAGCCCCGCCGTGCCGAAGGCATAGACCCGCCAGGACACCGCGCGCAGCCGCCCTGCGCCCCCTGACCGCCAGACCCATGTCAACCCGATCCCGCCGCCAATGGCAAAGCAGAGCGCGTTCAATTGGAACGGCGGCACGGGGGCCGAGCCCACGGTGAGTAGCGCCAGCGACGCCCAGAGCAGGACGGCGACGAATCCGATGGCGGTGGCGCGGGTTCTGGACATGGTTTTCTCCTGCGCCGCCATTCCACGAAAACGGCCGGCCCCGCAAGGGACCGGCCGGCGCTTTCGCGTGGATGCCGTCAGACGAAGAACTGCGCCCCGTTCGCGCTGATCGTGGAACCGTTGACGAAACCCGCGCCATCCGAAACGAGGAAGGCCACGCAGCGCGCGATCTCCTCTGGCTCGCCCAGACGGCCGGCTGGGATCTGCGAGATGATCGACTCGCGCACCTTTTCCGGCACCGCCATCACCATCTCGGTGGCGATATAGCCTGGGCACACCGCATTTGCGGTGATCCCGGCGCGCGCGCCCTCTTGTGCCAGGCTTTTCACAATGCCGAGGTCGCCCGCTTTGGTCGCGGCATAGTTGACCTGCGCGAACTGGCCCTTCTGCCCGTTGATCGATGAGATCACGACAACCCGGCCGAACTTGCGCTCGCGCATTCCCGGCCAGATCGGATGGACGGTGTTGAAAACGCCGGTCAGGTTGGTGTCGATGACCTGGGTCCATTGCTCCGGCGTCATCTTGTGGAACGGCGCGTCGCGGGTGATGCCCGCGTTCGCCACGACGATGTCGATGGGGCCAAGATCGCCCTCGACCTGCGCGATGCCAGCCTTCGAGGCCTCGTAATCCGCGACGTTCCACTTGTAGGTCTTGATGCCGGTTTCTTCAGAGAACTTTGCCGCGGCCTCGTCATTGCCCGCGTAGTTGGCGGCCACCGTATAGCCCGCGTCCTTCAGTGCCTTGGAGATCGCCGCGCCGATGCCGCGCGACCCCCCTGTAACCAATGCAACCCGTGACATAGCTCCTCCTGTCCCTGTCATCCTCAGGCAATGTTGTTAGGCCAATGGCAGTCCGGGCGCAACAAAGTTACGCCCGGCCTTTCAACTACATGCCTTCGAGGCACATGGCGACGCCCATGCCACCGCCGATGCAGAGCGTTGCGAGGCCCTTCTTCGCGCCCGACCGCTTCATCTCGAAAAGCAGCGTATTCAGGATCCGCGCGCCCGACGCTCCGATGGGGTGGCCGATGGCGATGGCGCCGCCGTTCACGTTCACCTTGGAAGTATCCCAGCCCATGTCCTTGTTCACTGCGCAAGCCTGGGCAGCAAAGGCCTCGTTGGCCTCGATCAGGTCCAGATCCTCAGGCTTCCAGCCGGCCTTTTCCAGCGCCTTGCGGCTGGCGTGGATCGGTCCCACGCCCATGATCGACGGATCGAGCCCCGCCGTGGCGTAGGAGGCGATGCGGGCAAGGGGCGTGAGCCCGCGCTTCTCTGCCTCTTCCGCGCTCATCAGCAGCACGCCGGCCGCGCCATCGTTGATGCCGCTGGCATTCGCGGCCGTGACCGAGCCTTCCTTCGTAAAGGCCGGGCGCAGCTTCTGCATCCCTTCCAGCGTCGCGCCGTGGCGGATGTATTCGTCCTGATCGACGACCGTGTCGCCCTTGCGGGTCTTGACCGTGAAGGCCACGATCTCGTCGGCGAACTTGCCGGCCTTCTGCGCCGCCTCGGCCTTGTTCTGGCTCTCCAGCGCGAACTGGTCCTGCATGTCGCGGCTGATCTGCCACTGCTGGGCCACGTTCTCGGCCGTCTGGCCCATGTGGTAGCCATTGAACGCGTCCCAAAGCCCATCCTTGATCATCGAGTCGATGAACTTCATGTCGCCCATCTTGTGGCCCGCGCGCAGGTGCGCGACGTGGGGCGAAAGGCTCATGTTCTCTTGCCCGCCAGCGGCGACGATGGCGGCGTCGCCAAGCTGGATGTGCTGGGCGGCCAGCGCCACCGCGCGCAGACCCGAGCCGCAGACCTGGTTGATCGACCATGCGGCGGATTCGACAGGAAGGCCCGCGTTGATATGGGCCTGCCGCGCGGGATTCTGTCCCTGCCCGGCGGTCAGCACCTGGCCGAGGATGGTTTCCGACACCTCTGCCTTGTCGATGCCGGCGCGGGCGACCAGCGCCTCCAGCACGGCCGCGCCGAGGTCATGGGCGGGCGTGTTGGCGAATGCGCCGCTGAAACTGCCGACGGCCGTGCGCGCGGCCGAGACGATAACGACATTGGTCATGCTGAATACCTCTTCCCTTTGTTGTGGCCGGCGCGTGGCTCTCGCGCCGGGCCTTGATCCCAGCATGACCTAAGGAATGCCCCGGTCAAGCGCAATGCCGCCAAGTCACAGGGGCGCGCAGCGGGCGGGCCGTGTTGCAGGCAGTCAACCGCCGGCGAGAAGGGCCGCGATGATTGCCCTGGCCGGGGCGCTGTCCCATTCCGCGTCGCCGATCAGGCGTGCGATTTCGCGGCCTTCGGGATCCAGGATCACCGTCACCGGCAGGCCCAGAACACCCATCTCGCGCGCCAGTTCCTGCCGCGTGTCGCGCAGGATCGGCAGATGCGCGATTTCCGCCTCCTCGAAGAACCGGTTGATTCCGGCGACAGAGTTGCGCCCGGTGGCCACCGGGACCACGGCAAATCCGTCGCCACCGAACTCCGCCTCCAGCCGGTCGAGCGAGGGCATCTCGTGCCGGCAGGGCGCGCACCAGGTGGCCCAGAAGTTCAGCACGACATGGCGACCGTGGTATTCGGTCAGCGTGTGGGTCGCGTCGTCGGCGTCCAGCAGCGTCACTTCAGGGATCGGTTTGGCCTCGGCGTGGAAGTTCAGCTTGCGCATGTCGCCCTCGCGCAGCGCCTCCAGCGCCGCTGTATCGGCGGCCGCGGCATTTGCACCAAGCGCGAGGGCCGTGTAGAGGACGGCGAGACGGATCAGACGCATTTTCCCTCCAGAAGGCCAGACCATGACGGCACCCGACACACCCGCATCCAACGCCATGTGGGGCGGGCGGTTCGCCGCCGGACCCGACGCGATCATGGAGGCGATCAATGCCTCGATCGGCTTCGACCGGCGACTTGCCGCGCAGGATATCGCGGGCAGCCGTGCCCATGCCGCCATGTTGGCCGCGCAGGGTATCATCACCGATAGCGATGCTCAGGCGATCCGGGAAGGGCTTCTCACGGTCTTGTCAGAGATCGAGGCGGGCGGCTTTCCGTTTCGCACCGAACTGGAAGACATCCACATGAACGTGGAGGCACGCCTGAAGGAAGTGATCGGCGATCCGGCCGGGCGGCTGCATACTGCGCGCAGCCGCAACGACCAGGTGGCCACCGACTTCCGGCTGTGGGTGCGTGACCAGTGCGACGCGGCCATCGACGGGCTGGAGGCGCTGATCCGCACAGCCCTGATGCAGGCCGAGGCCGGGGCAGACTGGATCATGCCGGGTTTCACCCATCTGCAAACGGCGCAGCCGGTGACCTGGGGCCATCACATGATGGCCTATGTCGAGATGTTCGGCCGCGATATCAGCCGATTCCACGATGCCCGCGCGCGGATGAACGAGTGTCCGCTTGGCGCGGCTGCCCTGGCCGGCACCTCTTTTCCCATCGACCGGCAGATGACCGCCGAGGCGCTGGGTTTCGACCGGCCGATGGCGAACAGCCTGGATGCCGTGAGCGACCGCGACTTTGCGCTGGAATTCCTGTCGGCGGCGTCGATCTGCGCGATGCACCTCAGCCGGCTGGCCGAGGAACTGGTGATCTGGTCGTCGGCTCAGTTCCGCTTCGTGCGGCTGTCGGATCGGTTCTCCACCGGTTCGTCGATCATGCCGCAGAAGCGGAACCCGGATGCGGCCGAGCTGCTGCGCGCCAAGATCGGGCGGATCCTTGGCGCGACGGTGGCGCTGTTCACCGTGATGAAGGGGTTGCCGCTGACCTATTCCAAGGACATGCAGGAAGACAAGGAACAGGTGTTCGACGCGGCCGATACGCTGATGCTGTCCCTGGCGGCGATGGAGGGGATGCTGCGCGATATGCAGGCGCAGCCCGAGGCATTGGAGCGTGCCGCCTCGGCCGGGTTCTCCACCGCGACCGATCTGGCCGACTGGTTGGTGCGCGAACTGAACCTGCCGTTCCGCGAGGCGCATCATGTAACCGGCGCGCTGGTGAAGGCGGCCGAGGATCGCGGCGTCGATCTGCCGGACCTGTCGCTGGAGGAAATGCGGAACGCACATGCCGGCATCACGCAGGATGTTTTCGCGGTGCTGGGCGTCCGCAATTCGGTTACCAGCCGTCAGAGTTACGGCGGCACGGCGCCAGATCAGGTACGCGCGCAGATCGCGCGTTGGAAAGAGGTGATGGAATGAGACTGCTGATTCTTCTGACTGCACTGACGCTGGCAGCATGCGGGGCCGACGGCCCGCCGCAGCCACCGCAATCCGGCGTGACGGTCGGCGGCGAGGCGCGCATGGGCGTGACGGGCAGGCTCTGATGACGCCGCTGCGGTGGCTCTATCTGGCTCTGGCGATCTGGGGTGCGATCCACCCGATGTATTACTTCATTACCTGGTTCAACCAGAACACCTGGGATCTGATGGCCATGGTGGACGCCTGGCACGCCAACGCTGCGACATCCGGCCTGACCTGGGATCTGACGATCGCGGCGGTGGCGCTGACGGTCTTCGTGATCGTTGAATCCGTCAGCCGGCGGATGTGGCTGGGGCTGATCGCCATTCCCGCCACCTTTGGGATCGGCGTCTCCTGCGGCCTGCCGCTCTACCTGTTCCTGCGCTCGCGGCCCGTGACCTGATGGACCATTTCCTCTATCGCGACGGGCAGCTTCATGCCGAGGACGTGCCGATCCACGAGATCGCGGCGACGGTCGGCACGCCCTTCTACGTCTATTCCACCGCCACGCTGACCCGCCACTACCGGCTGTTCGAAGAAGCGTTGGCGCCGCTGCCGCATCTGATCTGCTTTGCGGTGAAGTCGAACGGCAATCTGGCCGTGTTGCGCACGCTGGGAAATTTGGGCGCAGGGATGGATGTGGTCTCGGGCGGTGAATACCTGCGGGCGAAGGCCGCGGGTGTGCCGGGCGAGAAGATCGTGTTCTCCGGCATAGGCAAGACGCAGGCCGAGATGCGGCTGGCGCTGGAGGGTGGCATCCGCCAGTTCAACGTCGAATCCGAGCCCGAGCTTCTGGCGCTGTCTGAGGTCGCGTCGTCGATCGGCGCTACGGCCCCGATCACGGTGCGCGTGAACCCCGACGTGGATGCCCGCACCCACGAGAAGATTGCGACGGGGCGCAAGGAGGACAAGTTCGGCATCCCGATCGCCCGCGCGAGAGAGGTCTATTCCCTGGCGGCCACTCTGCCGGGCATCGATGTCGTGGGGATCGACGTGCATATCGGCAGCCAGCTGACCGATCTGACCCCGTTCGAGCAGGCGTACCTGAAGGTGGCCGACCTGACCCTGCAGCTCCGCGCCGACGGCCACACGATCAGCCGGCTAGACCTCGGCGGGGGTCTCGGCATCCCTTATGAGCGCGCCAACACCGCCCCGCCGCTGCCGCTGGAATATGGCGAGGTCATCAAGCGCACTGTCGGCGATCTGGGCTGCGAGATCGAGATAGAGCCGGGCCGGCTGATTTCCGGCAATGCCGGGTTGCTGGTCGCGTCGGTCATCTACCTCAAGCAGGGCGAGGGGCGGGATTTCCTGATCCTCGACGCCGCGATGAACGACCTGATCCGCCCGGCGATGTACGGCGCGCATCACGATATCGTGCCGGTGGTCGAGCATGCGCCGGGGGTGGAATTGCAGCGTTATGACGTGGTCGGGCCGGTCTGCGAAAGCGGCGACACCTTCGCCCGCGCCCGACCGCTTCCGCCGCTGCAATCGGGCGATCTCGTCGCGTTCCGCTCGGCCGGGGCCTATGGCGCGGTTATGGCGTCTGAATACAACGCGCGCCCGCTGGTGCCCGAGGTTCTGGTGAACGGGGATCAATTCGCCGTCATACGCCCCCGCCCGACGTTTGACGAAATGCTCGCCCGCGATACCATGCCTGGGTGGTTGTAGACGTCTGTCGCGTCCAACCCTGAAAGGAAGCATGCGCCAAGATCCCCCTGTAGCCAACGATGCTCCCGGCCCCAGCGCGCTGGAGGTGGCGGCAACGAAGCTCCGCCGCCCGTTGCGGCTGACATGGGCGGGTCTTCTGGCCGAGCGCGCCGCGCGCGCCTTCTGGCCGGCGTGGAGCCTGCTGTTCGTCGGCATCGCGGCGCTGGCCTTCGGCGTGCAGGACGTGCTGCCGTCGCGGTGGTTCACGGCGATAGTGGCCACCTCAGTCGTCTTGATCCTGCTCGCCACGGCATGGGGCCTTCGTCGCTTCCGTTGGCCCGACCGGGCAGAGGCGCTGGACCGGCTGGACCGCACCCTGCCGGGCCGGCCGCTGACCGCGCTGGCCGACACGCAGGCAATCGGGGCGGACGATCCGGCGTCCAAACTCGTCTGGCAGGCCCATGTTCTGCGCATGGCAGAGCGGGCAGCGGCGGCGCGGCCGGCCGTGCCAAACTTGAGACTCTCGTCTCAAGACCCCTATGCTCTGCGCTACGCCGCCCTTCTGGCCGCGGTGATGGCGCTGGGGTTCGGCGCGCCCGCACGCCTGACCGAAGTGGCCGAGATCACGCTACCCGGCGGCGCCGATGCAATGGTCGCCCGCCCGTCTTGGGAAGGTTGGGTACGCCCCCCGGCCTATACCGGCAAGCCCACGATCTATCTGAACGAGGTTCGCGAGACCGCAATCGCCGTGCCCGAGGGCAGCATCGTCACGGTGCGGCTTTATGGCGAGGTCGGTATCCTCGGTCTGGACGAGACGCTGTCCGGCGGTGCCACTGGCGAAGAAGCCACCGAACCGATGGCGGATTTCGAGATCGCGCAGTCGGGTTATCTGGCGATTACCGGACCGGGCGGCCGGCAATGGGACATCGCTGTGATCGGGGATGAACCCCCACGAATCGTCATGTCCGGCCCCATCCAGCGCGAAGCCGACGGGCTGATGAGCCAGCCCTTTCGTGTGCGCGACGACTATGGGGTGGTTGGCGGGCAGGCGCTGATCGAGCTCGATCTCGATGCGGTCGACCGGCGCTATGGACTGCAACCCGACCCCGAACCGCGCGAGGCACTGGTGCTCGACCTGCCGATGCCGATGACCGGACGGCGCGACGAGTTCACCGAGACCCTGATCGAGAACCTGTCGGAACACCCCTGGGCGAACCTGCCGGTGACAATCACCCTGTCGGCCGAGGACGCGCGAGGCCAGGTTGGGGAAAGCGATACCCAGTCGGTTGTCCTGCCGGCGAAGCGTTTCTTCGACCCGCTGGCCGGATCGGTGGCCGAGATGCGCCGCGACCTGCTGTGGTCGCGCGAGAGCGGGCCGCGGGTGGCGCAGATCCTGCGCGCCGTTACCCATCTGCCCGAGGGTTTCATCCGCGACGAACGCGCCTTTCTGATGCTGCGCGTCGTGCTGCGGCGGCTCGATTCGGCCATTGCCGACGGGATGAGCGCCGAGGCGCGCGACGAACTGGCTGAGGAACTGTGGGAGATTGCGCTTCTGATCGAGCAGGGCGATCTGGACAGCGCCCGCGAACGGCTTCAGCGCGCACAGGACCGGCTGTCCGAGGCGATGCGAAACGGGGCCGACCAGTCCGAGATCGACGAGTTGGTTCAGGAGTTGCGCGAGGCCATGCGCGACTACATGAACCAGTTGGCGCAGGAGGCGCAGCGCGATCCCGACCGCCAGCAATCCCTGAACGAAGACAGCATGGAGATCACCGGCGACCAGCTGGCAGACATGCTGGAGCGCCTGCAGCAACTGATGGAAGAAGGCCGCATGGACGAAGCGGCCGAGCTTCTGGAAATGCTGCGCCAGATGATGGAAAACATGCAGATCGCCGAGGGTCAGGGCGGCGAAGGCGGCCCGGGTCAGGATGCGATGCGCGGCCTGGCAGAGACGCTGCGTGGCCAGCAGGGGCTGAACGACGACACCTTCCGCGACCTGCAGGAGCAGTTTGGTAGCGGCCGACAAGGCCAGGGTGAGGGCGATGATGAGGGCGAGGGCGGAGACCCCGGCCCGGGTCTGTCGGAGCGCCAGCAGGCCTTGCGCGACCAGTTGGGTCAGCAGCGCGGGCAGATGCCCGGCCGCGGTACCCCTCAGGGCGATGCCGCGAACGAAGCACTGGAGCGCGCCGAACGGTCGATGGAAGAGGCTGAGCGGGCCTTGCGCGAGGGAGAGAACGCCGAGGCATTGGACCGGCAGGCCGAGGCGATGGAAGCACTCCGCGATGGCATGCGCGACCTGGGCGAGGCGCTGGCGGAACAGCAGCAGGGTGGCGGGCAGGGCGACCAGGTTGGCAGGGCGGAACCCGATGCGCTCCGTGACCCGCTGGGTCGTGACAGCGGGGCGAGGGGTCACTTGGGGACAGATGACGACATGCTTCACGGCGGCGACGTCTACCGCCGGGCGGAAGAACTGCTACAAGAGCTTCGCCGCCGTTCGGGCGACCAGGCGCGGCCAGAGGTCGAACTGGACTACCTGCGCCGCCTTCTCGACAGGTTCTGAACCGGCTTCAGACCAGCTTGTGGGCGACCAGGTACTCTGCGGTCGCCAGAAGTGCCTGTTCGGGCGGAATGAAGCTCATACCCATATCCTCCGCCGCACGCCGGTTCGATACCCGATAGAGATGGCCGAGATCGGGCAGGATCGATTTCACCTCGGGGTCGAACAGCGCGATTGCGCGTAGCAGCAGTTTCGGCGCCTCGCGCGTGGCCATCCGGCGGGCAGGATATTCTGCCTTCAACCGGCGCGACATCTCGACGAACCAAATTGAGCCGGCCGTGGCCGGATAGCGCCCGCCGGCAGTCTTGGGTCGCTGCAGGGCGCGCAAATGCATCTCGGCCACGTCGCGCACGTCCACGACGGGCAGGCCAAGCCGGGGAAGCATCGGATCCTTGCCGGACAGAAGGCGCTTCACGAAGCCGACCGAACTGCCGAAGCCGTCGTCCAGCGGCGGACCAAGCACGAAGCCCGGATTGATCGTGGTCAGCGCCATGTCCGGCGCCTCGTCGCGCACGAAATCCCAGGCCGCGCGCTCGGCCAGCGTCTTTGACTGGTCATAGAAGGTGGCGGCAGGGTGATCGGTCTGGCTCCAGTCGGTCTCGTCGTGCTGATCGCGCCCGGCGGGCAGATCGCAGCGCATGATAGCGGCGATGGACGAAGTCAGGACAACCCGGCCCACACCCGCATCCCGTGCCGCCCGAAGTGCCCGCAACGTGCCGTCCACCGCCGGGCGGATCAGGTCGTCGGCGTTCTTTGGCTGCGCGATGGGAAACGGTGATGCGGTGTGGACCAGCGCATCTACCCCTTCGGCGGCCTGTGCCCAGCCATCGTCGCGCGTCAGGTCCAGATGCACGAAGCTCAGCCGCTCCACGGTCGCAGCGGCATCCGGGCTCAACGCGGCGATCACCTCTCCCTCGCGCGCCGCGCTGCGAACCGAGGCGCGGACGGTCATCCCCGCGTGCAGCAGTTTCAGCGCAACATGCTTTGCGATAAAGCTCGAAGCGCCGGTCAGAAGGACGGTCTGGGACATGGCGATGGTCCTGCGGCGAGGGAAACTTCAAGACTCAGAGTATGGCACCTGCGCCGCGCATTTCCAGCTTCGGCCCGTAGGTTCAGACGCCCGCCATCTCGCGCAGCCTCGCAACGGTTTCGGCCAGCCAGAGCCTCAGCGCATCAACGAAGGTGACATAGGCTTCCAGCGCCTGTGTGAGCGCCGGGAACTCGGTCGAAAGCCCCTCGGCCGCGACATAGGCATAGAGAGCCGCAGCGGCGAGGCCGACGGCGAGCAGGAAGCCCGTGCCGAAGCCGCTGCGATCAGGCGCGGTTTCCTCTTGCGCGGGTCGATGTGTCGGGGCGGGCTGCGGTGACGGTTTGCTAGGCAGGTCTGGCGGCGGCGTCGGTGCAGGGGGAGGTGCGGGTTGCGGGGCGCGCGGGGGCTGGCCCTCGGACAGGCCAAGCTCTGGCTGCACCTCGACCGGCGCGCGCTCTGCTGCACGCGCCCGCGCTTCGCGCTCGGCCTCTTCGCGCAAAATCCTCAGAATGGAGTCGTCGAGCGGTCGGCGTTTCGGTGCCGGGGTAAAGCCGGGCAACGGCGGCTCTTCCTCCTCGTCGTCTTCGTCTGGCGGGGTTGTTGGCGGGGCCTGCGGTCGGTCCCGAGCCGGTTCTGCGGTGACCGCGCGTGCCAATGCGCGTTCGATTGCGAAACGGTCATCTGCGGGCGGTTCTGCCCTGCTTGCGATGGCGCGCCGGGCCTGCCAGACGGCGCCGCAATCGGAACATTCTACCTCGCGCCCGGTTGCAGGGATCGCGTCGTCGGGCACGTCATAGGCCGCGCCGCAGGCGGGGCAGGTCAGCCGCATCCCGGGTTCCTCTGGCAGACTGGTCGGGACGGTGTAGCAAGCGGGGCAGGGCGCTCCAAGCCCCAAGCGGCGTTGGGGCGCCATCGCCGGGTTGACTGCGCGCGGCACTTGGGGCTTGTGACGCAGACGGAAAGCGTTGCGCAGGCGCCTGAATGACGCGGCGGGAGGGAGGCGGCAGATGATCCAGTGGCTTCGTTCCCTCGTCTTCATCGGGCAGATGTATCTGATGATGCCGCTGATGGCGGTATTCTTCACTCCGCTGGTCCTGTGGCGCCGCGATTGGGCGGTGACCGCGGTGCAGACCTATTGCCGTTGGGTGCGGTGGACCGCCCGCTGGATGGTCGGCCTGCGGTCCGAGATCCGCGGGCCGGTGCCGCAGGGCGAGGTGCTGATTGCGGCCAAGCATCAGTCGTTCTTTGACATCATCATGATCGTCAGCGCGGTGCCGCGGCCGCGCTTCATCATGAAGAAGGAGTTGCTGCGCGCGCCGATCCTGGGATGGTATGCCGTGCGCATTGGTTGCGTGCCCGTGGACCGTGGAAAGCGCGGTCAGGCGATCAAGCAGATGCTGGCTGACGTGGATGCGGGCCAAACCGATCCGGGGCAGTTGATCATCTACCCGCAGGGCACCCGCGTCGCTCCCGGCGCCTATCTGCCCTACAAGGTCGGCACCGGCGTCCTTTACCAGCAGTTCGCGCATGATTGCGTTCCCGCCGCGACCAACGTGGGTGTGTTCTGGCCCAAGCGTGGCATCCTGCGCCGTCCCGGCACCGCGGTGGTGGAGTTTCTGCCGACGATACCCGCGGGGCGCCCAATCGAGGAATTCATGGCCGAACTGGAGAGGGTCGTGGAGGAGGCGTCGAACCAATTGATGGCAGAGGGCGGATTTCGCGGCTGAGGCATGATACTGACGCTCACCACACCGCGCCTGCTTCTGCGTCCGATGACTGCCGGTGACTGGCCGGCGTATCAGGATCTGATGGCATCGGAACGCGCATGCTACATGGGCGGGCCGTTCGCTGACCGCGCGGCCTGGGGCATGTTCTGCGCCGACCATGCCCAGTGTGACCTCTTCGGCAGTGGCGCGCTGATGGTCGAGGATCGGGAAACCGGCGCCTGCCTGGGGCAGGTCGGTATCAATCAAGGGCCGCTCTTCCCGGAGCCTGAACTGGGTTGGTTCGTCTACCCGCAGGCCGAGGGCCGGGGCGTGGCGTTCGAGGCGGCCGGAGCGTTGCGATACTGGGCGCGGCATGAGCGACACCTGACCACGCTGGTCAGCTATGTTGATCCAGACAACCTGCGTTCCCGAAAACTTGCCGAACGCCTTGGTGCGGTTCTGGACCCCGCCGCCCCCCGGCAGGATGCGACCGATTTGGTCTACCGCCACTTCCGGGCCGTATGAACCCGATGCGATCGGATGACCTCAATCGCGCCCGTCAGGCCGCCAGACCCTTAGAGCCCATGTCCAAGAACTTGCGCCGGCGTTCGCCGATCAGGGTCTCGGCCGATTTTCCCGCCAGTTCCTTCAGCATCGCGGCGACCGCCTTTTCCACCGCCCCGATCGTCACGTCGCGCCCGCGCTGGGCGCCACCGTGGGGTTCGTTCACGATCCGGTCGATGACCCCCAGCTTCAGCAGATCCTGCGCGGTCAGGCGCAGCGCCTCTGCGGCCTCGCGCATCTTCTCGGCATCCTTCCACAGGATGCTGGCGCAGCCTTCGGGGCTGATGACCGAATAGATCGAATGTTCCAGCATGGCGATCCGGTTCGCGGTGGCAAAGGCCACCGCCCCGCCCGATCCGCCCTCGCCGATGATGACGCTTACCAGCGGCACACCGATCTCTAGGCATTTCTGCGTGCAGCTTGCAATCGCCTCGGCCTGGCCGCGCTCCTCGGCGCCCTTGCCTGGATAGGCCCCGGGCGTGTCCACCAGCGTGATGACCGGCATACGGAAGCGGTGGGCCATGTCCATCAGGCGGATCGCCTTGCGATAGCCCTCGGGCCGTGCCATGCCGAAATTGCGTTCGATCCGGCTTTTCGTATCGTTGCCCTTCTCGTGGCCGATCACGACGACCGGCGCACCGTCGAACCGCGCCAGCCCGCCCATCACCGCATGGTCATCGGCAAAGTTGCGGTCGCCCGCTAGCGGCGTGAACTCGGTGAACAGCGCGTTGATGTAGTCGCGGCAATGCGGCCGGTCGGGATGGCGCGCAACCTGACACTTCCGCCAGGGCGACAGGTTCTTGTAGAGATCCCCCAGCATCGTCGCGGCCTTGCGGTCTAGTGCCGTGGCTTCCTTGTCCACGTCCATCTCGGGATTGGCACGCGCCATCGCGCGCAGTTCTTCTGCCTTGCCCTCGATCTCGGCCAGCGGTTTCTCGAATTCGAGATAGTTCATCCGGCACCCCCTGCGGTGATGCGGGCTATATGACGGCGCGGGGCGCGATTTGCAACGCGCCCCGCGCTCACCATGCCCGCGCTACCGCAGAAGGCAGTTTCCCGCTGCTGCCACAGGGTCGTCACCCGGCAGCGATCAGTTCCGACTGCTTCACAATCACCTCGGCCTGCCGGATCGAGGCAAGGTCGATCAGCTTGCCGTCCAGCGCCACCGCGCCCGCGCCCGACCGTTTCGCCTCTTCCATCGCCGCCAGCACCCGCTTTGCACGCTCCACCGCCTTTTCCGAAGGGGTGAAGATCTCGTTCGCCATGGCCACCTGGCTGGGATGGATCGCCCATTTGCCCACCATGCCCAGCGTGGCCGACCTGAGCGCCTGCGCCTTGAAGCCGTCAGGGTCGGAAAAGTCACCGAACGGCCCGTCCACCGGCAGCAACCCATGGGTGCGGCAGGCGGCAACGATGGCCACGCAGGGGTAGTGCCAGGGATCGGCGTAGTGGCGCGCGCGGTCTGCACCATCCTCGCGCGCATCCTCCAGCATGTAGTAATTGGCCTGAGTGCCGCCGATGGCGGTAGTCTGCATCCCCATGAAGGCCGCATAGTCCGCCGGGCCGATGCTCATGGCCTGCATCCGGGGGCTGGAGGCGGCGATCTCCTCGACATGGGCCAGCCCGGCGGCGGTTTCGATGATGACCTCCAGCCCCAGCCGCTTCGTCGCGCCCTTGCCCTGCTCGATGGCAGAAACCATTGAATCAACAGCATAAACATCCGAAGCGTTGCCGGCCTTGGGGATCATGATCAGGTCAAGCCGGCCGTTGGTCTGCTCCATCAGATCAACCACGTCGCGCACCCAATAGGGGGTATCGAGGCCGTTGATGCGAACGCTCAGCGTCTTTCGGCCCCAGTCGATGTCGTTGATCGCCTCGACCACGTTCTTACGGGCCTGCGCCTTGTCGTCCGGCGCAACCGAATCCTCCAGGTCGAGGTTCACCACATCTGCCGCGGAACTTGCCATCTTCTCGAACAATTCGGGCCGGGAGCCGGGGCCGAAAAGCTGGCAGCGGTTGGGGCGGGCAGGCGGGGACGGTTGGACGCGGAAGCTCATTGGCATCTCCTCTCAGGGGTGCGACGGATCAGTCTTGGCGTCATGGGTAAGCCGTCGTCCAAGCCGCGGCAAGCAGCTAGCGCATCGCCCGGCAGGTCAATTTGGCGCAGGCGGCGCACGTTTCTTCGGCAGCACGCCGCTTGGGCGCAAGAAACTTCCGCCGCCCCCTTGCGCATCGCCGCGGAATCCGAGGACATTTCGGGACCGATGGCGCATGCTGCCACCATCCTGCCACCCAGCCGACAATCCCGGAGCGAACCATGATCGACACTCCCTATCTGCTGTTTCTAGGCGATGCGCCCGACCAGTTGGCGGCAAAGGTCGCCCAGGGGGTGAAGGACTGGCGCCCGGAATATGCGCTTGGGCAGTTGCGGCTCCAGGGGTGCCGCGCCGACATGCGCCTGCCGGACATGACCCTGGCCGAGGCGAAGGCGGCGGGCGTCAAGACCCTTGTGATCGGCGTGGCGAACCGGGGCGGTGTGATCTCGCAAAGCTGGAAGAAAGTTCTGGTCGAGGCGCTGGAGGAGGGGTTCGACCTCGCCTCGGGCCTGCACAGCCTGCTTCGCGACGAAGAGGATCTGGCCGCCGTTGCCCGTGCCACGGGGCGCACGCTGCACGACGTGCGGGTGCCCTCGGTGAAATACCCGATCGCCAACGGGATCAGGCGCACCGGCAAGCGGTGTCTGGCCGTCGGCACCGACTGTTCCGCAGGCAAGATGTATACCGCGCTCTGCATGGAAAAGGAGATGCGCGCGCGCGGCATGAAGGCCACGTTCCGCGCCACCGGGCAGACCGGCATCCTGATCACCGGGGGCGGCGTGCCACTCGACGCGGTGATCGCGGATTTCATGGCCGGCTCCATCGAATGGCTGACGCCCGACCACGACCCCGACCACTGGGATCTGATCGAGGGGCAGGGCAGCCTGTTCCACGTCTCGTTCTCGGGCGTCACATTGGCGCTGATCCACGGCGGCCAGCCCGACGCGCTGATCCTCTGCCATGAGCCGACGCGCACCCACATGCGCGGCCTGCCGGGCTATTCTTTGCCAACGCTGGAGCAGGTGCGCGACGCGGCGCTCAGCATGGCCCATGTGGTGAACCCGGCCTGCGTCGTCACCGGCATCTCGATCAACACCCAGAACATGGCCGAGGATGAGGCCCGCAGCTATCTGGAAGTGGTCGAGACACGGATGGGCCTGCCCGCGACCGATCCCTTCCGCTTCGGAGCGGGCAAACTTGTTGATTCTCTGGCGGCGGCCGGATGATCACCGTCACGCCCGATACCTTTCGTCTGGCTCAGGTATTCACCATCAGTCGCGGCAGTCGGACCGAGGCCAAGGTGCTGACCGTCCGCATCACCCGCGACGGCGTCACCGGCTGGGGCGAATGCGTGCCCTATGCCCGCTATGACGAAACGCTGGACAGCGTGACCGCGCAAATTCTGGGCCTGCCGGAAGACATAGATCGCGCGGCGCTGCAGGATGCGCTGCGCGCCGGGGCCGCCCGAAACGCGGTTGATTGTGCGCTGTGGGACTGGGAAGCGAAGCGGACGGGCCGCCGGGTCTGGGAACTGGCCGGGCTGCCCCCGCCGGGGCCGGAGGTGACGGCCTACACGCTGTCGCTCGACACGCCCGAGAACATGCACGCGGCGGCCGCAAAGAACGCAGACCGCCCGATCCTGAAGATCAAGCTGGGCACCCCCGACGACATGCCGCGCTTGGAGGCGGTGCGGGCAGGTGCCCCCGACACCCGCATCATCATCGATGCGAACGAGGGCTGGACGGCCGAGGTCTATGCCGACCTCGCGCCCCATCTGATCCGGCTGGGCGTGGCGATGGTGGAACAGCCGCTGCCCGCCGGTGCTGACGACATGCTGGCAGAAATCGACCGCCCGCTGCCGGTCTGTGCCGACGAATCCTGCCACGACCGCGCCAGCCTGCCGAAGCTCAGGGGCAAGTATGACATGGTCAACATCAAGCTGGACAAGACCGGCGGGCTGACCGAGGCGCTGGCGCTGAAGGCCGAAGCCATCGCGCAGGGCTTTGGGGTGATGGTCGGTTGCATGGTCGGATCGTCGCTGGCCATGGCGCCCGCCGTGCTGGTGGCGCAGGGTGTGGCGGTGACCGACCTTGACGGCCCGCTGCTTCTGGCCGAAGACCGCCCGCACCCGCTGCGCTTTGACGAGCGTGGCGTGCATCCGTCCGATCCAGAGCTTTGGGGGTAGCCATGAGCCGCATCGTCTATGTCAACGGGGACTACCTGCCCGAGGAGGAGGCGAAGGTCTCGATCTTCGACCGCGGTTTCCTGATGGCCGATGGCGTCTACGAGGTAACGAGCGTGCTGGGCGGCAAGCTGATCGACTTCGACGGCCATGCGAAACGGCTGGAGCGGTCGCTGGGCGAGCTGGACATGGCGATGCCGCTGACGACCGACGACCTGCTCGCCATCCACCGCGAGTTGGTGGCGCGGAACGACCTGACCGACGGCATGATCTACCTGCAGATCACCCGCGGCGCGCCGGGCGACCGGGATTTCGTCTTTCCGCCCGCAGACACGCCGGCGACGGTGGTGCTGTTCACCCAGTCGAAGCCGGGGCTGGCCGATGTGCCGATGGCAAAGACCGGGATCAAGGTGATCTCGATCCCCGACATCCGCTGGGGCCGGCGCGACATCAAGACGGTGCAGCTGCTCTACCCCTCGATGGGCAAGATGATGGCGAAGAAGGCGGGCGCCGATGACGCCTGGATGGTCGAGGACGGCGCGGTGACCGAGGGCACGTCGAACAACGCCTATATCGTGAAGGGCGGCAAGATCATCACCCGACACCTGGGCAACGAGATCCTGCACGGCATCACCCGCGCCGCCGTCCTGCGTTTCGCGCGCGAAACGCAGATGGAGGTCGAGGAACGCCCCTTCACGCTGGACGAGGCGAAAGCGGCGGATGAGGCCTTCATCACCTCGGCCAGCCAGTTCGTGATGCCGGTGGTCGAGATCGACGGCACAACGCTGGGGCAGGGCGTGCCCGGCCCGGTGGCGACCCGCCTGCGCCAGATTTACATCGACGAAAGCCGCAAGGCCGCGATCTGACGCCCTGCTTCCGACCCCGGCCTTTCCCTTGCCGGAAAGCTGCGCTATGCCCCGGCGCGATACGGAACGGCACGGGTGAGACATGAAATTCACGCTGTCATGGCTTCGGGACCATCTGGAAACCGAGGCGAGCCTTGACGAGATCCTCTACGCCCTGACCGATCTGGGGCTGGAGGTCGAGGAAGTGACCGACCCCGGCGCGACGCTGGGCGCGTTTCGCATCGCCCGCGTCATCGAGGCGACGCAGCATCCCAATGCCGACCGTCTGCGCCTGTGCCGGGTAGAGACCTTTCCCGATGGCCCCGGCGGCCGGACCGAAGAGGTGCAGGTCGTCTGCGGCGCGCCGAATGCGCGGACCGGGCTTGTGGGGGTTTTCGCGCCTGTCGGCACCCATATTCCCGGCACCGGGGTCGATCTGAAACCGGGCGTCATTCGTGGGGTCGAGTCGAACGGGATGCTGTGCTCTGAGCGCGAAATGCTGCTGTCGGACGACCACGAAGGCATCATCGACCTGCCCGAAGATGCGCCGCTGGGCGTGCGCTTCATCGACTATGCCGGCCTGAACGACCCGATGATCTACATCAAGATCACGCCGAACCGGCCCGATGCGCTGGGTGTGCGTGGCATCGCGCGCGATCTGGCGGCGCGCGGGCTTGGGTTCCTGAAGCCGCTGCCGGTTGATCCGGTGCCGGGCCGCTTCCCGTCGCCCATCGGTGTCACCATCGACCCTGTGCTGAAGGACAAGGGCTGTCCGCTGTTCGCCGGGCGGGTGATCCGGGGGGTGAAGAATGGCTCCTCGCCCGACTGGCTGAAGAAGCGGCTGCGCGCCGTCGGGCTGCGCCCGATTTCGGCGCTGGTGGATATCACGAACTTCTTCACCTTCGACGTGAACCGCCCGCTGCATGTCTTCGACGCGGCCAAGGTAAAGGGCGGCTTGCGCATCCATCCGGCGAAGGGCGGCGAGGAACTGCTGGCGCTGGACGGAAAGACCTATGCGTTCGAGCCCGGCATGATGGTGATTTCCGACGACAACGGCCCCGAGAGCATCGCCGGCGTGATGGGGGGCGAGGTTTCGGGCGTGACGGCTGACACGGTCGATGTCTTCGTGGAAAGCGCCTATTGGGATCCGATCACCGTGGCCGCGACGGGGCGGGCGCTGAGGATCAATTCCGACGCGCGCTACCGGTTCGAGCGTGGGGTGGACCCGGCCTTCACCGTGCCGGGGCTGGAACTGGCCACCAAGATGATCATGGATATCTGCGGTGGCGAGCCGTCGGAGGTGGTGGTCGATGGCGCGGTGCCGGACACGACGCGCAGCTACCGGTTCGATCCGGCGCGCGTGGGCTCGCTGGTTGGCATGGAGATCCCTGAAGGAGAGCAGCGCGCGACGCTGGTTTCGCTGGGCTTCCGGCTGGAGGGGGATCAGTGCGTTCCGCCGTCGTGGCGGCCCGACATTCTGGGCGAGGCCGATCTGGTCGAGGAAGTGGCGCGCATCGCCAGCCTGACGCATCTGAAGGGCGTGCCGCTGGCGCGGCCGGTGCCGGGGGTGCCGCGGCCGATCCTGACGCCGATCCAGCGACGCGAACAGGCGGCGCGGCGGATGCTGGCCGGGCTGGGCTACAATGAATGCGTCACCTATTCCTTCATCGACGCCCGTTCGGCGGAACTGTTCGGGGGCGGTGGGGAGGCCGTGAAGCTGGAGAACCCGATTTCCAGCGAGATGAGCCACCTCCGGCCCGATCTGCTGCCGGGGCTGCTGCAGGCGGCGGCGCGTAATCAGGCGCGGGGTTTTGCGGATCTGGCGTTGTTCGAGGTGGGGCCGGCGTTTTCGGGCGGTGAGCCGGGTGAGCAGGCGCTGCAGGCGGCGGGGCTGCTGGTCGGCGCTGTGGCCGGGCGCGATCCGCATGGGTCGCGGCGGATGGCGGATATTTATGATGCCAAGGCGGATGCCGAGGCGGTGCTGTCGGCCATCGGGGCGCCGGCGAAGGTGCAGATCGGGCGCAACGTGCCGGGGTGGTTCCATCCGGGGCGGGCGGGGCAGGTCACGCTGGGGCCGAAGCTGGTGCTGGCCTCGTTCGGAGAGGTGCATCCCAAGGTGCTGAAGGCGCTGGATGTGAAGGGGCCGGCGGTGGCGTTCACGGTGCTGCTGGAAAATGCACCCCAGCCGCGTAGCCGGACGACGACCCGGCCGGCGCTGGAGCTTCATCCGCTGCAGGCGGTGGAACGGGATTTTGCCTTTGTGGTGGACTCGCGCGTCGAGGCGCTGGCGCTGGTCAATGCGGCGCAGGGGGCGGATAAGGCGCTGATCGAGGGGGTGTCGGTTTTCGATGAGTTCTCGGGGCCGAAGGCTGAGGCGCAGATGGGGGCGGGGAAGAAGAGCCTGGCCATTTCCGTCCGTCTTCAGCCGAAGGAAAAGACCCTGACGGATGAGGAGATCGAGGCCGTCAGCGCGAAGATCGTGGAGAAGGTGGGCAAGGCCACTGGCGGCACGCTGAGGGGGTGATTTGGGAAAGTGGGCACGCGTGCCCACTTTTTCATCCCATTGATTTCAAACGAAATCGCATTTTTTGTTTACCTGCCCTTAACCGTTTCGGGCACGCCACGGCCGGTTTCACGGCCGTGGGACGACCTGCATCAACGGCATCAGGGCGCCCATGTCGGGGCCGTGGGCCTGCCCGGTCAGCGCCTTGCGCAGCGGCATGAACAGGCCCTTGCCCTTGCGGCCAGTCGCCTCGCGCACGGCCGTCGTCCAGCCCTGCCACGAGGTGTTGTCGTAGGGGGGCGGCGGCAGCATGGCCAGCGCCTGGGCCACGAAGTCGGCATCCTCGGGCGCGATATCCGGCGTGGCGCCCTCGGACAGGAGTTTCCACCAGCCGGCCAGATCGTCCAGCACGGTGATGTTCTCGCGCAGCACCTCCCAGAAGCGGGGGCGCAGGGCCTCGGGCACGCCGAGCGCGGCCAGACGGTCGGCCACGGCCGAGAAGGGCAGGCCGGAGATGTAGCGGGCGGTCAGCGGAAACAGGTCATCCACATCGAACTTGGTGGGGGCTGCGCCGAATTGCGACAGGTCGAACCCCTCGGCCAGTTCATCCAGGCTGCTGCGCAGTTCCACCGGCTGGCTGGACCCCAGCCGCGCCATCAGCGACAGAAGTGCGGCCGGTTCCACGCCCCGCGCGCGCAGGTCACGTAGCGCAAGGGTGCCGAGGCGTTTCGACAGCGCCTCTCCCTGCGGGCCGGTCAGCAGGCTGTGGTGCGCGAAGGCGGGCGGGGTGCCCCCCAGCGCCTTGATGATCTGGATCTGGGTTGCGGTATTCGTCACATGGTCGGCCCCGCGCACGATATGCGTCACGCCCATTTCCACGTCATCGACGACCGAGGCGAGGGTATAGAGCACCTGCCCGTCGGCGCGGATCAGCACCGGGTCGGACACGCTGGCCGCGTCGATGGAGATGTCGCCAAGGATGCCGTCGGTCCATTCAATCCGCTCGTGATCCAGCTTGAAGCGCCAGTAGCCTTCGCGCCCCTCGGCCCGGTATTTTTCCTTCTCGGCCTCTGTCAGGGCCAGCGCGGCGCGGTCATAGACCGGGGGCCTGCCCATGTTCAGTTGCTTCTTGCGCTTCAGGTCCAGCTCGGTCGGCGATTCGAAACATTCGTAGAAGCGCCCGGCGGCGCGCAGCCTGTCGGCGGCGGCGGCGTAGCGGTTCAGCCGCTCCGACTGCCGTTCCAGCCGGTCCCAGTGCAGGCCCAGCCATTCCAGATCCTGCTTGATGCCATCGGCATATTCGGGCTTGGACCGTTCCGGGTCGGTATCGTCCAGTCGCAGGATGAACCGGCCACCGGCCTTGTGCGCGATCAGGTAGTTCATGAGCGCGGAGCGCAGGTTGCCGACATGCAGCCAGCCGGTGGGCGAGGGGGCGAAACGGGTGACGGTCATGGGATGCTCCTGTTGCCGCCCCTCTTCCACAGCGGGGCGGTTTTGTCCATATGAGGGGGCAGGAGGGTGCGTCATGTCGGACAGTGCAAAACGCCAGTTCAGCAACGGCGAGGAGCGGACCCACGGCGGCTGGGCCGAGCGCAGCGCGCCGACGATCGAGGAGATCGAGGAGATCGTCTTTGCCACGATCGACCGCCTGCCAGAGCCGTTCCGGCAGGCCGCGCGTGAGGTGGTGCTGCGGGTAGAGGATTTCGCGCCCGAGGACATTCTGGACGAGATGGAGGTGGACGACGCCTTCAACCTGACCGGGCTGTATGACGGCATCCCCAAGACCGAGGAATCGGTGATGCATCAGCGCGACCGGCCCGACACGATCTGGCTGTTCCGCCGGCCGATCCTGGACGAATGGGCCGAACGCGGGGACGAGCCGTTGGGGTCGCTCGTCTCGCACGTCTATGTGCACGAGTTGGCGCATCATCTGGGCTGGACGGACGCGGATATCGCGCAGGTGGACCGCTGGTGGGAATAGGGGTGCGCGGATCACCGTTGCGTGTATGCGGCCCGGTTTCGTGGGCAGGGGCGTTTGCTGTGCTACCCTTGCGGTCGTCGCAACTGCACCGGGAGGACCGATCATGCGTTCGAAAACCGCCGCCTTGCCGTTCAGCCGCCGTCAGGCGCTGGCCGCCGGGGCCAGCCTGCCGCTGGCCGCAGCCGCCGCAAGCATGGCCAGACCGGCCCATGGCGCGGCCGAGATGATGGGGATGGGCGTGCCGCAGTTCTATCGCTTTCCCCTTGGCGAGTTCGAGGTGACGACCCTGCTGGCCGGCACCCGCACCGTGCCCGATCCGCAGGAGATATTCGGCCTGAACGTCACGCCAGAGGAATTCGCCGAAGCGTCGGAGGCGGCGTTCATCCCGACCGACCGCGCGCAGTTCTTCTTTACGCCGACGCTGGTGAACACCGGCTCGGAGCTGATCCTGCTGGACACCGGGCTGAACGGGCCGGGGATCGTCGGGCCGTTGCAGGCGGCGGGCTACAGCCCGGACGATGTGGATGTGGTGGTGCTGACCCATATGCACGGCGACCATATCGGCGGGATGATGACCGACGGTGCGCCGACATTCGCGAATGCGCGCTATGTAACCGCGGCGGCAGAGCATAACCACTGGTCGGGCGCGGGGAACGAGGGGTTCGATACCAACGTCGCCCCGATGAACGAGCAGATGAGCTTTCTGGACGGCGGCGATGCGGTGACATCGGGCATCACCGCGATGGCGGCCTTTGGCCATACGCCCGGCCACATGGCCTATATGATCGAAAGCGGGGAGGCGCGGATCGCGGTGATCGCCGACGCGGCGAACCACTATGTCTGGTCGGTGGAGCGGCCGGATTGGGAAGTGCGCTTCGACATGGACAAGGAGGCGGCGGCGGCGACGCGGCGCGAGCTGTTCGGGATGCTGGCCGCCGACCGGGTGCCGTTCGTCGGCTATCACATGCCCTTCCCGGCGATGGGCTTTGTCGAGGCCCGCGACGAGGGCTTCCGCTATGTGCCGGTCAGCTATCAGATGATGATGGACGGCTGACGGCAAAGGGGCGGCGCGGGGCCGCCCCTTTTCGCTTGCAGGCCAGAGAGTTATGCGGCCTTGCTGATCTGCGTGTCGCTGTTCAGCTTCGCCGCGATCTCGACCGTGCGGCGGGCCTGATGGGCGATGGAGGCTTTCGCCTTCTCGTCGAACTCCGCCCCTTGGGTGTGGCTGTAGCCATAGGGGTTGCCGCCGGTGGCGAAGATCGCCTTGTCGGTATAGCCCGGCGCGGCGATCACCGTGCCCCAGTGCATCAGCGTGGTATAAAGCCCGAGCAGCGTGGATTCCTGCCCGCCATGGGCGTTTCCGGCGCTGGTCATGGCGCTGACCGCCTTGTTGGCCAGCTTGCCGTCGCCCCAGAGCCCGCCCAGCGTGTCGATGAAGGCGCGAAGCTGCGACGGCATGCTGCCGAAGCGGGTGGGGGCGGAGAAGATATAGGCATCGGCCCAGGCCATGTCGTCGGCGGTGACGACGGGGATGTCGGCCTGTTTCTCGGCCGCGGCCTTCCACGCATCCTGACCGTCGACCACGTCTTTCGGCGCGGTTTCGGCGATGCGGCGCAGGCGTACCTCGGCCCCGGCGGCGCGGGCGGCCTCGGCCGCGATCTCGGCCATCTGGTGGTTGGTGCCGTAGGTGGAATAGTAGACGATGGTCAGCTTGGTGGACATGGGAACCTCCTTTGCGTTGCCCCAGATATCTAGGCCCCTGACCATCCCGCACCATTCCCGAACTCCGCGCGGATCATGTGCGCAGGTGAACAGGACAGCGCCGCTTTACCTTTCCCGCGCCGCCTGACAGCTTGGCGCGGCAGGCGTGGAGGGGCAGATGCGCAACGGTGAGGTTTCGTTCTGGTACGCCGATATCGGCGGCCTGCCCCCGCGCCGCCCGGCGCTGGCGGGCGATGCCACGGCGGATGTCTGCATCATCGGCGCGGGCTACACCGGGCTGTGGGCCGCGTGGTATCTGAAGCGGGCGGACCCGACACTCAACATATTGATCTGCGAGGCGGAATTCGCGGGCTTCGGCGCGTCGGGCCGCAACGGCGGCTGGCTGACCGGGGGCTTTGCCTGGAACCACGACCGCTATGCCGCCGACAGTTCCCCCGCCGCCGTGCGCGCGATGATCGAGGCGATGGCGGGCACGGTGGACGAGGTGATCGGCGTGGCTGAGGCCGAGGGGATCGATGCCGATATCGCGCGGGTGGACGAGCTGACGGTGGCGGTGACGCCGGCGCAGGTGGTGCGGCTGCAGGCGATGGTGGCCGAGGAGCGGCGCTGGGGGCTGGGGGAGGACCGGATCCGCCTGATCGGGGCCGAGGAGGCGCGGGCGCGGGTCAATGTGGCGGGGGTGCTGGGGGCCTGCGTCCAGCCCGGAATGGCGCGGGTGCAGCCGGCGAAACTGGCCCGCGGGCTGGCCGCGGCGGTGGAGCGGCTGGGCGTGAAAATCGTTGAAGGCACGCGGGTTACAGGCGTTTCCGCAGGCAGGGTGACGACCGACCGCGGGGTGGTGACGGCGGGGACGGTGCTGCGCGCGACCGAGGGGTTCACGCCGCGGCTGGCGGGGCACCGGCGGGACTGGCTGCCGCTGAATTCCGCGCAGATCGTCACCGCGCCGCTGCCGCCAGAGATGTGGGCAAAGATCGGCTGGCAGGGCAATGAAATCCTTGGGGATTTCGGACATGCCTATTGCTATGCACAGCGCACGCGAGAGGGGCGGATCGCGATGGGCGGGCGGGGCGTGCCCTATCTTTGGGGGTCGGCCATCGACGATGCGGGGCGGGCGGATTCTGAGACGATAAATCGTTTGAAAGCAATACTCTACCGACATTTCCCGATGTTGCGTGAGGTGCCCATCGACCATGCCTGGTGCGGGGTTCTTGGGGTGCCGCGGGACTGGTGCGCGACGGTGGGGTTCGATGGGGACAGCCGGATCGGCTGGGCGGGGGGCTATGTGGGGGTGGGTGTGTCCACCTCCAACCTGGCCGGGCGGACGCTGGCGGATCTGACGCTGGGCCGGGAAAGTGCTTTTATATCATTGCCTTGGGTCAATCGTAAGGTGCGGAAATGGGAGCCGGAGCCGCTGCGCTGGCTGGCGCTGCGCGGCATGTACCGGGCGCTGAACGCGGCCGACCGGGCCGAGGCGCTGGGCGGGCCGCCATCGCGTCTGGCGAAAGTGGCGAACTGGCTGGCGGGGCGCTGAGCGGTGTGCACATGACGTATGATTCACGTGCATCTGCCGTGCATACCACGTGCATACGTTGGCGCGGCGCGATCCGGCGCCAGAAGGCTGGCTGAAATCATATCAACGGGTTAGCAAGAAACCCGCCGTTTCGGCGGGCTGCCGCTGGCCGTCAGGCCATACCTTAAAAGGTATATACCCTAAACGGTATATACCTTATTGGGTATATACCTGAAAAGGTATGTCAGGCCTCGAACTCGATCAGCAGATCCTTGGCGTCGACCTGCGCGCCGGGCTGGACGTGGACGGCCTTTACCTTCGCTGCCCGGTCGGCATGCAGGCCCGTCTCCATCTTCATCGCCTCGATGGTCAGCAGCAGGTCGCCCGGTTTCACCTTCTGACCCGCGCTGACGGCGACGGCGGCGATGGAACCGGGCATCGGCGCGCCGATATGGGCCGCATTGCCTTCCTCGGCCTTGGGCTGGGCCTTGGTCGAGGATTTCACCTTTCGGTTCGGCACGCGGACGACGCGGGGCTGGCCGTTCAGTTCGAAAAAGACGCGGACATCGCCCTTGTCGTCGGTTTCGCCCACGGTCTGCAGGCGGATCTCCAGCGTCTTGCCGGGGTCGATCTCGGCGGTGATCTCCTCTCCCGGCTCCATCCCGTAAAAGAAGGTTCGGGTGGGGAGCGTCCGGACCGGGCCATAGGTGGCGTGGCGGTGGCGGTAGTCGGTGAAGACCTTGGGATACATCAGGTAGCCGTTCAGATCCTCGTCGTCGATCTGGACCTCGTGGCCCTCGTGATCCTCGTTGCTCTCTCCGCCGAGTTCCTCCATCACCCTGGCGCGGGCGGCCTCCAGATCCACCGGCTTCAGCCGCGATCCGGGGCGGTCGGTCAGGGGCGCCTCTCCCTTCAGCGCCTTTTTCACGATGGCGGCGGGCCAGCCGCCGGGGGGCTGGCCGAGGTTGCCGCGCAGCATGTCGATCACGCTGTCGGGGAAGGTGACGTCGGTATCGGGGTCTTCCACCTGCGCGCGGGTCAGGCCCTGGGCCACCATCATCAGCGCCATGTCGCCCACCACCTTTGACGAGGGCGTGACCTTCACGATGTCACCAAACATCCGGTTCACATCGGCATAGGTCTGCGCGACCTCGTGCCAGCGTTCCTCCAGCCCCATCGACCGGGCCTGGGCCTTCAGGTTGGTGAACTGGCCGCCGGGCATTTCGTGCAGATAGACCTCGGACGCGGGGGCCTGCAGGCCGGATTCAAAGGCCGCGTAATGGCCGCGCACGGCCTCCCAGTAGTTCGAGATCTCGCGGATCGCGCCGATGTCGAGGCCGGTGTCGCGGTCGGTGTTGCGCAGCGCCTCGACGATGGAGCCGAGCGTGGGCTGGCTGGTGTTGCCCGACAGCGCATCCATCGCGCAATCGACGGCATCGACGCCGACCTCTGCCGCCGCAAGGATCGTGGCGCCGCCCAGACCGCTGGTGTCATGGGTGTGGAAGTGGATCGGCAGGCCGACCTCCTCCTTCAGCGCCTTGACCAGAACGCGGGCGGCGGCGGGTTTCAGCAGCCCCGCCATGTCCTTCAGGCCCAGGATATGGGCGCCGGCGTCGCGCAGATCTTTGCCAAGCTTTACATAGTACTGCAGGTCATACTTCGCGCGATCCGGGTCAAGGATGTCGCCGGTGTAGCAGATCGCGCCCTCGCAGATCTTGCCGGTGTCTACGACCGCATCCATGGCGACGCGCATGTTTTCGACCCAGTTGAGCGAGTCGAAGACGCGGAACACATCCACCCCGGTTTCCGCCGCCTGTTTCACGAAGAACTGCACCACATTGTCGGGGTAGTTGGTGTAGCCGACGCCGTTGCTGGCGCGCAGCAGCATCTGCGTCATCAGGTTGGGCATGGCCGCGCGCAGGTCGCGCAGGCGCTGCCAGGGACATTCCTGCAGGAAGCGATAGGCCACGTCAAAGGTGGCGCCGCCCCAGCATTCGACGCTGAAGAGCTGCGGCAGGTTGGCGGCATAGGCCGGGGCGACGCGGATCATGTCGAGGCTGCGCATCCGGGTGGCGAGCAGCGACTGGTGGCCGTCGCGCATGGTGGTGTCGGTGATCAGCACATGGGGCTGGGCGGCCAGCCAGTCGGCCACCGCCTGCGCGCCCTGTTCCTGAAGCAGGTTGCGGGTGCCGGGGATGGGGTCGGCGCGGGTCTCTGGCGGCTTTGGCAGCTTGATCTCGGCGTGCGGTCGCGGCCGGCCGGCGGTTTCGGGATGCCCGTTGACGGTGATATCGGCGATATAGGTCAGGATCCGGGTGGCGCGGTCACGCCGACGTTTGAAATTGAAAAGCTCGGGCGTTTCGTCAATGAACTTAGTGTGGTAGGTATTGCCCAGAAACATCTGATGTTTCAGCAGGTTTTCCACAAACGCGATATTGGTCGAAACGCCGCGGATGCGGAATTCCCGCAAGGCGCGGTCGATGCGGGCAATCGCCATCTCGGGCGTTGGCGCCCAGGCGGTGACCTTTTCCAGCAGAGAATCGTAGTAGCGGGTGATGACCGCGCCGCTGTAGGCGGTGCCGCCGTCCAGCCGGATGCCCATGCCGGTGGCGCCGCGGTAGGCGGTGATGCGGCCGTAATCGGGGATGAAGTTGTTCTGCGGATCCTCGGTCGTGATGCGGCACTGGATGGCGTGGCCGTTCAGATGGACGTCGCCCTGGCTGGGCGCGCCCGTCGCCTCGGCCAGGGTCTTGCCCTCGGCGATCAGGATCTGGGCGCGGACGATGTCGATGCCGGTGACTTCCTCGGTCACAGTATGTTCGACCTGGATCCGGGGGTTCACCTCGATGAAGTAGAAGGCGCCTGTGTCCATATCCATCAGGAATTCGACGGTGCCGGCGTTCTGGTAGCCGACGGCGCGGGCGATCTTCAGGCCAAGCTCGCAGATCTCGGCGCGCTGGGCGTCGGACAGGTAGGGGGCGGGGGCGCGTTCGACGACCTTCTGGTTGCGGCGCTGGACGGAGCAGTCGCGTTCATAGAGATGATAGATCGTGCCGTGGGTGTCGCCGAGGATCTGTACCTCGACATGGCGGGCGCGCAGGATCATCTTTTCCAGATAGCCCTCGCCGTTGCCAAAGGCGGCCTCGGCCTCGCGCCGGCCGGCGCGGACCTTCTCGGTCAGTTCCTCCGGCCCCGCGATGGGGCGCATGCCGCGGCCGCCGCCGCCCCAGGAGGCCTTCAGCATCAGGGGGTAGCCGATCTCCTCGGCCTGGCGGGCGATCTGGTCCATGTCGTCGCCCAGCACCTCGGTCGCGGGGATCACCGGCACGCCGGCCCCGATCGCCACGCGCCGCGCGCTGGCCTTGTCGCCGAGGGCACGCATCGTCTCGGCCTTTGGCCCGATGAAGGCGATGCCGGCGCGGTCGCAGGCATCGACCAGATCGGGGTTTTCCGACAGAAGGCCGTAGCCCGGATGGATCGCGTCGGCGCCGGACAGGCGGGCGACGCGGATGATCTCGGGGATCGACAGATAGGCGGCGACGGGGCCCAGCCCCTCTCCGATGCGATAGGCCTCGTCGGCCTTGAAGCGGTGCAGCGACAGCTTGTCCTCTTCGGCAAAGACGGCGACGGTGCGCTTGCCCATCTCGTTCGCCGCGCGCATCACGCGGATCGCGATCTCGCCACGGTTGGCGACCAGAATCTTGCGGAATTCGGGCACGGGCGATCCTTTCCTGCTGGCCCTGCGAGGGGCTGACAGGAAAGTTCTAGGGCAGCGGGGCGGGGTCGCCTAGCCCCCCGAAGGAATTAGCCGCGATGCAGCATCGGATGGCGCGGAAATGCCGATCTGGACCATGTTGACTGCCAGATCATCGCGCAGGATGTGAAGCAGATGCGCCGCCCCGCGCGGGCCGAAGGCGCCGAGCGCATGGTGCCAGCCGCGCCCGATCATGGTGAAATCGGCCCCCAGTGCCAGCATGCGCAGGATGTCCAGCCCGCCCTCTACCGCGCCGTCGCAGATCAGCGGATAGTCGGGGCCGACGGCGGCGCGGATACCCGGCAGCACCGTCAGCGCGGCGGGCGCGCCGTCGAACTGCCGGCCGGCGTGGTTGGACACCCAGACCGCATCCACGCCGGTGTCGCGGGCGCGGGTTGCGACATCCGCCTCCATCACGCCCTTGATGACCAGCGGCCCCGACCATTCGTCGCGGAGCGCCGCCAGATAGTCCCAGTCGGGCGCGGCGCGCAGCAGGTAGCCGGCGTGGCTGGTGGAGGATGCCGGGACGTCGGTCTTCAGGTACTCCTCCATCAACCGCGGGCGGGGGATGCCGTTTCGCAGCGTTTCCAGCGCCCAGCGGGGGCGGAGCGCGGTCTGCAGCAGCATGCGCGGGGTCTTTTTCGGCGGGAAAGTCAGCTCGGCGCGGCGCTGGCGTTCGCGGCGCGAGGTGCCGGGCAGATCAACCGTCAGCACCATGACGCGAAAGCCGCTGTCCCGCGCCCGGCGCAGCAGGTCGCGGCGAATCGCGGGGTCGGTGGGCGGGTAGAGCTGGAACCAGCCCATCTCGCCGGCAAGCGGCCCGATCTCCTCGGGCAGGCGGGTGGCCGAGGTGGAATAGCCGTAGGGCAGGCGCTCGGCGGCGGCGAGGCGGGCGAGCGCCCGTTCCGCCCCCGGCCAGATCAGCCCCGACATGCCCACCGGCGCGATGCCCACCGGCAGGGCGTAGTCGGTGCCGAGGAAGCGCTTGGTCAGATCTGGCGTGATCTTGCCGCGCAGGGCGGCGGGGCGCAGGCGCACGGCATCCAGCGCCGCGCGGTTGAGGCACTTGACGGATTCGGTGCCCGTGGCGCTGTCGAGATATTCCCAGACGAAATGCGGCACCCGGCGCCGGCAGCGCGCGCGCAGGTCGGACAGGGCGGGATAGGCGTTGTCGAGATCCACGCCCGCTGCTTAGCGCCGGGGCCGGGCAGGAAAAAGCCGAACAATACAAGAACAAACCTTCCCTTTGCCGGGGCGGTCTACTACTATACCCCCATGAACGGATTTGACGACGCAGAAGCGTTTGAAGGGGCCAGCCTGTCGGCCCGTGCCATGGCAGCACGGCCGGCGCCCTATCTGAACGATCTGAACCCGGCGCAGCGCCGGGCGGTCGAGGCGCTGGACGGCCCGGTGCTGATGCTGGCCGGCGCGGGGACGGGCAAGACCAAGGCGCTGACCGCGCGGATCGTGCATCTGCTGACCACCGGGCGGGCGCGGCCGAACGAAATTCTGGCCGTGACCTTCACCAACAAGGCCGCGCGCGAGATGAAGGACCGGGTGGGCCATATGCTGGGCCATGCGGTCGAGGGGACGCCGTGGCTGGGCACGTTCCACGCGGTGTCGGTGAAGCTGCTGCGGCGGCATGCGGAACTGGTGGGGCTGAAGTCGAATTTCACGATTCTGGATACCGACGACCAGATCCGGCTGATGAAGCAGTTGATCCTGGCCGAGAATATCGACGAGAAGCGCTGGCCCGCGCGGATGCTGGCCGGGATCATCGACGGCTGGAAGAACCGCGCAATTCGCCCCGACAAAGTGCCGGCGGCCGAGGCCGGGGCGTTCAACAATCGCGGGCCAGAGCTTTACGCGGCCTATCAGGAACGGCTGCGCACCCTGAACGCCACCGATTTCGGCGACCTGCTGCTGCACTGCCTGACGATCTTCCAGTCGCACCCGGATGTGCTGGAGCAGTATCAGCGCTGGTTCCGCTACATTCTGGTGGACGAGTATCAGGACACCAACGTCGCGCAATACCTGTGGCTGCGGCTGCTGGCGCAGGGGCATCGCAACATCTGCTGCGTGGGCGATGACGACCAGTCGATCTATGGCTGGCGCGGGGCCGAGGTGGGGAACATCCTGCGGTTCGAGAAGGATTTTCCCGGTGCCGTGGTGGTGCGGCTGGAGCAGAATTATCGCTCCACCGAGCATATCCTGAAAGCAGCAAATCACCTTATTCAAGGCAACAAAGAACGTTTGGGAAAGGAACTTGAGACCAAGAAAGGGACGTCCACGGTTGCGGAGGCGAACGGAAGGGCTGCGCACAAAGTCTTCCTGATCGGACACTGGGAAGGTGAAGAAGAAGCTCGTTGGATTGGGCAAAAGATCGAAGACCTACAGAGTGGTAGTGCGAAGGAAGCCCAAACCCGTTTCAACACTCGGTTCAAGAGTTTTCAGGAAATGCTTGATTTCCGTGCCAAGCACGGTTTGGGGCCAATCGGAAAGCAAGAATTTGTCAGAGCTGCTTTTGAAAGCGGTGAAGCCTTCAAGAACTTAAAAACCTACAATCTCTTGCGCGAGATTCTGAAAGACGACCCAAGAGCATCAAACATGCTTGGTGCCATGGCGGACTACGCGGAAGGGAGATACTCACTTGACGAAATCGCCATCCTCGTCCGCGCCAGCCACCAGATGCGCGCCTTTGAGGATCGGTTCCTGACCATCGGCCTGCCCTATCGGGTGATCGGCGGCCCGCGATTCTATGAGCGGATGGAGGTGCGTGACGCGATGTCCTATTTCCGGCTGGCGGTCAGCCCGGCCGACGATCTGGCCTTCGAGCGGATCGTGAACACGCCGAAACGGGGGCTGGGCGACAAGGCGCAGCAGACGATCCAGCGGGTGGCGCGGGCGAATGGCGTCAGCCTGATAGAAGGCGCGCGGCTGGCGGTGCAGACCGGCGCGCTGGGCGGCAAGGGCGCGGCAGAGGTGAAACGGCTGGTCGAGGCGCTGGGCCGCTGGCACGCCCGCGCGCTGGACAGCCGCGAAAGCCATATCGAACTGGCCGAGACGATTCTGGACGAGAGCGGCTATACCGCCATGTGGCAGGCCGACAAGACGCCCGAGGCGCCGGGGCGGCTGGAGAACCTGAAGGAACTGGTCAAGGCGCTGGAAAGCTTCGAGAACCTGCAGGGGTTTCTGGAGCATGTCGCGCTGATCATGGACAACGAGAGCGACGACGGGGGCGCCAAGGTCAGCATCATGACCCTGCACGCCGCCAAGGGGCTGGAGTTTCCGGTCGTCTTCCTGCCGGGGTGGGAGGACGGGCTGTTCCCCAGCCAGCGCAGCATGGATGAGACCGGGCTGAAGGGCGTCGAGGAAGAGCGGCGGCTGGCCTATGTGGGAATCACGCGGGCCGAGGAGCTTTGCACGATTTCCTTTGCCGCGAACCGGCGCGTCTATGGCCAGTGGCAAAGCCAGCTTCCCAGCCGCTTCATCGACGAATTGCCGGCCGATCATGTAGAGGTGCTGACCCCGCCGGGGCTTTACGGCGGCGGCTACGGGGCGGCGGCATCCTCCAACCTGGAAACACGGGCCGCGCGGGCGGATGTCTACAACTCCCCCGGCTGGCGGCGGCTGCAGGATCGCGCGGGCCAGCGCCCGGTGGCGCAACCGCGCGAGGCACGATCGGTGGTGATCGACCTCGATGCCGTGTCGGCCCATACGGTGGGCGACCGGGTGTTCCACCAGAAGTTCGGCTACGGCACCGTGACCGGGATCGAGGGCGACAAGCTGGACGTCGATTTCGAGAAGGCGGGGCCGAAGAAGCTGGTCGCGCGATTCGTCACCGCCGCCGAAGGCGCCGACGACATCCCGTTCTGAAGCCATCCTGAAATGGAAACGGCGACACCGGGGGAGGACCGGTGCCGCCGCTGGACTGCGCACACCCTGGGAGGAGGAGCGGGCGGCGCATGTCGGCCGGGCGCTTGCCCAGATTCTGTGGCGGCGACGCCGGGAGGAGGATGGCGCCGCCGCCGGATGCATCGACCCCAGGGAGGAGGAGAGGGGCCTCTGCAATGGCTTGGGCCTTTCGGCCCGGTATATGGTGGCGACGGTGCCAGGGAGGAGGAGAGGCACCGCCGCCGTTAGCATCAGCCCCAGGGAGGAGGAGGGGGCTTTTGCATCTGTGTGGAGCCGCACCATATGGGGGCGAAACTCCGGGATAAAAGGGCGACGATGTCAGGGAGGAGGAGAGACATCGCCGCCAAAGTCAGAAGACCCAGGGAGGAGGAGAGGGCCTTCCGTCGAAACTCACTTTCCGTAGGCGGCTTCTGCCGCGATGCGGGTGATCATGCTCCGGCTGATGCCGAGATCGTTCAGCTCGCGGGTGGACAGCGCGCTCAACTCGCGCACAGTCCGGCGATAGATCCGGCGCTTCGCCTGCGCCTTGCGCCAGGAAGCGATCACGTCTGCAAGCCGACCGCTGCTTGGCAGCGCGCCAGAGATGATGTTCAGTGCCTGTGCCATATCATTGCCTTTCGGTTGTCTGGTCCGGCTCTTCCTGGCCGCTCCGTTAGCCCAAACATAGCCCTATGCTGCACGTGCACAATAGCCTCGTCAATCAATGCTGCCATGCAGAAAACGCATAGCGGTAAACGAGGTATTTCTGATGCATGACGTAGGGTTAACGCCTGTTTTGCAGGCAGTCGTGGAAAGCGCCCTTGCCCCCTGCCGACAAAGGGAACACCTTTGCCCACGAAACTTGCGGAAGGTGAATCGATGCCGGTGACGCGCGACGATGTGATGAAAGTGCTGGCACGGGTGGACCTGCCCGATGGTGGCAATCTTGTCACAGCCGATCTGGTCCGGGCGCTTGCCATCGGGGATGATGGCGCCGTGCGATTCGTCATCGAAGCCCCCTCGGCCGAGGCTGCGCGGGGGTTGGAGCGGGTTCGCGCGGCAGCCGAGTCGGCCGTGAAGGCGCTGCCCGGTGTCGCTTCGGTGACGGTCGTCCTGACAGCACATGGGCCGGCGCCAAAGCCCGCGGGCGATCCGCCCAGCCTGAAGATCGGCCGCCACCCGACGCAGCAGGCCGGCCCGCAGCCGGTTTCCGGCGTGGACCGGATCATCGCCATCGCGTCGGGCAAGGGCGGGGTCGGGAAATCCACCGTGTCGTCGAACCTCGCCGTGGCGCTGGCGCGGCAGGGGCGGCGGGTCGGTCTTCTGGATGCCGATATATACGGTCCCAGCCAGCCGCGGATGATGGGCGTGAACCAGCGCCCGGCCTCGCCCGATGGCAAGACGATCATTCCGCTGACGGCGCATGGCGTGACGCTGATGTCGATCGGCCTGATGCTGCCGAACGAGCGTGAGGCGGTGATCTGGCGCGGCCCGATGTTGATGGGCGCGCTGCAGCAGATGCTGGGGCAGGTTGCCTGGGGTGAGTTGGACGTGCTGATCGTCGACCTGCCACCGGGCACGGGCGACGTGCAACTGACCCTGTGCCAGCGGACGCAGCTGACCGGGGCCATCGTCGTCTCCACCCCGCAGGACGTGGCCCTGCTGGATGCCCGAAAGGCGCTGAGTATGTTCCAGCAGTTGAAGGCCCCGGTGCTGGGACTGGTGGAGAACATGTCCACCTATGTCTGTCCGAACTGCGGGCATGAGGCGCATATATTCGGTCATGGCGGGGTCGAGGCCGAGGCGCGAGACCTCGGTCTGCCGTTCCTTGGTGCCATCCCGCTCAGCCTGGATGTGCGGGTTGCGGGCGATTCCGGCACGCCGATCGCAGCGGGCGAGGGGCCGGTGGCCGATGCCTATGGCCAGCTGGCCCGCCGGTTGATCGGCGGCGGGATGGCCTGACGCCGGCGGCTGGTGCAGGGCCGGCCACGGGATTTCATGGGACAGGGCCGATAACGCCGGATCACCGCCTGGTGATTCGGCGTTTTTGTTGGCTGTTGCGCGGGAATCGGCCCTGCGTACGGTGGGATCCGTAAAATCCTTTGCATTGTCTGGGACGCATCGGCGATTGCGCGAGAAAGCGCCGCTGAGCCACATCTTGTGTCATGTGTTCAAAATTGCGCGATATCTGTGGCA
>JBJHCH010000002.1:0-73802 GCA_050485905.1 Paracoccaceae bacterium | reverse complement strand
TCGGAAGTCATTGAAAGGTTTCATGAAGTCAACCAGTACCGCCTGATGATCGAAGCCTTTGGCCGGGCTATCGAGGGCGAGGATTTCGCCTGCCCGCTGGAGTTTTCGCGCGGCAATCAGGTGATGATCGACCGGATTCTGGAGGCTGCGCGGGGCTGAGGGAGCGTGTGCACACAACGTATGATTCACGTGCATCTGCCGTGCATATCACGTGCATACGTTGATGCGCCGCGTCAGGGCGCAGTCTGGGGAAATCCAGAAAGAGCAGTGGGTTGCAGATGGCGACCGGAGCCGGGGCGCGTCTGATACATACCGAAAAAGGTATATACCGAGCAGGGTATATACCTTATCGGGTATATACCCGATAAGGTATGGCCAACCGACTGCAGGAGGGTGCCGCGCGGCGCGGATCAGTTCGTCGCGCGCTCCAGAAACTCCACCAGAGCGGCGCGTTCATCGGGGTCGGGGATACGCTGTTCGGGCATCCGGCTGCCGGGGGTATAGGCGTCGGGGCCTTGCTCGAACAACTCCGCCACGGTTTCGGGCGTCCAGACCAGATCCATCTCGGTCAGCGCGCGGGAATAGTCGTAGCCGGGCGCGGTGCCGATCTGCCGGCCGAAGATGCCGTGCAGCGTCGGTCCCGCGCGGTTGCCGTCGTCGGGGTCGAGCGTGTGGCAGACCGCGCAGCGCCGCCAGACCTGCGCGCCGGGGCTGCCGTCGTCATAGCCGATCTGGCGGTCGGCCCCGCCCTCTCCCAGCGCCTGGCCGGTCGCGGCGTCCCAGCGCCGGACCAGCCCGTCGCCGCCGGCGGTCAGCAACTCGCCCCCGGCCAGCGCCATTGCCCAGACCGGCCCCTGCAGCGGCGCGATCTCGTAGACCAGCGACAGGGCGGCTGCACCCAGCACCCAGACGCGGCCATCGACCGAGGCGACGGCCACCCGCCCCTCGCCCGCCGCGATGGAGACGAGCGGCCGCGCCCCCAGCGCCTGTTCAACGGCGGCATCGCCAAAGGCCCGCAGCGCGCCATCGGCAAACGCCACGGCCACCTGTTCGCCCAGCACCGCCAGCGCGTTCGGCGGGGCTGGCAGATCGACATTGCCGGCCAATGTCTCGCCCCGCCAGAACCGCAGGCGCAGGTCGTTGCCCACGGTGGCGATGCGCCCGTCCGGCAGCCAACCCATCCCGGTGATCGTGCCCTGATGCGCCTGCCATGCCCCCGCGGACTCGCCATCGGGGGCCGTCAGCACCACGCGGCCGTCCCAGCCCGCCGACGCCAACCTGGTGCCATCGAGCGAGACGGCCAGCGCCGCCACCTGCCCGTCATGCGCCTGGGTCAGCCGCGTCGGTTCCGTCCCCGCCGCATCCCAGATCGCCACGCGCCCGTCCTGCCCGCCTGTCGCCAGCCCGCCATCGGGCAGGAAGGCCACCGCCGTCACCGCGCCGTCATGCACCCTGAGCACCCGTTCCGCCGTGGCAGAGGCGCGATCCCAGAGAATCGCGCGGGTGTCGAACGAGCCCGAAAGAACCTGCGCGCCATTCGCCGCGAGCGCGCCCACCGGCCCGCCGTGACCGCGCAGATCGACCGCCTGGGCCGGGCCGGCGAGTGCAATGAACAAGGTCACGAACAGGCCGCGCATCGGGAACTCCAACAGATACCGGGGCAGCTTCGCGCATCGTGGCGGGCTGGACAAGCCCCCGGCCCTGCGGCACTGTCTGGCCCCGCGAAAGCCCCGGATCCCCAATGACCAGCGACTATCTGATCGGCCCCCGGCCCACCGACCCACGCCTGACCCGCCGCATCCGCGGACTGGGCCACGACGGGGCGGAGACCGAGATTTCGGTGGTTGAGGAACGGCCGCTGACGATATTCCTGAACAGCCAGGAGATCGTGACGGCGATGACGATCGGGGATTACCCCGAGTATCTGGCGCTGGGATTCCTGCGCAATCAGGGGATGCTGGGCGAGGGCGAGCAGGTGACGGGTGTGGATTACGACGAGGATCTGGAAACCGTTGTCGTCCGCACCGCCAGTCGCACCACCTACGAGGAGAAGGTGAAGAAGAAGACCCGCACCAGCGGCTGCGCGGTCGGCACCGTCTTTGGCGACATGATGGAGGGGCTGGAGGGGCTGGTGCTGCCGGCGACGCCGGTCCACACCTCGTGGCTCTACGCGCTGGCGCGGCAGATCAACACCACGCCGAGCCTGTATCTGGAGGCGGGGGCGATCCACGGCACGGTGCTGTGTCAGGCCGATCGCCCGCTGGTCTATATGGAGGATGTGGGCCGCCACAACGCGGTGGACAAGATCGCGGGCTGGATGCTGAGCGAGCGGGTGGGGGCGGAGGACAAGATCCTTTACACCACCGGGCGGCTGACGTCGGAAATGGTGATAAAGACCGCGATGATGGGCATTCCGGCGCTGGCCAGCCGGTCGGGCTTTACCGCCTGGGGGGTGGAGATCGCGCAGCAGGTCGGGCTGACGCTGATCGGCCGGATGCGGGGCAAGCGGTTCGTCTGCCTTTCGGGGGCGGACCGGTTGGTCTGGGACGCCGATCTGGGCGCGGTGGAGGAAGAGGACCGCAAGCACCGCCGCAAGGGGGCCGGCGATGACTGAGGTGCTGGGCATGATCCTGGCCGGCGGGCGGGCGACGCGGATGGGCGGCGGCGACAAGGGGTTTCGGGTGGTGGCGGGGCGGCGGCTGATCGACCATGTGATCGGCCGGTTGGCGCCGCAGGTGGCGGATATGGCGATCAACGCCAATGGCGACCCGGCGCGGTTTGCGGAATTCGGGCTGCCGGTCCTGCCCGACAGCCTGCCCGATCATCCGGGGCCTTTGGCCGGGGTGCTGGCGGGGCTGGACTGGGCGGCGGAACGGGGGGCCGGGGCCATCGTGACCGCGGCGGCGGATACGCCGTTTTTTCCCCGCGATCTGGCCGCGCGGCTGGCGGCGGCGGGGGAACTGGCGCTGGCGGCCTCGGCCGATGCGGACGGGCGGCTGCAGCGGCACCCGACATTCGGCCTGTGGCCTGTGCGGCTGCGCGAGGATCTGCGGGCGGCGCTGACCGGGGGGCTGCGCAAGATCGTGCTCTGGACCGACGGGCACGGGGCGGCGACGGTGGAATTCCCGTCTGCGCCCTTCGACCCGTTCTTCAACGTCAACACGCCCGAGGATATCGCCCGGGCCGAGGCGCTGGCAGGCGCGGCATGAGGGTCTATGGCGTCGTCGGCTGGAAGAACACCGGCAAGACCGGGCTGATGGAGCGGCTGGTGGCCGAGATCACCGGGCGGGGGTTCAGCGTCTCGACCCTGAAGCACGCCCACCACAAGGTCGATCTGGACCAGCCGGGGCGCGACAGCTATCGCCACCGCGAGGCCGGGGCGACCGAGGTGCTGCTGGCCTCGCCCAACCGCTGGGCGATCCTGCACGAGCTGCGCGGCGCGCCGGAGCCGGGGTTCCGCGAGTTGCTGGGGCATCTGTCGCCGGTCGATCTGGTGCTGGTCGAGGGCTACAAGCGCGACAGCCACCCGAAGATCGAGGCGCACCGGGCCGAAGCCGGGCGGCCGCTGCTGGCGCGCAGCGACCCGACGATCCGTGCGGTGGCGAGCGACGTGCCGATCGGCGGGCTGTCGGTGCCGGTGTTCGATCTGAACGATACGCTGGGCGTGGCCGGGTTCATCCTGCGCGAGGTGGGGCTGTGAGGTTCGACCGGGTGGCGGTGGTGGACTGGTCGGCGGCATCGACCCCCTCGCCCGCCCGGCCATCCGCCGATGCGATCTGGATCGGGGTGGCGACGCCCGAAGGATCGGTGGGTGAGACCTATCACCGCACGCGGGCCGAGGCGCTGGAAGCGCTGCGCGAACTCTGTCGCGCGGCGCTGGCGGCGGACGAGCGTTTGCTGATCGGGACGGACTTTCCGCACGGCTATCCGGCGGGGTTCGCCAAGGTGCTGACGGGTGAGGCGCGGGCGCTGGCGCTGTGGGACTGGCTGGCGGCGCGGGTTGAGGACGCGGCGGACAATGCGAACAACCGCTTCGAGCTTGCTGCAAGGATCAACGCGATGTTCCCCGGGGCCGGCCCGTTCTGGGGGCGGCCGACGACGCTGGATCTGCCCGACCTGCCAGCGAAGGGTACCGCGCGCGCGGGCCATGGCCTGCCCGAGCGGCGGCTGGTCGAACAGCGGGTTACGCGCGCGCAGCCGGGCTGGAAGCTTTACACCACGGGATCGGTCGGGTCGCAGGCGCTGCTGGGAATCGCGGCGATGGCGAAGCTGCGGGAAGAGTTCCGGGGTGACATGGCTGTCTGGCCCTTTGAGAAGCCGGACGCGCCGGTAATTCTGGCCGAGGTCTATCCGTCGCTGCTGGCGGATCTGGTGGCGCGCGAGGCGGGCATAAAGGATCAGGCGCAGGTGCGTCTGCTGGCGCGGGCGCTGGCTGCGGTAGATTTGACCGCGATGCTGGCACCCGACGCACCGGCAGAGGTTCTGGCGGAAGAGGGCTGGATTCTGGGAGCCGGGCATGAGGCTTCCCTCAGGGCGGCCGCCCTGCCCCGCCTGACCCCGCCAAGGCTGTCGAACGACTGCTTCGCCCTGCCGCCCGGCGTGGACTGGACGCCGGTGGACGACGCGCTGGCGCTGCTGCGTGCGCGACTGACGCCGGTGGTGGGAGACGAGGTGGTGCCGGTCGCGCAGGCCGCCGGGCGTGTGCTGGCCGAGGCGGCAGTGGCGCGGCGGTCCAACCCTCCGGCGGCGAATGCGGCCGTTGACGGCTACGGCTTTGCCCATGCCGCCACGGGCGACGGGCCGCAGGAACTGCCGTTGCTGGCGGGGCGTGCGGCGGCTGGCGCGCCGTACACGAGCGCGGCGCCCCACGGGTCCGCGCTGCGCATCCTGACCGGCGCGATCCTGCCTGACGGCGTGGATACCGTGGTGCTGGAGGAGGACACGACGACCGATGGCGCCCGCATCGCCTTTCACGGCCCCGTAAAGCGCGGCGCGAACACCCGCCGCGCGGGCGAGGATGTGGCGGCGGGGGAAACGGCGCTGCTGGCGGGTCAGGTTCTGCGCCCGCCGGATCTGGCGCTGCTGTCGGCGCTGGGTGTCGCCTCGGTCCGGGTGTTCGCGCGGCTGCGGGTCGGTGTGCTGTCCACGGGCGACGAGATCGAGGCAGAGGTGACGGAAGCCGCCCTGCCCGATCACCGCATATTCGACGCCAATCGCCCGATGCTGCTGGCGCTGGCGCGCGGCTGGGGGTTTCAGGCGGTGGACCTGGGCCATGTGGACGATGACCGCGCGGCGCTGCGCGACCGGCTCGATGCAGGCGCGGCGCAGGCCGACGTCATCCTGACCTCGGGCGGCGCCTCGGCGGGGGACGAGGATCACGTTTCGGCCCTGCTGCGCGAGGCGGGGGCGATGGAAAGCTGGCGCATCGCGGTGAAACCGGGGCGGCCGCTGGCGCTGGGGTTGTGGCAGGGCGTGCCGGTCTTTGGCCTGCCCGGCAACCCGGTCGCGGCGCTGGTCTGCACGCTGATCTTTGCGCGGCCCGCCTCCATGGCGCTGGCCGGTGCGGGATGGACCACGCCGCAGGGGTTCACTGTGCCTGCCGGTTTCGAGAAGCGGAAGAAGCCGGGGCGGCGGGAATATCTGCGCGCGCGCCTGGATGCGGAGGGCCGGGCCGAGGTTTTCCGGTCAGAGGGGTCCGGCCGGATCAGCGGGTTGTCATGGGCGACGGGGCTGGTCGAACTGCCGGACGGCGCCGTGCATGTGCGGCCGGGCGACGCGGTGCGCTATCTGCCCTATTCCAGCTTCGGGCTTCAGTAGCCCATGATCATGCCTTCCAGCGCCTCTTTCTCCATGCTCAGCTCCATCAGCCGCGCCTTCACCACGTCGCCGATGGAGATCAGGCCGACCATCTTGCCATCCTCCAGCACCGGCATGTGACGGAAGCGGCCCTCGGTCATCTTGGCCAGAACCTCGTCCGCGCGCTCGTCCGGCGCGCAGCCGGTGACAGATGCGGTCATCATCACCTGCACCTTGTCCGACATGCAGCCGGCGCCGCGCCGGCCCAGTTCGCGCACGATGTCGCGTTCCGACAGGATGCCGGCGACGGTCTGCCCGTCGGTGGAGACCACCAGGCAGCCGATGCGCAGGTCGGAGAGCATCTTGGCCGCCTCGGCCACCGAAGCATCGGGCCTGACCGTCGCAATGGTCTCGTTGCCCTTGAGTTTCAGTATCTGGCTGACCAGCATGGACTTTCCTCCTCCAACCCGTCTGCCGAAGGGTCCACCGCCGCACGCCGGTCTGTCAAGTCAGACTTTCCGGGCACGCGGATACCCCCGCTTTGCCACCCCGAACGTCCGCGAGATGCTTTTGAGGCATTGCCCATTGCCGCCCAAGATTGCAGGGGTATGGTCGGAAAAGCTCATGGAGGAAGCGATGCAGGAACTTTCGCACTGGATCAACGGCCAGCACGTCAAGGGCACGTCGGGCCGGTTTGCCGATGTCTACAACCCCGCCACGGGCGAGGTGCAGGCCAGGGTGCCGCTGGCCAGCCAGCAGGAACTGGATGCCGCCGTGGCCGATGCCGCAAAGGCGCAGGTCGCCTGGGGCGCGACCAATCCGCAGAAACGCGCGCGGGTGATGATGGCGCTGGTGGGGCTGATCAACCGCGACATGGACAAGCTGGCCGAGAAACTGTCGAGCGAGCACGGCAAGACCTTTCCCGACGCCAAGGGCGATATCCAGCGCGGGCTGGAGGTGATCGAATACTGCATCGGCGCGCCGCAGCTGCTGAAGGGAGAGTTCACCGACAGCGCCGGGCCGGGGATCGACATGTATTCCATGCGCCAGCCGCTGGGCGTGGCGGCGGGCATCACGCCGTTCAACTTTCCCGCCATGATTCCGCTGTGGAAGATGGGTCCGGCGCTGGCCTGCGGCAACGCCTTCATCCTGAAACCCAGCGAGCGCGATCCGTCTGTGCCGCTGATGCTGGCGGAACTGTGCCAGGAGGCCGGGCTGCCGGACGGCGTGCTGCAGGTGGTGAACGGCGACAAGCAGGCGGTGGATGCGATTCTGGACAATCCGACCGTGCAGGCCATCGGTTTCGTCGGGTCCACCCCGATTGCGGAATACATCTATTCCCGCGGCTGCGCGAACGGCAAGCGGGTGCAGTGTTTCGGCGGCGCCAAGAACCACATGATCATCATGCCCGATGCCGACATGGATCAGGCGGCGGATGCGCTGGTGGGGGCAGGCTACGGCGCTGCGGGCGAGCGCTGCATGGCGATATCGGTCGCCGTGCCGGTGGGGGACGAGACGGCGGATCGGCTGATCGAAAGGCTGGTGCCGCGGATCGAGAAGTTGAAGGTCGGCCCCTACACTGCTGGAGACGATGTGGATTTCGGCCCGGTGGTAACAAGGGCGGCGAAGGAGAACATCCTGCGGCTGGTGCAGTCGGGTGTCGATCAGGGGGCAAAGCTGGTCGTCGACGGGCGCGACTTCAAACTGCAGGGCTACGAGGATGGCTTCTTCGTCGGCGCGCATCTGTTCGACCATGTAACGACCGACATGGACATCTACCGGACCGAGATCTTCGGCCCCGTGCTGTCCACCGTGCGCGCCAAGTCCTATGAGGAGGCCATCGGCTATGCGATGGACCACGAATACGGCAACGGCACCGCGATCTTTACCCGCGATGGCGATACGGCACGGGATTTTGCCAATAGAATCAACATCGGAATGGTGGGGATCAACGTGCCGATCCCGGTGCCGCTGGCCTATCACACCTTTGGCGGCTGGAAGAAATCGGGGTTTGGCGATCTGAACCAGCATGGGCCGGATGCGTTCCGCTTCTACACCCGGACCAAGACCGTGACCGCGCGCTGGCCGTCCGGGATCAAGGAGGGATCGGCTTTCAACTTCAAGGCGATGGACTGAGGCTCGCACCGCGCTCCAGCACCGGCCCGGTCACACCGCGCCGGCTGCGGGGCGCGATATCGGGCGTATGATTCACGTGCATCCAGCGTGCATATCGCGTGCATACGTTGGTGCGCACAAAGCGCCGCCGAAGTAAAAGACCCCGGCACGGAGGCCGGGGTCAAACCAACTACGGAGAAACTCGGAACTGTCTGCGCGCGGTCTGCCGGTCATCGGCGGCTCGCGGCGCAAGGCATGCACCTTGTAACGGCGCCTCTGTAGCATGCGGCGCGGTGTAACGGTTCGTACAATCTTGCCCCGAAGTGATTTTGCAACCGGCAGACGAAGTTCCGCAGCGGCAACCGGCACCCTGCTCGCGCTCTGGCTGTCCGGTTTGAAACAAATGCAATCATTTGCGAGAAACATTAACAAGCCGACCGGCCAGATTCGACGAATCAGGGGGGCGAAATCGCCCCCCTTGTGGTGATGACTGACGGATGACCTAGTGGTAGCGTTTGATCTCGCCCGACTTCAGCCGCGCAAGGTAGCTTTCCAGCTCTCGCTTCACGATCGGCATCAGGAAGTAGAGACCGATGATGTTGAAGATCGCCATGGAGAAGAGCGCCGCATCCGAGAAGTCGATGACGGCATCAAGGCTGGAAACCGCGCCGATGAAGACAAAGACGCAGAACATCACCTTGAAGACCATCTCCTTGTTCCTGCCCTCGCCGAACATGTAGGTCCATGATTTCATGCCGTAGTAGGACCAGGTGATCATGGTCGAAAAGGCAAACAGGAACACCGCAACCGACAGCGCATAGGGCGCCCAGGAGAAGACCGAGCCGAAGGCGCCCGAGGTGATCGGCACGCCGCCGGTTGCGCCCGACGCGGTGGCGATGCGCCCGGCCTCGTTCAGGATGTAGAGCCCGGTATCGGGATCCTGCAGAAGCTGGCCGGTGATGATGATGACCAGCGCGGTCATGGTGCAGACGATCACGGTGTCAATGAAGGGCTCCAGCAGCGACACGAAGCCTTCGGTGATCGGTTCTTTCGTGCGCACCGCCGAATGGGCGATGGCGGCAGATCCGATGCCGGCCTCGTTCGAGAAGGCGGCCCGGCGGAAGCCCTGGATGATCGCCCCGACGATGCCGCCAACGATCCCGCTGTCGGTAAAGGCGCCACGGAAGATTTCGCCAAAGGCCCACAGGATCATGTCCGAGTTCGTGATGATGATGACCAGCGCCACCAGCACGTAGCCGATACCCATGAAGGGAACGACCTTCTCGGTCACGCGCGCGATCGACTTGATGCCGCCCACGATGACGATGAAGACGATGACCGAAAGCACCAGCCCGGTGATCCACGTCGGGATCCCCATGACGCTTTGCACCTGGCTGGCTGCCTGGTTGGCCTGGAACATGTTGCCGCCCCCCAACGCGCCCAGCACGCAGAAGATCGAGAACATGATCGCCATGAAGCCGCCCAGCGGCAGGCCACGCTCGGCAAAGCCCTTTTTCAGATAGTACATCGGCCCGCCCGACACCGTGCCGTCGGGGTATTCGTTTCGGTACTTCACGCCGAGGGTACATTCGGTGAACTTTGCCGCCATGCCCAAAAGGCCGGCAAGGATCATCCAGAACGTCGCCCCCGCGCCGCCGATACTGACGGCGACCGCGACGCCCGCGATGTTGCCGAGGCCGACAGTGCCGGAAAGCGCCGTGGCCAGCGCCTGGAAATGACTGACCTCGCCCGCGTCCTTTGGATTTGAATAGACGCCGCGGACCAGTGCGATGGCATGGCCAAAGGCGCGAAACTGGATAAAGCCGAAATAGATCGTAAAGACAAAGGCACCGACGACCAGCCAGCCGACGATCCAGGGGATCTGCGTACCCGGCAGGTTGGCGAAGATCAGGTTCACGAACCAGCCGGTGGACGAGGCGAAGATGCCATCAACCCGGTCGGCCAGCGATTGCGCCCCGGCCGGGACGGCGGAAATGGCGGCCAGCGCAGCCGCGACGGCCAAGGGCCGCAGAGCTTGAAATCTCATTGCCGTTTCCTTCTGTGATGCATTACGGGACGATCGTGCAGGGGACCGGCGCGACCTGCGCCAGTGAGCCCGCGACCGACCCGAACAGTCGGCTGACCATGCCTGTCTGGCCAGTGCGGCCGATGAAGATCTGCGCGGCCTTGGTTTCTTCAGCCAGGGCAACGATGGTTTCGACCACATGGCCGTAGCGGATCTCGGAATCCGCGGCGATGCCGGCGGCTGCGAGTTCCTTCAGCAGCGGGTCGACGATGGCCGCATGGGCGCGCGCCAGTTCCTCTTCCCGCCGCTTGTGGCGCTCCTCCAGTTCCTCCTTTGTCAGGAAGCTGTAGGGCGACCATTCCAGCACATGGGCGACGACCAGCGTCGCCCCGTCCTGTTTCGCGCGTTCCACCGCAAAATCAACGGCGCGACGCGCGGCCTGACTGTCGTCATAGGCCACGACATATCTGTTTGGCATCACTGTCTCCTCTGTGTCCCGCCCTTTGCCGGACGGTGGTCAATGATCGGGCGAAAGGGCCGGCAAGGCTTCCCAAATGTGACGGCCCTGTGAAAGAATATTCGAAAACATTGCGGCCAATCACCACCTTTGCGAAGGAATCTTCGCCGCTAGCGTCACAGCCTGCATGATATTGCATCACGGATGCATGCGCTAGCGTCACACTCATGCTGCGAAATACGCGATTGCGACCTGCCGCGAGGCACAGAAATGCAAAGGGCCGGGCGAATGCCCGGCCCCCGCCCTTCAATTTACCCGGCTCACATCTCCAGGCAGGTCGCCGCGTTCTCGGTCGTGCAGACGTCCAGTCCGGTATACATCGGATCCTCGACCGAATTGCCCTCGATCAGGTCCTTCAGGACGAACATCGCGCGGTAGCCCATCTCGAACGGGCGCTGGCCGACCTGGCCGTTGGACAGGCCGTCGGCAAGCTGCTCCATCTGCATCGGCAGCGTGTCGGCGACGATAATCGACAGTTCGCCCGCGTCCATCCGATCCTTGTAGGGCTCGGCAGCCTGGCGATAGGCGTTGTCGAACCATTGGGTGAAGGCCCCGGTGGAGATGAAGGCGGTGAGGTCGGGGTTGGCGGCAAGGATGTCGGTCATCCCCTGCACGGCGCGGTTGCCGTCGTCATCGGTGATCAGCGGGCAGCCCGAGATCTCGGTCCAGCCGCCATCGCCCGCCAGCGGATCGCCCGGCGGCGTGGTGTCAGAGCGCCCGCCCAGCGTGTCGCGGATGCCCTGAAGGCGCTCGTTGTGGTTGGCCGCCGCCGCGCCGCCGGTCTGCAGGCAGACGGTGCCGCCGTCGGGGTGCCGGTCCATCGCGATGCGGGCAAGGTTGACGCCGATGTCGTAGTTGCGGGTACCGACAAAGGTGGCGCGGATATGCTTGTCCTCATCCAGCAGGTCGGCGTCCCATGTCATCACCGGGATACCGGCATCGACGGCGGCCTGCAGCGCGCGGGCCATGGCGGGCGCGTTCGACGGCGACACGGCGATCCCGTCCACGCCCTGCGTGATCAGATCCTGCACGATCTGGATCTGCTCAAGCTCGGTATGTTCACCCGGACCGATGTAGACGCATTCGATGCTCGAATCTTCTTCCTGGGCACGATAGCAGCCATCGCGGGCCTGATCGAAGAACGGGTTGTTCATCGCCTTGGGCACGAGCGCCAGCCGAAGCTGGTCGGCCGCCGCCACCCCCGGCACGGTCATGGCGGCCAGAATGGTCGCACACATCAGTTTCTTCATCTTCGGGTCTCCTCCCCCTCTTGGTTACCTTGATGCTCCGCCCGGATCACGAGCGGTCGCGGTTGCGAATCTGCTCCAGCAACACGGCGCAGATCAGAAACAGGCCGACGAAGAACTGCTGCCACAGCGCGCCGATTCCGGCGAGCAGCAGCGAGTTGCGGATCAGTTCCATCAGCGCGGCGCCGATGGGTGCGCCAAAGGCGAAGGCCACGCCGCCCATCAGGTTGGCGCCCCCGATCACCGTGGCGGCGATCACGTTCAACTCATAGGTCTGGCCCAGCGCGTTGGTGACCGACCCGAACCAGCCCACCATGAGGAACGCCGCAAGACCCGCGCAGCACGAGCAGGTGATGTAGACCGATACCAGCACACGCTCCACCGGGATGCCGGACAGGCGTGCGGCATGAATATTGCCGCCGACGGCAAATACCCACCGACCCCAAGTGGTGTGGTTGAAGGCAAACCAGAAGCACACCGTCATGATTGCCAGCACCCAAAGCGGATGCGGCACGCCGAATGTGCTGGAGCCGCCGATCCACAGGTAAAGCGCCTGATCGGGGCCGAAGTTGTAGATCATCTTGTTGTCGGAGATCACCATCGCGAGCGACCGCGCAATGGCCAGCATCCCCAGCGTCACCACAAAGGGTGCTATGCGCAGATAGGCGATCAGCACCCCGTTCACCAGGCCGACCAGTGCTGCCACGCCCATGCAGGCAAGAAAGCCCAGACCGATGCTGTAGCCCGCCTGCATGACCAACCCTGTCACGATACCCGCCAGCCCCATGAGCGAACCGACCGACAGGTCGATCCCCGCCGTGCAGATCACCGCCGTCATACCCAGCGCCATGATCCCGAAGAAGGCGAAGTTGCGCGCCACGTTGAACATGTTGCGTTCGGACAGGAAGACGCCGGACACTTGGCTCATCACCGCGCCCATCACCAGAATCGCAATCAGAACCCAGAATGGCTGGCTGCGGGTGACGGATTGCCACCATGTCATCTCTCGTCTGCCGGCAATCGAGTCGTCGATTGCGGCGTGATCGGTGGTCTGGTTGGTGCTTGTGCTGGTCATGCGGCGGCTATCGCTCCCGTGATCAGGCCGGTCACTTCCTCGGGGCTCGATGCGACGATGCGCTTGTCGGCAACCTTGGTGCCCCGGCGCAGGACCGCGACGCGGTCGCAGACGTCGAACACGTCCGGCATCCGATGGGATACCAGAATCACGGCATGGCCCGAATCCTTCAGCCGCTGGATCAGACCCAGCACCTCCTTCACCTGGCGGACCGAGATGGCGGCGGTGGGTTCATCCATCAGCACGATCTTCGGATCGGACAGTCGGGTGCGCGCGATCGCCACCGCCTGTCGCTGCCCACCAGACATCTGGCGCACCAGATCGCGGGGGCGCGTTTCAGACTTCAACTCGGCGAACAGGGCAGCCGCGCGGCGGTTCATCCCGGCATGGTCGAGCCATTTGAACGGCCCGATCTTCTTTTTCAGCTCACGGCCCAGAAAGACGTTCCCCGCAGCCGTCAGGTTGTCGCAAAGTGCGAGATCCTGATAGACGATCTCGATACCCTTCTGCCGCGCCTCCAGCGGCTTGGAAAAATGCACTTCCTCGCCATCGATGCGAATGGTGCCCTCGGTCGGGCTGAAGTTTCCGGCGATGATCTTCATCAGGGTGGACTTGCCGGCGCCGTTGTCGCCCATCAGCCCGATCGCTTCACCCTGCTCAAGCGTCAGGTCAACGCCGGACAGCGCGCGGATCGCGCCAAAGCTCTTGGAAACGCCGTTCAGTTCCAGCACCGGCATCGCCGACCCCTCCCTGGTCGCCGCCCGGATCTCTGCCCGATGCCGGCGATCTCGACCGAAGGCTGCCACAGGTGGCGGCACCGATCAAGCAAAATTGCCGGACTTGATATCACACAACGATCATTGCAATCTGCGGTTTCAGCAGCGGTTCGCGCGATGGCGGATCGCGCCCGCGATTGACATTCAGGGCGCCCGGCCCCGAGTGTCACAGCGGTTACCTTTGGGGGAGGAACCATGGCCGCACGGATCGAAGAGATTGGCGAGACAGGACTACGGGTGCCGGCGATCTGCTTCGGCACCTCTGGCCTTGGGGATATGCCGGCGACCTATGGGTACGAGGTGGCAGAGGAAACCGCCCATGCCACCGTTCGCGCGATTCTGGCCCGCGACGACGGGTTTCTGGATACGTCCAACAACTACGGCATGGGGCGCAGTGAAGAGCGCATCGGCCATGTGGTGCGCGAGATGGGCGGCTGGCCTGCGGGGCGCATCCTGTCCACAAAGCTGGACCGCAACATGGAGACGGGCCTGTTCGACGCCGACCGTGCCCGCAGGTCGCTGGAGGAAAGCCTGACCCGGCTGGGAATTGACAGGGTGCAAATCCTGCATCTGCACGACCCCGAACATGCCAGCGATCTGGACCCGATCACCCGCAAGGGCGGCGCGCTGGATGCGCTGATGAAGATGAAGGAAGAGGGGCTTGCGCAGGCGGTCGGGCTGGCGGCCGGCCGGGTGGATGTGATGATGCCGATCCTGCGCGATTGGGATTTCGACGCGCTGATCACCCACAATCGCTTCACGATCGTGAACCGAAATGCCGAGCCGATGATCGAACTTGCGCGGTCGCGCGGCGTATCCGTGCTGAACGCTGCGCCCTATGCCGGCGGCGCGCTGGCCAAGGGCACGGTCTATGGCCGCTATGTCTATCAGGAGGCGACGGACGAGATGCTTGCCCCGGTCGCGCGGGTTGAGGAGATCTGCGCCCGCCATGGCGTACCAACGGGGGCGGCGGCGCTGCAATTCTCGCTCCGCGATCCACGCATCACTTCGACGATCTGCGGCGTAACGAAACCCGAACGGGTGGCCCAGACGATCGATTGGGCGCGGATGCCGATCCCGCCCGCCCTGTGGGAGGAACTGGCCGCCCTGCCCTTTGCCACCGACGACCCCGAAGCGACCCGGCAGTACGATCCGGGTTGAGGCAGAGCAGATGCAGATTGACGCCCATCAGCACTACTGGAACCCCGCGCGCGGCGATTACGGCTGGATGCCAGCCGACGACCCTGTGCTGTCGCGGCCCTATGGGCCTGCCGATCTGGCGCCCCAACTTGCCGCGCACGGCATTGAGAAAACGGTGCTGGTGCAGGCCGCGCCCACGGTCGAGGAAACCGAATACATGCTGGGCATCGCGGATGCGACCGATCACGTCGCCGCCGTGGTGGGCTGGGTGGACTTCGAGCGCCCGGACCAGATCGACACCCTGCGCCGCCTTGCCCGGCACCCGAAGTTCCGCGGCGTGCGGCCGATGGTGCAGGATATCCCAGATGATGACTGGCTGCTGCGCGATGACATTCAGTGGGCCTTTGCCGCGCTTGTCGAGCTGGATCTGACCTTCGATGCGCTTGGGTTTCCCCGGCATCTGGCGAACTTCCTGACGATCCTGAAACGCCACCCTGGCCTGCGCGTGGTGGTCGATCACTGCATGAAACCGCAGATCCGCGACCCCGACGCTTACAACCATTGGGCCGAAGGTATCGCCCGGATCGCGGCAGAGACGGGCGCGTATTGCAAGTTCTCCGCCCTCGTGACCGAGTCGGATGACGACTGGTCGGCCGAGGCACTGAAGCCCTATGCCGACCATGTCCTGTCGGTCTTCGGACCCGAGCGGGTGATGTGGGGATCGGACTGGCCGGTCTGCCGGCTGCGCGAGGAATATGTCGGCTGGCGGCGCACGGCCGAGGCGCTGACGGCGCATCTGCCCGCCGCCGACCGCGCCCGCATCTTCGGCGGCACGGCGGCCGCGTTCTACCGGATCGGCTGATCAGTCCCAGTCCAACATGATCTTGCCGCTCTGGCCCGAGCGCATGATCTCGAATGCCTCGGCGAAGCGGTCCACGGGGAAGCGGTGGGTGATGACGGCGCGAACGTCCAGGCCGTTTTCCAGCATGGCGATCATCTTGTACCAGGTCTCGAATATCTCGCGGCCATAGACGCCCTTGATCGTGATCGCCTTGAACACGATGCGCGACCAGTCAACCGGCGACTTGCCCGGCGGGATGCCCAGCAGCGCGATGCGCCCGCCCATCACCAGCGCCTCGACCATCTGGTCGAGCGCGGCCTGATTGCCCGACATTTCAAGCCCGACATCAAATCCCTGCGCCATCTTCAGCCGCGAGATGACCGATTTCAGGTCTTCCTCGGCCACGTTCACCGGCACCACATCGGCCACCCGACCCGCAAGCTCCAGCCGGGCCGGGTTGACGTCGGTGATCACCACATGCCGCGCGCCGACATGGCGGGCGACCGCGCCGGCCATGATCCCGATGGGGCCGGCGCCGGTGATCAGCACGTCCTCTCCTACCAGATCGAACGACAGCGCGGTGTGCACGGCATTGCCCAGCGGGTCGAGGATCGCGCCGATCTCGTCGTCGATGGCGTCGGGCAGCGGCACGACATTGAACGCGGGCAGGCGCAGGTAATCGGCAAAGGCGCCGGGTTCGTTCACGCCGATGCCGCGGGTTTCTGGGTCCAGATGGAACTTGCCTGCCCGGCTTTGCCGGCTGTGCTTGCCGATCAGGTGCCCCTCGCCCGAGCATCGCTGGCCGATCTTGAGGTCGTCGACATTGCGGCCCACCTCTACGATCTCGCCCGCAAACTCGTGGCCGGTGACCAGCGGCACGGGCACGGTGCGCTGCGCCCAGTCGTCCCAGTTCCAGATGTGGATGTCGGTGCCGCAGATGCCGGTCTTGCGCACGCGGATCAGTACGTCGTCGGGGCCGATCTGGGGCACGTCGCGCGACTCCAGCCACAGGCCCGGCTCCGGCTTCGCCTTGACCAGTGCCTTCATGCGATTGCCCCCACTGCCCGCCCCGCATCGCGGAACGCATCCAGCGCGAAATCCAGATCGTCGCGCGTCAGTCGCGCATTCATCTGCGTGCGGATCCGCGCCTGACCTTTCGGCACCACCGGGAAGAAGAACCCCGCGACATAGACCCCGCGCGCGTCCAGTTCCCGCGCCATGTCCTGCGCCAGCCGCGCCTCACCCAGCATAACCGGCACGATGGGATGCTCGCCCGGCAGCAGGGTGAAGCCCGCGTCCGTCAGCCCCGCGCGCCAGTAGGCCGTGTTGTCAAACAGTTGCGCGCGCAGGTCGTCCGCCTGCTCGACCAGATCGAGCGCGGCCAGCGACGCCCCCACAACGGCGGGTGGCAGCGCGTTCGAGAACAGATAGGGCCGCGCCCGCTGGCGCAGCAGGTCGATCACCGGCTGCGGCCCGGCGATGTATCCACCCAGCGCGCCGCCCAGCGCCTTGCCCAGCGTACCGGTCAGGATGTCCACCTTCACCCCGAAATGTGCCGGCGTCCCCGCTCCCTTTGGCCCCATGAAGCCGGTGGCGTGGCAATCGTCCACCATGACCAGCGCGTCGAACTCCTCGGCCAGCGCCTTAATCTCGGGCAGCTTCGCCAGATAGCCGTCCATCGAGAACACGCCATCGGTGGCGATCATCACATGCCGCGCGCCATCTGCACGCGCCTGTTCAACCTGCCGCCGCAGGTCGGCCATGTCGGAATTGGCATAGCGATACCGCCGCGCCTTGCAAAGCCGGATGCCGTCGATGATCGAGGCGTGATTCAGCGCGTCCGAGATCACCGCATCCTCCGGCCCCAGCAGCGGCTCGAACAGTCCGCCGTTGGCATCGAAACAGGCGGCGAACAGGATCGAGTCATCCGTGCCAAGGAACCGCGCCAGCCGCTCCTCCAGCCGCCGGTGCAGATCCTGCGTGCCGCAGATGAATCGGACCGAGGCCATGCCGAAGCCGTGGTCGTCCATCGCCGCCTTGGCCGCCGCGATCAGCGCGGGATGGTCCGCCAGCCCAAGGTAGTTGTTGGCGCAGAGGTTCAGATAGTCGCGCCCGCCGACATGCACATGCACCCCCTGGGGCGAGGCAATCTGCCGCTCGCGCTTCATCAGACCATCAGACTCGATGGCATCCAGCGTGTCGGTCAGATGGGACAGGAAAGCGGCGCGTCCGGGCATGACAATTCCCCCTTGGTGCGATCATGTCGGCAAGGTCAGTCGGGCGCAAGACCGTCCCCGCGGCCCGGTCCCAACGCTAAATCGTAGGCAATCCGCAAACTCCGTGCTAACAATGAAAATTGCCAAACACGGCCAACTGCACGACTTGTCGCCCCGGAGCCGGATATGCCCATGCCCCCGACTGACTATGAGGCTCTGATCCGGCTGATCCATGACCGTTACGAAGGGCTGAGCAAGACCTACCAGAAGATTGCCCTCTACCTGACCCAGAACCCGAACGACGTGGCGGTTCTGTCCGTCAATGCCATCGGCGAACGGTGCGGCATCCACCCGTCCAGCTTCGTTCGCTTCGCCCAGGCGCTTGACTATCAGGGCTTCAAGGAACTTCAGGGCGTATTTCAGAAGCGCCTGTCCAGCGCCGCGCCGGGATTCGAGGCGCGGATCAAGGCGCTGGAGGCCGAGCTCGACAACCGTTCCGACCAGCCTGAATTCAGCTTCCTGCATGAACTGGTCCTGCGCGACATCACCTCGCTGCGCTCGCTGCTCGACGACATAGCGCCCGCCGATCTGGCGCGCGCGGTCGACCTGATGCAGTCAGCCGATACCGTCTACCTGCTGGGGCAGATGCGATCCGCGCCGGTCGTGGACCTGCTGCGCTATATCCTGACGATGCTGGGAAAGCGCACCGTGCTGCTCGACCCCAGTGGCGGGCTGGCGACCTATGTCGCGCGCGGGGCGCGTCCGGCCGACGTGCTGCTCGCGGTCTCTTTCCGCTTCTATGCAAAGGAGGTCGTGACAATCGTGGAGGAAACCGCCGCCCGTGGCGTCCCGGTGATCGCGCTGTCGGATACAACGCTGTCGCCACTGGCGAAAAATGCCCAGGTTCTGTTCGCCGTGCCAGAGCATGAATATACGTTCTCTCGCAGCCTTGCAGCGCCGATGTGCCTTGCTCAGGCACTGGCCGTCGCGCTGGCCGCACGCACGCAGAAGTCAGCGGAAACCCCACGCATTCCGACCGTTACCCAGACCTGACCGTCAGGCGTTGAGCTTCGATTCCGGCGTCGGCGGCCCAAAGGAATAGGCACCCCACACCGACTGGTCGAAGTTGATGACAGACCCCGTCATCATGCCGCTGTCGGACGAGGCGAGGAAGGTGACGGCCCGCGCCACCTCCTCGGGGGCAAGCAACCGGCCAAAGGGTTGCTCGGCGGCGGCGGCTTCCAGCCAGCCCTCTTCGGCGCCGTGGTATTCGCGCTGTATGCGATCCTCTCCGTCCGAGGCCATCCAGCCGATGTCCAACTGGTTGACGCGAACGCGGTTGCGCATCAGCGCATAGCCAGAGTTCCGCGTCAGCGTGGCCAGCGCACCCTTGGAGGCGGAATAGGGTGAAAGGAAGGGCTGCCCGGCGCGCGACGACATCGACCCGATGTTGACGATGGAGCCTTCGATCCCGTCGCGGACCATCAGCTTCACGGCCTCCTGCATCAGGAAGAACGGCGCGCGGACGTTGACTGCAAACATCCGGTCGAACAGGTCCTCGGACGTGTCCAGCAGGTTGCCCCGGTCGGTCAGCCCGGCCGCGTTCACCAGAACATCGACCCGGCCAAAGCGCGCATCCGCCGCCGCGACCACTGCGCGGCAATCGGCGACGCTGACCAGATCGGCTGCCACGAACTCGACCGGCACCCCGGTTTCCGCGGTGATCGACTGCGCTACCGCGCGCCCCTTGTCCGCATTGCGCCCGCAGATCACCAGACCGCCCGCGCCAGCGGCCGCGAACTGCCGCGCAACCGCCGCGCCCAGCCCCTGCGTGCCGCCGGTAATGACCGCAATCTTTCCGTCCAGCCTGTTCATGCCACCACCTCGTATCCTGCCGCCGCCATGACGCGCATAAGTTCCCGATGCCCGATTTTCGCCATTTCCAGCGGCGGGTTGACGCGTGGATCCTGCTCCGCCTCGACCACGAACCAGCCCTCGTATCCATAGTGGGCGAGCCGTTTCACGATGGCCATGAAATCCAGACTGCCATCGCCCGGCACGGTGAAGGCGCCCTTGACCACCGCATCAAGGAAGCTGTCGCGGCTGCGATCCAGCGCGTCGATCACGCCCTGCCGCACGTCCTTTGTATGGACATGGCTGATCCGCGAGTGATGCCTGTCGATCACTCGCAACACGTCACCGCCGGCAAAAGCCATGTGGCCCGCATCGTAGAGCAGCGGCAGCGCCGCGCCCGAATGTGTCATAAGCAAGTCGAGTTCCGCCTCGGTCTCGATCGGCGCGGCCATGTGGTGATGATAGGCGATCGGCATGCCCTGTTCGGCGCACCATTCGGCAAAGGCGGTCATTTTCCGGCCATAGACGCGGATCTCGTCCTCGGACGGCTTTCGCTTCGTCGCCAGCGGCGCGCTGCGGTCGCCCTGGATCGTGCCTGCGGTCTCGCCATAGACGATGCAGGGCGCGCCCACGGCCTTGAAGAGCGCCATCTGCTCTGCGATTCTGTCCTTCTCGGCCTCCACCTCGTCCTCGAACAACCGGCCCGAGAACCAGCCGCCGCATACGCTGATGCCGTGCGCATCAAGGATCGGTCGCAATACAGCCGGGTCCATCGGAAAGCGGCGGCCCGTCTCCATCCCCGTGAATCCCGCCTCGCGGGCCTGCGACAGGCACTCCTGCAGCGAAACGTCGTCGCTGAGTTCCGCCAGATCGTCGTTCCACCAGGCAATCGGCGCAATGCCGAGTTTGGCATTCATCTCGTCACACTCCGACACGCTGTTTCGCGCGGATCGCGTCATGCTTCGCCCGCGCCTCTCGCACGCTGTCGCGGTCCGATACTTCCGGCACGCCCACGTCCCAGTCTGCATCGCCGGGCACCCAGTGGAAGGCATCGGTATTGATGCTGATGACCGTGGTCCGATCAGTCCCCTGTGCCCAGGCCATCGCCGCGTCCAGATCGGCGAGGCTTTCGCAATGCCGCGCCTCGGCACCCATCGCACGGGCGTGGCCCGCAAAATCCACCGGCACCGGGTTGGTCACGCGGCAATCGGCGATCAGGTTATTGAACCCCGGCACGCCCTTGAAGTTCTGCAGGCGGTTGATGACGGCGTAGCCGCCGTTGTCGCAGACCACCACGATCATCTTGTGGCCAGTCAGAACCGTCGACCAGATGTCGGAGTTCATCATCATGTAGGTGCCGTCGCCCACCATGACGATGGGGGTTCCCTCGCCCCCCTTGGCCATGGCATGACCCCAGCCTGCGGGGATCTCGTATCCCATGCAGCTGAATCCGAACTCGCAGTCGAAGGTATGCGGATCCTTCACACGCCAGCCCTTGACTACCTCGCCCGGCAGTCCGCCGGCCGCCGCGATCAGCGTGTCGTTCGGCTGTGCCGCGGCGTTCACGCGCGCCACCACCTGCGCATAGGTCGGGACGGGCGCGTTTGTCGGGGTCTGATGGTCGTCCACCAGCCGGTTCCAGTCGGCAAAGAGCGTCTGCGCCCGTGTCATGTGCCCAGGGTCCGCGCGCCAGTCGCCCAGCGCCGCATCGAGTTCCACCACCGTTTCCTGCGCATCGCCGACCACCGCCACCGCGCGGTGCTTGGTCGCGTCCCAGCGCGCGGTGTTGATGGATATGAACCGCGCATCGGCCGCAAAGGCGGTCCAGGAACCGGTCGTGAAATCCTGCAGTCGGGTGCCGATGGCCAGCACCAAATCGGCCTCGGCCGCCAGCGCGTTGGCACTGGTCGATCCGATCACGCCGATGGGTCCGGCATGAACCGGGTGATGATGGGTCAGCCCGCCCTTTCCGGCGATCGTCTCCACCACCGGGATGCCGCGCTCCGTCGCCAGCCGCGCAACCGCCGCCTCGGCGCCGGAATAGCGCACCCCGCCGCCCGCGATGATCAGCGGCGCCTTGGCGCTGCGCAGCAACTCGGCCGCCGCCGCCACACGCCCCCGGTCGGGCCGCGGGCGTGGAATGGTCCACAGCGTCGGCTCGAAAAACGCCACCGGATAGTCGAAGGCCAGTTCCTGCGTGTCCTGGCAAAGCCCGATGAAGGCCGGGCCACAATCGGCGGGGTCAAGCATCGTCGCCACCGCCTGCGGCAGGGACGAGATGATCTGTTCCGGCACGGTGATCCGGTCCCAGTAGCGGCTGACCGGCTTGAAGCAGTCATTCACCGTGATCGTGGGGTCGCCGAAATGCTCCACCTGCTGCAGCACCGGGTCGGGGCGCCGGTTGGCAAACGTGTCGCCCGACAGCAGCAGCACCGGCAGCCGGTTGGAATGGGCCACCCCGGCGGCCGTCACCATGTTCGTGGCACCGGGGCCGATGGAACTGGCCGCAACCATGATCTGCCGCCGCTTCCGCGCCTTGGCGAATGCGATAGCGGCCAGCGCCATCGACTGCTCGTTCTGCCCGCGCCAGGTCGGCAGACGGTCCTGCACGCCCTCCAGCGCCTCGGACAGGCAGGTAACATTGCCATGGCCGAAAATCCCGAATACTCCGGCGAAAAGCGGAACACGCACCCCGTCGATCTCTGTCTCCTGATTGCAGAGATACCGAACCAACGCCTGCGCCATCGTCAGACGGACAGTCTGTCCGCGCATAGCGAATCCCCCCTTCTCGCCCCAGCTGCGCAGACACTACAAAACGGCCATTGACAATTCAACCGATCAGCAATGATCATTGCGAATAAAGAGGAGGAGCAGATGATCAGAATCGCCGTGCTTGGCTGCGGCCGGATCGGCCGGATGCATGCGGACAACATCGCCGCGCATCCCCGCGCCGAACTGGCGATGGTCTACGACATCCACGCGCCATCCGCGCAGGAGGTGGCCGAGAAGCACGGGCTTCAGGCTGCCGCCTCCTCGGCCGAGGTCTTCGCCGCGTCCGAGGTCGATGCCGTGCTGGTGGCCAGCGCCACCGCCACCCATGCCGACATGATCGAGGCCGCGGTCGCCGCCGGAAAGCCCGTGCTCTGCGAAAAGCCCATCGACCTGAACCTCGACCGGGTGAACCTTTGCGCCGAGCGGATCCGCGACACCGGCGTGCCGATCCAGATGGGGTTCAACCGCCGCTTCGACCCTGGCCACCGCGCCGCGCGCGAGGCACTGGTGGCGGGCGAGATCGGCACCCTGCATCAGGTCGTCATCACCTCGCGCGATCCCGGCATGCCGCCGCGCGAATACTACGAATCCGCCGGTGGCCTGTTCCGCGACATGACGATCCATGACTTCGATCTGGCGCGCTACATGCTGGGCGAAGAACCGGTAGAGGTCTTTGCCATCGGCGACCGGCTGATCGATCCTGCGCTGATGGCGGAACTCGACGACCACGACACCGCCATGATCATCCTGCGCACCGAAAGCGGCAAGCAGTGCACCATCAACAACTCCCGCACCGCCGTCTATGGCTATGACCAGCGCGTGGAACTTATGGGCGAGCGGGGCATGCTGCTGTCCGAAAACCGTCGCCCGCACGGGCTCAGGCGCTATTCCGACACGGTCACGGCGGCGCAGGAACCGCTGCAGTTCTTCTTCATCGAACGCTATGCCGAGGCGTTCATGGCCGAGATCAGCGCCTTCGTGGACGCGGTAGAGAACGGCACCGAAACCGAGGTGACCTTTGAGGACGGCCGCCGCGCGCTGATCCTGGCCGAAGCCGCGTATCTGTCCCTGCGCGAGGGCCGCATGGTGCGCGTGGACGAGGTTCCGGGGGCCACATGATCGCCAACCGCCTGAAGCAGATCTGGGCCGAGGGCCAGCCGACGCTCAACGGCTGGCTGTCCATCGGCAATCCCTTCACCGCCGAGATCATGGCGGCCCAAGGCTACGACAGCCTGACCGTGGATGCCCAGCACGGCGCGCTGGACTACGGCATGCTGCTGCCGATGTTCCAGGCGATGCGCGCCTCGGGCGTGGTGCCGTTGGCCCGCGTGCCGTGGCTGGAGCCGGGGATCATCATGAAGGTGCTGGACGCCGGGGCCTACGGGGTGATCTGCCCGATGGTGAACTCGGCCGAGGATGCGGCGCGCTTCGTCAGCTACCTGCGCTATCCGCCGCTGGGCCAGCGCAGTTTCGGCCCCACCCGCGTCAGCTTTGCCGCCGGGCCGAACTACGCGGCAGAGGCGAACCAGAACATCCTCGCCTTCGCCATGATCGAGACGCGGACGGCGATGGAGAACCTTGACGCCATCGCCGCGACACCGGGTCTGGACGGGCTCTATATCGGCCCGGCCGACCTGACGATCTCGTTGACCGACGGTCGGCTGCCCCCCGGCTTCGACCGCGAGGAAGAGGAGATCGTCGCAGCCATCAAGCGCATCCTCGCGGCGGCACGGGCGAACGGGCTGCGCGCGGCGCTCCATTGCGGCACGCCGGAATACGCGGCCAAGGTGATCGGCTGGGGCTTCGACATGGTCACCGTCTCGGGCGACACTCGCCTTCTGGCGGCAGGCGCCGGGGCCAGCGTGGCGCGGTTCCGCGACCTGACGCAGGGCGAGGCCAAGGCCGGCGAGACGGGGGCCTACTGATGCCGCATGTCCTTGTTGCCGGGCAGATTCACGACGCGGGCCTGCAGATCCTCCGCGAGACCCGCGACGTGACCTTCGACTATGTCGAAGAGATATCGGAGCCGTCCTATGCCCCGCTGATCGACCGGGCCGACGCGCTGGTGATCCGCACCCAGCCGGTATCGGCCGCCACGATCGCGCGCGCCGGCCGGTTGCGCATCGTGTCGCGCCATGGGGTCGGCTACGACGCGGTGGATCTGGACGCGCTGAACGCCCGCGGCATCGCGCTGGCCATCGTGGGCGACGTCAATTCCATCTCGGTCGCGGAACATGCGATGATGATGCTGCTGGCCGCGGCCAAGCGCGCCCTGCGCGCAGACCGGGCGGTGCGCGGCGGGCACTGGGACTGGCGCAACCGGCTGGAACAGGGCGAACTGGCGGGCAAGAACCTGCTGATCCTGGGCTATGGCCGCACCGGCCGCCACATGGCGCGCATGGCCGCCGGCTTCGGGATGCGGGTCCGCGCCGTCGATCCGTTCCTCGCCGCCCGCGGCTGGCCAGAGGGACCGGCCACCCCCACCGACCTCGCGGGGGGGCTGGCCTGGGCCGATGCCGTCTCGGTCAACATGCCCCGGGCCGACCGCCCGCTGATCGGTGCGGCGGAACTGGCCCTGCTGAAACCCGGCGCGATCCTGGTGAACACCGCCCGCGGCGGCATTGTCGAGGAACCGGCGCTGGTCGCCGCGCTGCAGTCGGGCCAACTGGCGGCTGCGGGGCTCGATGTCTTCGACGACGAACCCCCTGCCCCGGATCACCCGCTTCTGGCCATGGATCAGGTCATCCTGTCGCCCCATGTCGCCGGGCTGAGCATCGAGAGCGCCGAGCGCATGGCGGTCGCATCCGTCCGCAACGCGCTGGATTTCCTGGCCGGCCGCATCGACCCCGACCTTCTGGTGAACCGGTCGCATCCGCATGTCGCCTGACCTGCCCCGCCTGCGCGTCGGCCTGATCGGATCGGGCTTCATGGGCAAGGCCCATGCCTTCGGCTATGCCGCCGCCCCCCGCGTCTTCGACCTGCCGATGCGCATCGAACTGGCCACCCTCGCCGACGCCACGCCCGACATCGCCGCCCACGCCGCCCGCACGCTGGGTTTCGCCGCCGCCACCGCCGACTGGCGCGACCTGCTGGCCGACCCGGCAATCGACCTGATCGACATCACCGCCCCCAACGCCCTGCACCACGAAATCGCCATGGCCGCCATCGCCGCCGGCAAGCATGTCTATTGCGAAAAGCCGCTGGCCCCGGAACTGTCGCAGGCGAGAGAGATGGCAGAGGCCGCGGCCCGCGCGGGCGTGATGACGCAGGTCGGCTTCAACTACATCCTGAACCCGATGATGGCCCTTGCGCGAGAGATGATCGCGGCGGGCGAGTTGGGCGAAATTCGGTCCTATCGCGGCCTTCATGCCGAGGATTACATGGCCGATGCCGCGGCCCCGTTCAGCTTTCGCAACGACCCCGTGGGCGGCGGCGTGCTGGCCGATCTGGGCAGCCATGCGCTGGCGACCGCCGAATACCTGCTCGGCCCGATAGACCGGGTGCTGGGCGATCTGGCCACCGCCATCCACGCCCGCCCCGATCCGGCCGGGGGCGGCGCGCGGGCGGTGGAAACCGACGACGTCGCCCGCGCCGTGCTGCGCTTCGCCAGCGGCGCCAGCGGCAGTATCGAGGCGAACTGGATCGCCACGGGCCGCAAGATGCAGCACGATTTCGAGGTTCACGGCAGCCGCGGTGCGCTGGTCTTTACCGGAGAGCGGCTGAACGAGCTGCATTTCTATTCCACCGCCGATCCCGCCGGCCGCCGTGGCTTTCGCCGGATCGAGGCCGCGCCCGACCATCCGCCCTACGGCAGTTTCTGCGTCGCGCCGGGCCACCAGCTGGGCTTCAACGACCTGAAGACCATCGAAATCGCCCGTTTCGTCACCGCCATCGCCAGCGGCGCGGCGGAACCCTTCGGCTTTGCCGCCGGGCTGCGCATCCAGACCCTGATCGAGGCGATCAGGGCGTCTGCCGCAACCGGCGCGTGGCGCACTGTGGCCTGAGTCCTCTGGTCACGCCAAATCGGGTTGATCGGTTCGGCAAGCACGGGCGGCGACCGGCCGTGGGCGGAAGCGAAGCGCCCGCCCTGGGGGGCGGTCGGGCGCTGCCCGTGCTGGCGCACGGGCGGGAAGATGAGGAGGCGTAACCGACCTTACCAAGCGCAGATCGCATCATTCCTTTTCCCAGTCGCTGCCGATGGCCTCGCGCGCGGTGCTGCGCTCGGCCGCAGCCATCTCGCGGATCTCGCGCCGGTCCTGCCCGTTTGCGGGCGGCGGGTGTTCACCGGCTTTCGCCACCGGCGCCAGCGCAAGGGCAAAGAGCATGGGAAAATGGTCCGACCCGATGTCGGGCAGCCGCCGCATCTCCACCAGCCGGAAGCGGGGGTCGTGGAACAGGTGATCCAGCGGCCAGCGGCAGACCGGGATATGGGCGTGAAACGTGTTGTAGAACCCCCGCCCGACCCGTGGATCCAGCAGGCCCGAAAGCCGCTGAAACCGCCGCGTCGTGTGCGACCATGCCACGTCGTTCAGATCGCCCGCCACGATGGCGGGCAGCGGGTCGTCGGCCGCCTCCATCCCCACCAGCCCGATCTCGGCGTCCCGCCCCTCGGTCCCGCGATGCGGTACCGGCGGCTCCGGATGGACGATGTAAAGCCGCACCGCCTCGCCCGCCACGGTCAACCGCAGCCGCACCGAGGGCACGTCCTCCACCACCAGTTCGCGCCACTCCACCTCTTCCAGCGGCAGGCGCGACAGAATGGCGATGCCATAGCCGTTGTCCTGCGGCCGCGTCTCCCGATGGGGATAGGTCGCATGCAGCGGCGCCAGCGCCGCGACCCAGTCCGTGTCCGTCTCCAGCAGGATCGCGATGTCGGGCGCCTCTCCCTCGATCAGTGCGACGGCACGGGCGAAATCGCGGTTCGACTGGCGCACATTCGCGGTCAGGATCCGCACCTGCCGGTCACTATCCTTTGCCAGCGCCGGATCGGCCGGCAGCGTCTGCACCCGCCCCGTGGGGAAGAACCGCCCGATGTGGATCAGATGCACCACGATGACCACCGCCAGCAGCCCCAGCGCCGACCACAGCGCGCCCCCGTGCAGGGTGATCGCCGCCAGCGGCATCATCGCCGCCGTCAGCGCGATGATCTGCTGGCGCGCGAAACTCGCCGACCGCACCGCGCCGTGCGGCAACCGGCTGATCGGCAGGATCGTCAAGAACACCAGCAGCCCCACCGCTGCCCAGACCAGACCCGCCATCATCCCCAGCCCCTATCCGATCCGCCCCCGCCCGGTCCCGGCCAGGTCGTCGCTACAAACTCTCCACCGCGCGCTCGGCAAGGTGCTCCGCCAGCCGTCGCACATCGTCACCCCGATTTTCCCAGTCCTCGGCAACCTCGCCCAGATAGGCCCGCCGCGCATGGTCGATCGTTGCGGCGTGCACAGCCGACAGACGCGGGATCGCCCAGGCGGCAGCCTCGTTCTTCGTCACGAACTGCCCGGATACGCCGGTGCGCCAGATCCGGGCAAGGGTCAGCAGCACGTTCCGCTCATCCCCCCGCAATCCATCCAGAAGCTCCGGCACAGCCTCGCGCATCGCCCGCCGGACATGATCGGCCGGGATCTCGGGCAGAACCTCCGTCACAAGCGGGCCAGTCACCGCCACCGCCTGCTCGCGCGCCTGCGCCAGCACCAGCGTGATGTCGGCAGCCTGCACGGGCATGGGCCGTTCGCCGCGCTCGAACCCGTCCCGCAGCCACTCGCCATAGATGAACTCTGCCCGTGGCGGATAGCCAACCTCGGTCATATCCGCCGCGCGACACACCATCAGGTCGATGCACCGCGCCCGGCCCGGCACGGCCGGGTGGCGGCCCGACAGGCGCAGCAAGGCATCCAGCAGCCTGTCGCGCTGCGGGCCGCTCATGCCACCGTCGATGACCGCCAGCAGATCAAGGTCGCTCTGCGGACGCAGGCCACCCCAGACACCGGACCCGTGCAGGTAAAGCCCGCGCAGGTCATCCCTGAACATCCCGCGCAACACCGTCTTGACCGCCTTGATCTGGTCAGCCTCCGGTAGCGGCCCGGCCCGCATCGCTGTCTCTGCTCGCCTTTGGGCTCTACTTGACATGAACATCCGCTTTATTCGCATCTAACACGCTCCCGGTTCACCTCGGGCGGGTTCGGCCGCCCTCCTCTACCGGATCGCGGTTGATCCAGCGGGAAAGACGGCGGGCACATGACGGGGTGCTCATTGCCTTTCCCACATCGCCAACGCGCCAGCATCGCTGCGGTTCCGGGCGCGGGATCGCAGTTCTTAGGCGTGCACAGGGTTGAAATTCGGTTAACAAAAAATCGGAAATCATTGTTTTTCAATGCGTTGACTTTTTGTGCACGCGTGCACACCCGCGAAAATGACCACCCGATCCCGCGCCGGACCCCCGATTCCACCCCCTTCCCCCGCAAGCCCCGCCGCTCTATATGGCCGCGATGACCACGAACCCGCCCAACCTGCGCCCCGACCTCGCCCCCGCCCCGCGATTTTCCGAGGCCCCCCGCCCCGGCCAGCCCACCATCGGCATGGTCTCCCTCGGCTGCCCCAAGGCGCTGGTGGACAGCGAGCGCATCCTGACCCGCCTCCGCGCCGAGGGCTACGCGATAAGCCCCGACTATCAGGGCGCGGAAGCAGTCATCGTGAACACCTGCGGATTTCTGGATTCAGCCAAGGCCGAAAGCCTGGACGCGATAGGCGAGGCCCTGCGCGAAAACGGCCGCGTCATCGTCACCGGCTGCCTGGGGGCAGAGCCTGACTACATCACCGGCGCCCACCCCAAGGTTCTGGCCGTCACCGGACCCCATCAATACGAACAGGTGCTCGACGCCGTCCACACCGCCGTCCCCCCCAGCCCCGACCCGTTCATCGACCTGATGCCGGCGGCCGGCGTGAAGCTGACCCCCCGCCACTACAGCTACCTCAAGATCTCCGAGGGCTGTAACCACAAGTGCCGCTTCTGCATCATCCCCGACATGCGCGGCCGCCTGTCCAGCCGCCCCGCCCATGCCGTGCTGCGAGAGGCCGAGAAGCTGGTCGAAAGCGGCGTGAAGGAGCTGCTGGTCATCAGCCAGGACACCAGCGCCTATGGCGTGGACCTTAAACACGCCGAGGCCAACGGCCACCGCGCCCACATCACCGACCTCGTCCGCGACCTCGGCAGCCTCGGCGCCTGGGTTCGCCTCCACTACGTCTACCCATACCCCCATGTCCGCGACCTGATTCCGCTGATGGCGGACGGTCTGGTGCTGCCCTATCTCGACATCCCCTTCCAGCACGCCCACCCCGACACCTTGCGCCGCATGGCCCGCCCCGCCGCGGCCGCGAAAACGCTGGAGGAAATCGCCGCCTGGCGTCAGGTCTGCCCCGACATCACGCTCCGCTCCACCTTCATCGTCGGCTATCCGGGAGAGACGGAGGAGGAGTTTCAGACCCTGCTGGACTGGCTGGCAGAGGCGCAACTCGACCGCGTGGGCTGCTTCAAATACGAGAACGTCGCCGGCGCCCGGTCGAACGCCCTGCCCGACCATGTGCCGGAAGAGGTGAAGCAGGACCGCTGGGACCGTTTCATGCAGGCGGCACAAGCCATCAGCGCCGCAAAGCTCGCCGCCAAGGTCGGACGCCACCTGCCAGTGATCGTGGACGAGGTGGATGAAGACGGCGCGACCTGCCGCGCCATGGCCGACGCGCCCGAGATCGACGGCAACCTGTTCATCGACGAAGGCTTTGAGAGCCTGTCGCCCGGCGATATCGTCACCGTCGAGGTAGAAGAGGCCGGCGACTACGACCTCTGGGGACAAATGGTCTGACACGCACTTTCCGCTCGGTTGCATCGCACTATCCTCCGACCTTCGCCTTCGGCCTCGTCGGCATGGGAATCGCCCCGGCCGGCGTCAGCCACGACAACACTGGCCACCACCATCTGCTGATCAATGTCGCGCCCGAGGAGATCGACATGGATGAGCCGATCCCTGCCGACGACCGACACAGCCACTTTGGCGGCGGCCAGACTCAGGCCACGCTGGACCTGCCCGCAGGCACCCACACATTCATCCTGCTGCTGGGTGACGAGTTCCACGTCCCGCACGATCCCCCGGTCGTTTCCGAGGTGCTGACACTGACGGTGGAATGACGCCGAGAACCGCCGCCGGGCCGCAACGCCATTGCAATTGCGGCCCGAATGGGCCATATCAAAAGCGCGACGCTACTCTCTGACGACCTTCTGTCTCCCTAACCGGCCACAGTCTGACGCTTCAGTGACTAACGGGGCCGACCTGCCGCAATACCGCGGGCAGACTGTTAGAAGGAGACATCACGATGGCCAAAGGCACCGTGAAATGGTTCAACGCCACCAAGGGCTTCGGCTTCATCCAGCCCGAAGGCGGTTCTAAGGACGTGTTCGTGCACATCACCGCGCTGGAGCGCGCTGGCCTGCGCAGCCTGGACGACGGTCAGCAAGTGACCTTCGATCTGGAAAAAGGCCGTGACGGCCGCGAGTCGGCGACCAACCTGTCGCTGGCCTGATCGCTCGCCACACCGGCGAAGCTGTCAATTTTCAAAGGGGCGGTCATCCGCCCCTTTTTGCTGTCCGATAGCGGGCCGACAGGCGTCAAGCACTGGATTTCCTTTGACTTGCACGCGACGACGCGCCACCCTTCGCCGGCACGGAATTAGCCGCGGCGGCCGGGAGGGTCGGACAGAATGTCGGACGGCCAGACACGAATTCTGATAAAGGCGGGGGCGCTGTCAGAAGCGTTCCGGATGGGCAGCGGCCGGGGTGCGATCCGCATGCAGGCGGCGCCGCTTTTTCCCAGCATCGAAGGCGAGGCCGCACTCGGCGCGGCAGAGACACCACGCTGGCATCTGCTGGAGGCTGAGACCGAAACCCTGCCATGGGATCTGTGCCACGATCTCCTGTCTCAGGGGCTGGGCTTCGACGGGGCGCCGGCGGTGGAATTCGCCGAACCCGATATCGCCCAACGCTGGGTCGCCGATCCGCCGCAGAGGGCCGCGCGCCGTCTGGCCGCGGGCTGCGCGGCGCCCGAGCCGCAGAACTCGGCCTTCCCACGCGTGGCGCAGGGAAATGACCCTTGGCCGCGCTGGCATCACCACCGCAACTACAGCCAGTTCGCCGAGGTTCCGAACCGCGATCGCAAGCTGGATGTGCGCGTGGCCCATATCGACACCGGCTATGATCCCGCCCATTCCACGCTGCCGAAGTTCCTCGAGACGAACCTCGCGCGCAGTTTCGTCGACGGCGATCCGCGCAACTCTGCCATCGACCGCAGCAGCGGGCTGATCCAGAATTCCGGGCACGGCACCGGCACGCTGTCGATCCTGGCCGGGGCCGGGATGGGCTGCGCGCCGGGCGTTTCGGTGGTGCCGCTGCGCGTCGCCGATGCGGTGGTGCTGCTGCGCAGTTCGGCCATCGCGCAGGCGTTCGACTACATCCACTCGCTTTGCCGCGATCCTGCCACCTTCGTGCATGTCGTGACGATGAGCATGGGCGGCCTCGCCTCGCAGGCCTGGGCCGAGGCGGTCAACGCGCTGTATGAACGGGGCGTGACACTCGTCACCGCCGCGGGAAATAATTTCGGGAACATACCGACCCGGCTGATCGTCTATCCGGCCCGGTTCAACCGCGTAACGGCGGCGGCGGGGGTGATGGCGGATTTCAGCCCCTATGCGGATCTGGGCCTGCGCCGCATGGCGGGGAACTACGGCCCGCCTCAGAAGATGACGACGACGATCGCCGCCTGCACGCCCAACGTGCCTTGGGCGCGGATGGGCTGCGCAAACGTGATCGACAGCGACGGCGCCGGCACCTCGGCCGCCACGCCGCAGGTTGCTGCCGCAGCCGCACTCTGGATCGCCAAGCATCGCGCTGTCTGGGATGCCTATCCGCAAGGCTGGCAGAAGGTCGAGGCGGTGCGCCGCGCCCTGTTCGACAGTGCCGCGATGACGGATCCAAGGGGCACAATGGGAGATGCCAGCCGGTTGGGGCGCGGCAGGTTGCAGGCCGCCGAGGCACTGGCGCGCGCGCCGCGCAAGCCGGCGCAACTCACCCGCACCCCGCCGGATTCCGCCTCTTTCGCACCGCTGCGGTTGCTGACGGGTTTGGGGATGCAGGGCGGCGACGCGAACCGCCAGCGGATGCTGGAGCTTGAGGCGCTGCAACTGTCGCAGTCGTCGGACATCGAGGCGCTGCTTCCCGACGGACCGGACCAGCCGCCAGAGGATCCGGCCAATCGTCGGCGACTGGCCGAGGCACTGGCCGATCAGCCCGGCGCGTCTGTCACGCTACGCGACGCACTCAGCGGGGCTGCGGGGACGCGCACTGCCCGCCCCGGAGCCTCGCAGAGATTGAGGGACCGTCTGCCGGGCGAGGCAGAGTTGCACCTTGCCCAGCTTGGCCATGCCATCGACCCGGATCGGGAAAAACCGCCATGTCGGCGGCTTAAGGTCTTTGCCTTCGATCCGGCGATGTCGGCCCGGCTGGACACACTCTCGCTGAACGAGGCGACGCTTAACGTGCCGTGGGAGGCGCTGGAGCCCGGCCCAGTTGGTCGCTATGTGGAGATCATCGACATCGACCCGGCCAGCGGCTGCGCCTATGCGCCCTTGGATCTGGATGCGCCCGAGATCCTGGCGACGGACGGGCTGAAACCCTCGGAGGCCGATCCGCAGTTCCACCAGCAGATGGTCTATGCCGTCGCCATGGGTACGATCGACGCGTTTGAGCGTGCGCTTGGCCGCGTCGCGCTCTGGGCTCCACGCGAGACACGGGATGCCTCGGGCCGGATGGTTACGAGCTTCGTGCCGCGGCTGCGGATTCACCCCCATGCGCTGCGGGCGGCGAATGCCTACTACAGCCCCGACCGAAAGGCCTTGCTCTTCGGCTACTTCCGCGCCGGCAGCGACGGCCCCGCGCATCTGCCGCCCGGCGGGCAGATCTTCACCTGCCTGTCCCACGACGTCGTCGCGCACGAGACCACACACGCGCTGCTCGACGGGCTGCACCGCCGCTTTCGGATCCCGACGAACCCCGACGTACTGGCGTTTCACGAGGCTTTTTCGGACATCGTCGCGCTTTTCCAGCACTTCTCCATCCCCGAAGCGCTGCAGTCCGAGATCGCCCGCACCCGCGGCGATCTGGGCCAGCAAAGTGTTCTGGGCGCGCTGGCGCAGCAGTTCGGCGCAGGCATCGGTGGACACGGCGCGCTCCGGGACTTTCTGGGCGGCTACGAGGAGCGCGACGGGGAGAGGGTTTGGACCCCGCGCAAGCCGTCGATCGCGGATTATTCTGCAGCGCGCGGGCCGCATGCTCGGGGCGCGGTTCTGGTCGCCGCAGTTTTCGATGCGTTCCTGCAGATCTACCGACGTCGCGGCCAGGATCTGATCCGGCTGGCGACCGGCGGCACCGGCGTTCTGCCGGAAGGCGAGATCCCGCATGATCTGGTCCACCGTCTGACCAATGAAGCGTCGGTCGCGGCATCGCATGTCCTGCGGATCTGCATCCGCGCGCTGGATTACTGCCCGCCGGTCGACATCACCTTCGGTGAGTATCTGCGCGCCCTGATCACCGCCGATGCGGATATCGTGCCTGACGATCCGCTGGCCTATCGCACTGCCTTCGTTTCCGCCTTCCGCAGCCGCGGTATCCCAATCGAGGGGATCGCGCATGTCTCGCCCAACAGCCTGATCTGGGAACCGCCGGGCCTGCAACCAGAGAACGGGCTGGAGGAACTGCTCGGCCGCATGTCGCTGGCGTGGAACCGCAGTGCCGACCGCGCCGAGGTCTACGCGCTGACCGAAGAGAACGTGCGCAAGTTCCAGCGCTGGATACGAGCGTCGGAGAACGTGTCGGACGCGGTGCTGGCGGCCATCGGGCTGCGGCGCGACGCCGGGGCGCTGACGCTGACCGTCGCAGGCGCATCTGGCCGGACGCGCGAGGTCAAGGGCACGTTGCATCCCTTCGTGGTCAATTCCGTCCGGCCCGCCCGGCGCGTGAAGGAAAGCGGCGAGGTGATCGCCGATCTGGTGGTCGACGTCACGCAAAGCTGGACACCGGACGACGGGCCGCAGGCAAGTTTCGACGGTGGCTGCTCGCTTCTGATCGATGTCGAACGCGCGCGGATCCGTTACTGTATCCGCAAACGCGTGGCGAACCCGCGCCGGGTCGGTGAGCAGCTTGCTTTCGTCGGCGCGCAGAGGGACACGCCCCTTGCGGCCACCTATGCGGACGACGCACCGCGACGGGGCGAGACCTTCGCGATGCTGCATGCCACTGCCCCGGCGGGAGAGGTCTGAGCCATGGCCAAGGGCAAGAAGAAGTCCGTTCGCAAGAGCCGCGCTGCCCCGCCGCCCCGCCGTGTGCGGGTGCGGATGTATCGCCACGGCTTCGGCGACTGTTTCCTTGTCAGCGTCCCGCGCGGCGCCGACGGCGACGAGGCACATCTGATGATCGACTTCGGCCTGCTGCTGGGCACGCCCGATCAGGCCGCACGGATGACCGAGGTGGCCGAGGATATCGCCGCGGTGACGGGCGGGCGCGTGGACGTGCTGGCCGTGACGCATGAGCATTGGGACCATGTGTCGGGCTTCGTACAGGCGCACGAGGCGCTGTCGAAGATCGAGTTTGGAGCGGTCTGGATGAGCTGGGCCGAAAACCCCGGGGACGAACAGGCCCAGAAGCTGGAGCGCGCGCGCGACCGGGCGCTGCGCATGCTGGGGCTGGCACAGGCACAGCTTGGCCTTGCCGGCGCGCCCGAGGCGGAGCCGCTGGCGGCTGTCCTGTCCTTCTTCGGCTCGGCCGGGCGGACCACCCGCGATGCGCTGGAGCGCGCGCGCGGCTACGCAGGCGACAGCGGACCGCGCTATCTGGAACCCGGCACCACGCTTGATTTCGCCGAAACCGGCGCCCGCGTCCACGTCCTCGGTCCGCCGCGGGATGAGGCACTTCTTCTACGCTCCAACCCGTCGTCGGCAAATCCCGAAACCTTCCACTTCGCCCTTGATGGCGTGGACCCGGACGAACTGGCGCAATGCTTGTCGGAGGACGACCCTGAAGCCCCGTTTGCCCCGCGATGGCGCATCCCGATGACGCTGGCGCGCGCGATGCCGTTCTTCCGCGACCGGCTGGACGCGCCCGCCGAAAGCTGGCGGCGCATTGACATGGCCTGGCTGGAAGGTGCCGCGGAACTCGCGCTGCGGATCGACAGCGACACCAACAACTCCAGCCTCGTCTTGGCGATCGAACTGGCGGACGGCGCCGTGCTGCTGTTCGCTGGCGATGCACAGGTCGGCAACTGGCTGTCGTGGCAGGATCTGTCGCTGGAAGACGGGCGCAAGGGGCCAGATCTGCTGGAACGAACTGTCCTTTACAAGGCCGGCCATCACGGCAGCCACAATGCCACGCTGCATGAGAAGGGCCTGTTCCAGATGCGTGACTTGCAGGTGGCACTGATCCCCGTTGAGAAGGAAACCGCGATGCGCCGCCGTTGGACCCGCATCCCGCTGGATCGGCTCGTCGAGGAACTCGACGCGCGGACCGGCGGTCGCGTGCTGCAGTCCGACACCGCCGCACCGCCCGCGACCAAAGGCATGGTGACCGAGACGCCGCTCTATTTCGACGTCGTTCTCTGACGCCGTTTGCGACCCCTGCCCGATAGCGCTAACGTGGGCGCAAGCTAGCGGGCAGAACGGAGCAGGCGGGTGGCAGCGACAGAGTGGTGGAAGGCAGGGGTGATCTACCAGATCTATCCCCGGTCGTTTCAGGATAGTGACGGCGACGGCGTGGGCGATCTGCGCGGGATCGAGCAACGGCTCGATCATCTGGCGACGCTCGGCGTGGACGCGATCTGGATTTCACCGATCTTCCCCTCTCCGATGAAGGACTTCGGCTACGATGTCAGCGACTACTGCGACATCGACCCGCTGTTCGGCACGCTGGCTGATTTCGACCGGCTGTTGGCCGCGGCTCACGAACGCGGCCTGCGGGTGTTACTGGATTTCGTGCCCAGCCATACGTCGGACCAGCATCCATGGTTCGCGGACTCCCGTGCAAGCCGAGACGATCCGCGACGCGACTGGTATGTCTGGGCCGATCCGGCGTCCGATGGCGGCCCGCCGAACAACTGGATCAGCGAATTTGCCGGCCCCGCATGGACCTTTGACGCGAAGACAGGGCAGTACTACCTGAATATTTTCCTACCCGAACAACCGGCGCTCAACTGGCGGAATCCGGATGTTCGCGCAGCGATGCTGGACGTGCTGCGGTTCTGGTTCGACCGCGGGGTGGACGGCTTCCGCGTCGATGCAGTCGAGAACATGATCACTGACGCAGCACGGCGAGACAATCCGCCGAACCCGAAATGGAAGCCGCAGGACGGGCCGGCGCGCAGCCTGCTGGGAACCTATACCAAGCATCAGCCCGAGATCGCCACCTATGTCGAGACGATGCGCGCCGTTGCACGCGAATATACCGAAGAAAAGCTGCTCGTGGGCGAAGCCTATGGGACGCTGGAGGAGTTCATCGCCTACTACGGCAAGGGTCTGAATGGATTTCAGTTGCCGTTCAACTTCCTGCTGCTGGGTGCGCCCTGGAACGCCGCAAGGCTGGGCCGGATGATCGACGCCTACGAAGCCGCCCTGCCCCGCGGTGCCTGGCCGAACTGGGTCATCGGCAACCACGACCGTCCGCGCCTTGCCAGCCGGATCGGCCCGGCGCAGGCGCGCGTCGCCGCGATGCTGCTGCTGACCCTGCGCGGCACGCCCACAATCTATCAGGGCGAAGAGATCGGCATGGAGAATGTGGCCATTCCGTCCGAGATGGTGGCCGATCCCTGGGAAAAGAACGTGCCCGGCCTGGGACTGGGCCGCGATCAGGTACGCACGCCGATCCCGTGGCAACCCGGCTCCGGTGCGGGCTTCACCAGCGGCACCCCATGGTTGCCGATAGACGCGCGGCCGGGGCTCAGTATCGCCGAGCAGGATGGCACGCCCGGCTCCATGTTGACGCTCTATCGCCAGCTACTGGCGTTGCGCCGTGCCGAACCGGCGCTCAGCCTGGGCAGCTACAAGACCCTGCGCGCGAGGGACGGCGTTCTGGCCTATGAGCGCAGCCATCTAGGCCAGCGACTGGTTGTCGCGCTGAACCTGACACAACGATCGAAACCATGCCCATGGAAGGGTGAGGTGCTGCTGTCCACCGCCAATACCGATGAAAATCTGCGCGGACCACTAGGGCCGGACGAGGGACGCATCATCCGGCTGACTCCGCGATAGCCTCTGATCCGAAGGGCGTTTGCCGCACTCAGTGGACTATGAAAACCAGAGAAGTCTGTTGAGTGAGTGGCGGAAGGGGTGGGATTCGAACCCACGGATGGTTGCCCATCGCCGGTTTTCAAGACCGGTGCAATCGACCACTCTGCCACCCTTCCGGCCGCACGGCGCAGCCACGCTGCTGTCGCGCCTGTCGAAGGCCCCGATTACCTACCTCGCCGTGATTCTGAAAGCGCCCACGCGGGCCTTGCCTCTCTGGTCGGAATGATCCACACCTGCGGCGGCAGAATGGGGCGTTGAATGGCGGATGGACTTATGGATCGTGGGGTGAAGCCGACCGAAGAAATCTCGGTGCGCGAGGTCTTCGGCATCGACAGCGACATGGTTGTGAAGGGCTTCGAGGATCGCTCGGAACGCGTGCCCGACATGGACAGCACCTACAAGTTCGATCCCGACACCACGCTCGCCATCCTTGCCGGGTTCACCTACAACCGCCGGGTGATGATCCAAGGCTATCACGGCACTGGCAAATCCACCCATATCGAACAGGTGGCGGCGCGGTTGAACTGGCCCTGCGTTCGCGTGAACCTCGACAGCCACATCAGCCGGATCGACCTGATCGGCAAGGACGCCATCAAACTGGTCGACGGCAAGCAGGTGACAGTGTTCCAGGAAGGCATCCTGCCTTGGGCGCTGCGCAATCCCTGTGCGATCGTCTTTGACGAGTACGATGCCGGCCGCGCGGACGTGATGTTCGTGATCCAGCGGGTGCTGGAGACCGACGGAAAGCTCACCCTGCTGGACCAGAACGAGATCATCACGCCGCACCCCAGCTTTCGCCTTTTCGCTACGGCGAACACCGTAGGCCTTGGCGATACGACCGGACTTTATCACGGCACGCAGCAGATCAACCAGGGCCAGATGGACCGCTGGAGCCTTGTGGCGACGCTGAACTACCTGTCTCACGACGCCGAGTCGGCGATCGTGCTGTCCAAGAACCCGCACTACAACACGGCGGCCGGGCGCAAGACGATCGGGCAGATGGTGACGGTGGCGGATCTGACCCGCACCGCCTTCATGAATGGCGATCTGTCCACGGTGATGTCGCCGCGCACGGTGATCGCCTGGGCCGAGAATGCGCGGATCTTCCGCAATGTCGGCTATGCCTTCCGCCTGACGTTCCTCAACAAGTGCGATGAGCTGGAGCGGCAGACCGTGGCAGAGTTCTACCAGCGCTGCTTTGCCGAGGAACTGCCGGAAAGTGCCGTGTCGCTCAGCCTTGGCTGACGCTATAGTCTTGTCCGCAACCCAGTCCCGCTGTCGGTGATAAGATGCAGAAGACCGACAACCCCGCCGACCCGTTCAAGAAGGCGCTGGCAGAGGCCACGCGCACGATGGCTGACGACCGTGAGTTGACGGTTAGCTATTCGGTCGATCCGCCCGGTTTGACGGGTGACGCGATGCGCCTGCCGCAGATCAGCCGCCGGTTGACCCGCGACGAGGTGCTGCTGGCGCGCGGAACCGCGGACGCCCTCGCCCTGCGGCACAGGTACCACGATAATGCTACCCACAACCGCTATGCGCCCCCCGGGCAGATGGCGCGCGAGTTGTACGAGGCGATGGAAACCGCGCGCTGCGAGGCTGTCGGCGCCCGCGCGATGCCGGGCACCGCCGGCAACATCGAGGCCAAGATCGGGTTCGAGGCCGACCGCCGAGGCTATGGCCAGATCACCCAGGCTGCCGACGCACCGCTCGCCACCGCCGCAGGCTATCTGATCCGTCACCTTGCGACTGGGCGTCCGCTGCCGAAATCGGCCGACAACGTGATGGGCCTGTGGCGCGACTTCATCGAGGCGCAGGCTGGCGGCACGATATCCGGCCTCGACACCGTGCTGGACGATCAGGCGGCCTTTGCCCGCTTCGCGCGGCAGGTCATCACCGATCTGGGCTACGGCGACCAGTTGGGCGACGATCCCGACAGCGAGCAGGATGACAGCGAAGAAGAGGCCGAGGACCAACCCGACGACAATCCCGAGGATGCCGGAACCGAGCAGGAAGATACGGACGATGGGGAAAACTCTGAGGACCAGAGCCAATCGCAACAGGACCAGACGCAGGCCGACGTCACGATGGACGACTCGGCCGATATGGAAGACGCCGAAGTCACGGAACTGCCCGACGGCGAGGCACCGCTAGAGCCCCCTCCTCCGTCACCTCACTCGGAAGCTGACCCCAACTACGAGGTCTTCTGCACCGAGTTCGACGAGGAGATCAGGGCCGAGGATCTGGCAGATCCCGCAGAACTGGAGCGGCTGCGCGCCTATCTCGACCAACAACTCGACCCCCTGAAAGGCGCGGTCAGCCGGCTGGCCAACAAGCTGCAGCGCCGGCTTCAGGCGCAACAAAACCGCAGTTGGCTGTTTGATCTGGAGGAAGGCATCCTTGATGCCGGCCGACTGGCCCGCGTAGTCGCCAATCCGACCACGCCGCTGTCGTTCAAGCAGGAAAAGGATGCCGAGTTCCGCGATACGGTGGTGACGCTTCTGCTGGACAACTCCGGCTCCATGCGCGGCCGGCCGATCAGCATCGCAGCGATCTGTGCCGACGTGTTGGCGCGTACGCTGGAACGCTGCCAGGTGAAGGTCGAAATCCTCGGCTTCACCACCCGCGCGTGGAAGGGCGGGCAGAGCCGTGAGCGGTGGCTGGCAGAGGGCCGCGCGCAGCAACCCGGCCGACTGAACGACCTGCGCCACATCATTTACAAGGGCGCCGATGCGCCGTGGCGCCGCGTGCGCGACAATCTGGGCCTGATGATGAAAGAGGGCCTGCTCAAGGAAAACATCGACGGCGAGGCGCTGGAATGGGCCCACCGCCGGATGATGCAGCGCCCGGAGGCGCGCAGGATACTGATGGTTATCTCCGACGGCGCCCCGGTGGACGACTCGACGCTTAGCGTGAACCCTGCGAACTATCTGGAGAAGCACCTGCGCGACGTGATCGCCATGGTCGAACGCAAGAAGCTGGTGGAACTGCTGGCAATCGGCATCGGGCATGACGTGACACGGTACTACGAACGCGCGGTGACGATCACCGATGTGGAGCAACTGGCCGGGGCGATGACGGAACAACTGGCGGCACTTTTCGACAAGGATCCGCGCGCGCGGGCCCGGTTCCTGGGCGTGGCCCGTTCGGCGCGGCGCTGATGTATCAGGGATTCACCGCCACCACACGGCCCGAGGATGGCCCGCCGCGCCTTGCGGCCTTGCGCGAGGTTATTGCCGCGGAACGGTTGACCGGCTTCATGGTGCCCCGCGCCGATGCGCATCAGGGCGAGTATGTCGCGCCGCACGACGACCGGCTGGCCTGGCTGACCGGATTTACTGGCTCCGCCGGGTTCTGCATCGTTCTGCCACACACGGCCGGGCTGTTCGTCGACGGCCGCTACCGCGTTCAGGTCCGCGCGCAGATCGCAGCCGGGCACTTCACGCCGGTTGACTGGCCCGAGGTCAAGCCCGGCGATTGGCTGCGAGAGCAGTTACCGAACGGCGGCGTGATCGGGTTCGACCCTTGGCTGCACACCACCGACGAAATCGAGAAGCTGCGCGTCGCGTTGAAGGACAGCGGCGTTACCCTGTCTTCCGTGAAGAACCCCATTGACCGGATCTGGCCCGATCAGCCGTCACCTCCACGCGGGGCCGTCAGGCCGCACCCGCTGGCGCTGGCCGGCGAGGCCGCGTCCGACAAGCGCGCGCGCCTTGCCGAGACACTGCGCCAGTGCGGCCAGCGCGCCGCCGTGCTGACCCTGCCGGACTCGATCTCCTGGCTGACCAACCTGCGCGGGTCGGACGTGCCGCGCAATCCGGTAATCCACGCCTTCAGCCTGCTGCATGACGATGCGCGTCTGACCCTGTTCATTGACGAGGGTAAGCTGACCGAGGCGTCGCGGGCGCACCTCGACGAAGGGGTGACTCTGCGCCCGGTCGCGGCCCTTGAGCCTGCGCTACGCACCTTGTCGGGGCCGGTTCGCGTGGATCGCGCGACGGCGCCCGTCTGGGTGGCCGAGCAGTTGGCCGAGGCGGGGATCGACCTTGCCTGGGGACAGGATCCCTGCATCCTGCCCAAGGCGCGCAAGAACCGTGCCGAACTGGATGGCAGCCGGGCCGCCCATCTGCGCGACGGCGCGGCGATGGTTGAGTTCCTTGCCTGGCTCGACCGCACGGCGCCCGGCGATCTGACCGAGATTGACGTCGTGCGTGCGCTTGAAGGCTTCCGCGCGGCTGACCCGGCGCTGCTGGACATCAGCTTCGACACGATCTGCGGCATGGGTCCGAACGCCGCCATCGTCCATTACCGTGTGACCGAAGCGACCAACCGTCCGATCACCGCGGGCGGGCTGCTGCTGATCGACAGCGGCGGGCAGTATGCCGACGGCACCACCGACGTGACCCGCACCATCGCCATCGGTGCCCCGGATGGCGCCATGCGCGCCGCCTTCACGCGGGTATTACGCGGCATGATTGCGATTTCCCGCGCGCGCTGGCCGCAGGGCTGCACGGGCCGCGATCTGGACCCGCTGGCGCGCTATCACCTGTGGCTTGCAGGGCAGGACTACGACCACGGCACCGGCCACGGCGTAGGTGCGGCCCTGTCGGTGCATGAAGGGCCGCAGCGGATATCGCGTGCGTCCGAAGTCGTGCTTGAACCTGGGATGATCCTGTCGAACGAACCCGGATACTACCGCGAAGGCCAGTTCGGCATCCGGATCGAAAATCTGGTCGTAGTCCAGGAGGCGCCGGCACTGGCCGATAGCGACAAGCGCGCCATGCTTTCGTTCGAGACGCTGACATGGGTGCCTGTCGACCGCCGGTTGATCGACGCGGAGTGCCTGTCGCAGGAAGAGCGAGATTGGCTGAATGACTATCACGCGGAAGTCAGGGACCGCCTCACCGAGTTGGTTTCGGAAGAGGCGCGCGGCTGGCTGGCGCAAGCGTGCGCGCCGATCTGACGCCGAGAGCGGCGTCGCGAATCTACATATGGCCGGGCCATCGATCCGGTGCGAACAAAAGGGGACAGAACATGGCCGACCACATCAGGATACGCCGGGCGGAAGGCACATGGGTCGTGCGCGCCGGGGACGCGGTTATTGGCGAAGCCGCAACGCGCTGGAACTGACCGAGGGCAGCTACCCGCCGGTCATCTACATCCCGCGCGAGGATGTCGCCATGGCGTTTCTGGAACCCTCAGCAACCCGCACCACCTGCCCGTACAAGGGCGAAGCGCGCTATTTCGGCATCGTGGCAAACAGCGGCCCGATCCCGGATGCGGTCTGGTCCTACGAGTCACCGAAGCCGGGGCTGGAACGGATTGCGCACCACCTGGCCTTCAACGCAGAACTTGCGACCGTCGAGCAGCTTTGATGTCCTTGGCTCAGGCAGCCGGATAGCCTCGACGCTCCCGCCGCCGGGCGCCGCGCCGCTGCTGGAATAGCCTGCGATTCCACTGCCCGATCGTACGGCTCCAACCAGCCGGCCATTATGTGCCGCGCGCGGTGCACCAGCGGATCCCTTGCCGAGCCCCGGCACCGCCGCCATATCCTGCAAGATCGGATCACGCATGGAGGACGCGATGGGATATGCCCGCACGGCCATTCTGCTTGCCGCGATGACGGCGCTTGTGATGGGCCTTGGCCTGATGCTTGGCGGCGAGGCCGGTTTGCTCATCGCACTCGTCGTGGCTGGTGCGATGAACCTGTTTGCCTTTTACAACTCCGACAAAGCGGTGCTGAAAATGCACAACGCGCGTGAGGTCGATGAGCGAAGCGCGCCTGATCTCGTGCAGATGGTGCGCGGCCTCGCAGCCCGCGCCGATCTGCCGATGCCCAAGGTCTACATCATCGAGACAGACCAGCCAAACGCCTTTGCGACAGGCCGGAACCCCGAGAATGCCGCAGTCGCAGCCACCCGCGGCCTGCTACGAAACCTGAGCCGCGAAGAGGTGGCCGGCGTCATGGCGCATGAACTGGCCCATATCAAGAACCGCGACACGCTTCTGATGACGATCACGGCAACATTTGCCGGCGCGATCTCCATGCTGGCGAATTTCGCCATGTTCTTTGGTGGCAGCCGCGACCGACCTATGGGGCTGATCGGCACTCTGGCGCTGATGATCCTTGCGCCACTTGCGGCCGCTTTGGTCCAGATGGCCATCAGCCGGACGCGCGAGTATGAAGCCGATCGGGTGGGCGCAGAAATCTGCGGCCAGCCCATGTGGCTTGCCTCGGCTTTGGGCAAGATCGAGCAGCTCGCGCAGCGAATCGACAATCACGCGGCAGAGCGGAATCCGGCGACGGCACATATGTTCATCATCAACCCGTTGCATGCGCATAGCCACGACCGCCTGTTCTCTACCCATCCAAACACGCAGAACCGGATCAGGGCGCTGCAACAGCTTTCGGGCACATCTGCCGCGCGGTCAGGTGCATCCGGCCCCTGGACATAGGGCATATGAAATAAGGGCGGCGCAGATCCTGCACCGCCCTTTCCTGTTCGAAAATTGCACCACGCTCGACCCAACACACACAGGTCGGTGCAACTGTGCCTGAAATATCTTCTGAAATTTCCAGACCAAGGGACGCGCTTATCTAATTTCTCGCGCTACCCACCACTCGCTACCTACCTTGCCGAACGATCCTGGGGAGGGAGCAGCCCCTTCGTCGGTACGAACAGTTCTGACAGACCATCGTGATTTCATCGTGAAACCGGGGCCGGGCAGCCACGCAATTTACTTCAGAGATAAAATATTCTTGCTTGAAATAACCTTCGGATTCGGTAGCCTGAGCAGGTCGATCGGCTCAGCGGGGGGAACCGATGCGCATTGCCTGCCTGGGTGCGGGGCCTGCAGGGCTCTACTTTGCAATCTCGATGAAACTGCGCGACCCGGCGCATGAGGTTGTTGTGTTCGAACGTAACCGCCCCAACGACACCTTCGGCTGGGGCGTGGTGCTATCGGACGAGACGCTGGAAAACCTGGCTGCCAACGATCCCGTAAGCGCAGAGGCGATCCGCGCCCATTTCGCCTATTGGGACGACATTGCCGTGGTCAAGGGCGGCACCCGCACGCTGACCACGGGCCACGGATTCTGCGGCATCGGCCGTCGTCAGCTTCTGCTGCTGTTGCAAGCGCGGGCACGCGAGCTTGGCGTCGACCTGCGGTTCGAGACTGAAGTGGAGAGCGCCGCGACCTACGCCCGCAATTACGACATCGTCATCGCCGCCGACGGGTTGAACAGCAAGACCCGCACCGAGTTCGCCGAGGTCTTCAAGCCCCAGATCGACACCCGCAGGTGCAAGTTCGTCTGGCTGGGCACCAGGGCGAAGTTCGACGACGCCTTCACCTTCATCTTCGAGCAGACCGAGCACGGCTGGGTCTGGGCGCATGCCTACCAGTTCGACGACGACACCGCGACCTTCATCGTCGAATGCGCACCCGAGACCTGGGCGGCCTGGGGCTTCGGCGAGATGACGCAGGACGAAAGCATCGCCGCCTGTGAGAGGATCTTTTCGGCGCATCTGGGCGGGCACCGGCTGATCTCCAACGCCCGCCACCTGCGCGGCTCGGCCTGGCTGAACTTCCCCCGCGTGCTGTGCGAGCGGTGGTATCACGACAATATCGTGCTGATGGGCGACGCCGCGGCGACGGCGCATTTCTCCATCGGGTCGGGCACCAAGCTGGCGCTCGAATCCGCCATCGCGCTGGCGACCTACATGCACGAAACCGACCGCGACACCGCCTTTGCCCGCTATCAGGCGGAGCGACGGCTGGAAGTGCTGCGCCTGCAATCCGCCGCGCGCAACTCTCTGGAGTGGTTCGAGGAGGTAGAGAGGTATCTGCACCTTCACCCGATCCAGTTCACCTATTCCCTGCTGACCCGCAGCCAGAGGATCAGCCACGAGAACCTGCGCCTGCGCGATCCGTCGTGGATGGAGAAGGCCGAACGCTGGTTCCAGACCGAGGCCGGCGCCGACAGCGCCCGCGCGCCGATGTTCGCCCCCTTCCGCCTGCGCGACTTGGCGCTGAAAAACCGCATCGTCGTCTCGCCCATGGCCCAATACAAAGCCGTGGACGGCTGCCCGACCGACTGGCACCTCGTCCACCTCGGCGAACGGGCCAAGGGCGGCGCGGGGCTGGTCTATACCGAAATGACCTGCGTTTCGCCCGAGGGCCGCATCACCCCCGGCTGCCCCGGCCTCTATGCGCAGGAGCATGAGGACGCCTGGACCCGGATCGTCGATTTCGTCCATTCCGAAACCGAGGCGAAGATCTGCTGCCAGATCGGCCATGCCGGCCGCAAGGCCTCGACCCAACTGGGTTGGGAGGAGATCGACGCTCCCCTGCCCGACGGCAACTGGCCGATCATCGGCCCCAGCCCGGTCCCCTGGTCTGCCCGCAATGCGACCCCGCGAGAGATGACAGCCGACGACATGCAGGCGGTCACTGCGCAATTCGTCAGCGCGACCATGATGGCTGCGCGCTGTGGCTTCGACATGATCGAACTGCATGCCGCGCACGGTTATCTTGTGTCCTCCTTCCTGTCTCCGCTCTCGAACCACCGAAGCGACGCTTACGGCGGCAGCCTCGAAAACCGCCTGCGCTGGCCGTTGGAGGTTTTCGCGGCAATGCGTGCCGCATGGCCCGAAGAAAAACCGATGGCCGTCCGCATCTCGGCCACCGACTGGCACGATGCGGGCGTGACCCCCGAAGAGGCTGTGAAGATTGCCCGCGCCTTTGCCGAAGCCGGGGCCGACATCATCGACGTCAGTGCCGGCCAGACCTCGACCGAGGCGAAGCCGGTCTATGGACGGATGTTCCAGACCCCGTTCTCCGACCGCATCCGCAATGAGGCCGGCCTTGCCACCATGGCGGTCGGCAACATCACCGAACCCGACCACGTCAATTCGATCCTGATGGCAGGCCGCGCGGATCTGGTCTGCCTCGCCCGCCCGCATCTGGCGAATCCCTACTGGACGTTCCACGCGGCATCGGATTTGGGCGACCGCGACGAACGCTGGCCCGATCCCTACCTGCCCGGCCGCGACCAGCTCTGGCGGCTGCGCGAACGGGCCGAGGAGATCCGGGCATGAGGCGGGTTCTGGTCACCGGCGCGGGCTCCGGTATCGGCCGGGCGGTGGCGCGTGCTTTCGCCGATCAGGGCGATGCGGTCACGATCAGCGGCCGGCATATCGAACCCCTGCGCGAAACCGACAGCGGGCGCGGCATGGATTGCCGCGTCGCAGATGTGACCAACGAGGATCAGATCGCCGCGCTGTTTGACACGCCCTTCGAAGTGGTCGTAGCAAACGCGGGCGGCGGCGCAGCCGGGCGGTTGCGCGACATCACTCTCGACTCGTGGAACGCCACGCTGGCCGTCAACCTGACCGGCACCTTCCTGACCTTCCGCGCCGCGCTCGATGGCATGAGCGACGGCGGGCGGCTGATCGCCATGGCCTCCACCGCGAGCCTGAAGGGCGGGGCCAATATCGCGGCCTATGCGGCGGCCAAACACGGCGTTCTGGGCCTCGTCCGCTCCGTCGCGCTGGAGGTGGCGAAGCGCGGCATCACCTGCAACGCGATCTGCCCGGGCTATGTCGACACACCACTGGCCGACCAGGCGGCGGCCGGGCTGCAGGACCGTTTGGGGCTGGATGCCGAGGGTGCGCGGGTCAAGCTGGCCGCCGGCAACCCGATGGGCCGCCTGATCGCGGCCGACGAAGTGGCTGCCGTCGCGCTCTTCCTCGCCTCGCCCGCCGCGGCGATGGTCAACGGGCACGCGCTCTCGGTCTCGGGGGGTGAGATATGACCGACCTGTCCAAGGACCGTCTGCGGCTCTGGCTGCGCCTGCTGAAGGTCTCGCGCCGGATTGAGGGCGATCTGCGCGAGCGTCTGCGCGAAGGCCACGCCACCACCCTGCCCCGGTTCGACGTGCTGGCGGCGCTGGCGCGCGGCGACCGGGCGATGCGGATGAGCGACCTGTCGGGCGAGTTGCGCGTCTCGAACGGCAATGTCACCGGCATCGTGGACCGGCTGGAGGCAGAGGGGCTGGTGGCAAGACTGGCGGCAGAGGGCGACCGGCGCGCGACCCTCGTGCGCCTGACCGCCAAGGGGCGCACTCATTTCGACACGCTGGCCGCCGCGCATGAGGGCTGGGTGAACCGCGCCCTCGGCAGGCTGAACCCCGACGAGGTCGCCGAGATGATGCGCCTGCTGGGTCGCGTCGGCGGCGAAGGCAACGAAAGGGGCGCCGCATGAAGATGGCAGACCGCAGCACCGTGCATTTTGCCTGCGACATCAGCGAAGGGGTAGCGGTGATCCGCCTGACCCGGCCCGAGCGCAAGAACCCGCTGACCTTTGACAGCTATGCCGAGTTGCGCGACTGGTTCCGCGCCCTGCCCTATGCCGACGACGTGCGCGCCGTGGTGCTGGCCCCGAACGGCGGCAACTTCTGTTCCGGCGGCGACGTGTTCGAGATCATCGGCCCGCTGACCGAGATGAAGATGCCCGAATTGCTGGCCTTCACCCGGATGACCGGCGATCTGGTCAAGGCGATGATCCATTGCGGCCGCCCGGTCATCGCCGCCGTCGACGGCATCTGCGCCGGCGCGGGGGCGATCCTCGCCATGGCCTCCGACCTGCGGCTGGCGACACCAGCGGCTAAAGTCGCTTTCCTGTTTACTCGCGTGGGCCTCGCCGGCTGTGACATGGGCGCCTGCGCCATGCTGCCCCGGATCGTCGGCCAGGGCCGCGCGGCGGATCTGCTCTATACCGGCCGCAGCATGGCGGCGGACGAGGGCGAACGCTGGGGCTTCTGGAACCGCATCGTCGCGGCAGAGGAGCTGGAGGCAGAGGCCGTCGCACTGGCCCGCGGCCTCGCCTCCGGCCCGGCCTTTGCGCACATGATGACCAAGACCATGCTGGCGCAGGAATGGAACCAGAGCCTGGATCAGGCGATCGAGGCCGAGGCGCAGGCACAGGCGATCTGCATGCAGACCCGGGATTTCCGCCGCGCCTTCGAGGCATTTGCGAAAAAGGAAAGGCCGATGTTCCGTGGCGACTGACCGCTCCTTCCTGTCCTGGCCGTTCTTCGAGGACCGCCACCGCGAACTGGCGGCGGATCTGGACGAGTGGGCGGCGGGGCTGGCGGTCGATCACGCCGACACCGACACCGCCTGCCGCGATCTGGTCGCCTGGCTGGGCCGCGACGGCTGGCTTAACCACTCCGCCCCCGCGCCGGGCGGCGGCACACTCGACGTCCGCAGCCTCTGCCTGATCCGCGAGACGCTGGCGCGGCACGACGGGTTGGCGGATTTCGCCTTTGCGATGCAGGGGCTGGGCATGGGCGCGGTGAGCCTGTTCGGCACGCCGGAGCAGCGCGCGTGGCTGGAAAAGACCCGCGCGGGCCGCGCCATCGCCGCTTTCGCCCTGACCGAGCCGCAATCGGGGTCGGACGTGGCGGCCAGCGCGATGACCGCCACCCGCGTCGGCGACGGCTGGGTGCTGGATGGCGAAAAGACGTGGATTTCCAACGGCGGTATCGCCGATATCTACACCGTTTTCGCCCGGACCGGAGAGGCACCGGGCGCCAAGGGCCTTTCGGCCTTCCTCGTCCCCGCCGACACGCCGGGGCTAAGTGTTGCCGAACGGCTGCAGGTCATCGCCCCCCACCCGCTGGCCCGGCTCCGCTTCGACGCCTGCCGCCTCCCCGCCAGCGCCCTGATCGGAGAGCCCGGCGCGGGGTTCAAGATCGCCATGTCCGTGCTCGACGTCTTCCGCGCCACCGTCGGCGCTGCGGCGCTCGGCTTCGCCCGCCGGGCACTGGCCGAGGCGCTGAGCCGCGTGCAATCCCGCCGCATCCAGGGCCAGCCGCTGGCCGATCTGCAGATGGTACAGGGGCATCTGGCCGACATGGCGCTGGCCATCGACGCCTCGGCCCTGCTGGTCTACCGCGCCGCCTGGGCCAAGGACAACGGCGCCGCCCGCGTGACGCGAGAGGCCGCGATGGCGAAACTGCACGCGACCGAGGCCGCGCAGCGGGTGATCGACACCGCCGTGCAGCTTCACGGTGGCGACGGCGTGCGGTCGGGCCATGTGGTCGAACGGCTCTACCGCGAAATTCGCGCGCTCAGGATCTACGAGGGCGCAAGCGACGTGCAGCGGGTGGTGATCGCCCGCGCGGTTCTTGGGGGATAGCGATGGACCTGCGATCCAGCGCCCATGTGGACAGCTTCTGCCGCGACCGCCTGCCCCCGGCCGACCAGTGGCCCGACCTGCTGCTGGACGGGTTCGACTATCCCGACCGGCTGAACGCCGCCGTCGAACTGACCGACGCGATGGTCGCGCGCGGCTTCGGCGATCACACGGCGCTGATCGGCAACGGCCGCCGCCGCACCTACAAGGAACTGGCCGACTGGACCAATCGAATTGCTCATTCATTGGTTGAGGATTATGGCGTAAAGCCCGGCAATCGCGTCTTGATCCGCTCCGCCAACAACCCCGCGATGGTGGCCTGCTGGCTGGCGGCGACCAAGGCGGGCGCGGTGGTCGTGAACACCATGCCGATGCTGCGCGCGGGCGAGCTGGGCAAGATCGTTGACAAGGCCGAAGTCACCCATGCGCTCTGCGATACCCGGCTGATGGATGAATTGACCGCCTGCGCCAAGACCTCTCCCCACCTGAAAACCGTCGTCGGCTTCGACGGCACCGCCAACCACGATGCGGAACTTGACCGCGTGGCGCTGAACAAATCGGTGCGCTTCGACCCGGTGCAGACATCGCAGGACGATGTGGCGCTTCTCGGCTTCACCTCGGGCACCACCGGCAGCCCAAAGGCCACGGCGCATTACCACCGCGACCTGCTGATCACCGCCGACGGCTACGCGCGAGAGGTGCTGGGCGTCACCCCGGACGATATCTTCGTCGGCTCGCCACCGCTCGCCTTCACCTTCGGGCTCGGCGGCCTCGCGATCTTTCCCCTGCGCTTTGGCGCTGCCGCCTGCCTGCTGGAAAACGCCTCGCCCCCGAACCTGATCGAGATCATCCGGCAGTATCGCGCCACCGTCTGCTTCACTGCCCCCACCGCCTACCGCGTGATGCTGAAGGCGATGGAGGATGGCGTGGACCTGTCCAGCCTGCGCGCCGCCGTCAGCGCGGGCGAAACGCTGCCCGCCCCGATCTACGACGACTGGATCGCCCGCACCGGAAAGCCCATGCTCGACGGTATCGGCGCGACGGAGATGCTGCATATCTTCCTGACCAACCGCTTCGACGACCACCGCCCCGCCTGCACCGGCCGCCCGGTCACCGGCTATCAGGCCCGCATCGTCGGCCCCGACATGGCCGACCTGCCGGTGGGAGAGGTTGGCCGCCTGGCCGTGCGCGGCCCCACCGGCTGCCGCTATCTGGATGACCCGCGGCAGGCCGATTATGTGCAGGACGGCTGGAACCTGACCGGCGACAGCTTCTGGCGCGACGAGGCCGGCTATTTCCACTTCGCCGCCCGCAACGACGACATGATCGTCTCGGCCGGCTACAACATCGCCGGGCCAGAGGTAGAGGCGGCGCTGCTGGCGCACCCGGATGTGCAGGAATGCGCCGTGATCGGCCTGCCGGATGCCGAGCGCGGCCAGATCGTCGCGGCGCATGTGGTCCTGTCCCCCGGCGCCCCGGCCAGCGACCTGACGGTCAGGCTGCTGCAGGATCACGTCAAGGCCACCATCGCGCCCTACAAATATCCACGCCGCGTGGTCTTCACCGATGCCCTGCCAAAGACGGCGACGGGAAAGATTCAGCGTTTCCGCCTGCGAACGGCCCCGGACGGGCTTGCAGGCGGCAGCGGCAACGACAAGAGTGACGGCTGAAAACAAGCATCAGGGAGGTCAAGATGCGTAAACTTCTTCTGGCAACGACGGCGGCAATGCTGGCAACTGGGGCAACGGCGGATGGCGTGAAGGTCGGCATGATCACCACGCTGTCGGGCGGCGGTGCCGGTCTGGGGATCGACGTGCGTGACGGGTTCCAGCTCGCGCTGGACATGGCAGACGCCACCGGCGTCGAACTGGTCGTCGCCGACGACCAGCAGCAGCCTGACGTGGCGGTGCAGCTCGCCGACCGGATGATCCAGTCCGATCAGGTGGACGTGCTGACCGGCATCATCTGGTCGAACCTCGCCATGGCCGTGGTGCCTGCGGCGGTGGCGCAGGGCAAGATTTACCTGTCGCCCAATGCCGGCCCCTCGGCCCTTGCCGGTGCCCAGTGCAACGAGAACTACTTCAACGTCGCCTGGCAGAACGACAACCTGCACGAGGCCGCGGGCGCCCATGCCAACGAGGCCGGCTATGGCAGCATGTTCATCCTCGCCCCCAACTACCCCGCCGGCACCGATGCGCTGACCGGGTTCAAGCGGTTCTACGAGGGCGAGATCACGCAGGAGCTTTACACCACCGTCGGCCAGACCGACTACGCGACCGAGATCGCGCAGATCCGCGCCTCGGGTGCCGATGCGGTGTTCTTCTTCCTGCCCGGCGGCATGGGGATCTCGTTCATGAAGCAATACGCGGATTCGGGCGTCGATATCCCGGTGATCGGCCCGGCCTTCAGCTTCAGCCAGGACATCCTCGGCGCGGTGGGCGACGCCGCACTGGGCGTCATCAACACCTCGCAATGGTCCAAGGATCTGGACAATGCCGCCAACCAGGCCTTTGTCGAGAACTTTGTCGAAGCCTACGGCCGCCTGCCCTCTCTCTACGCCAGCCAGGGGTTCGACACCGCGAACCTGCTGATCTCGGCGATGGCACAGGCCGACATCTCGGATCAGGCGGCGTTCCGCGCGGCGCTGAAGCAGGCTGATTTCGACAGCGTCCGCGGCGATTTCCGGTTCGGCAACAACAACCACCCGATCCAGGACATCTACGTGCGCGAGGTGATCCTGGAGGATGGCGTGCTGACCAACCGCATCGTCGGCACCGCGCTGACCGACCATCAGGACGCCTACGCGGCCGACTGTCCGCTTCCGTAACGCACCCGGCGGGGGGCCACCGGCCCCCTGCCCCATCCGGGGTTTTCCATGTCCGCGATGCTGCTGATCGAGCAGGCGCTGAACGGCCTGCAGCTTGGCGTCATGCTGTTCCTGATGGCGGCCGGGCTGACGCTGGTCTTCGGCGTCATGGGGCTGATCAATCTGGCGCATGGCTCACTCTACATGGTCGGCGCCTTCGCCTGCGCGGTCGTGGCGGCGGCGACCGGCTCCTACCTGCTCGGCCTCGCCGCGGCGCTGGCGGCGGCGGCGGCGGCGGGCGCGCTGGTGGAGATCGTGGTGATCCGGCGGCTCTATGACCGCGATCATCTGGATCAGGTGCTGGCGACCTTTGCGCTGATCCTCGTGTTTTCCGAGGGCACGCGCTACCTCTTCGGCTCGCTGCCGCTCTACCTCAACGTCCCCGCCGCCCTCTCCGGCCCCGTGATGCTGCCCGGCGGCATCCCCTACCCCGCGTTCCGCCTTGCCATCATCGCCATCGGGCTGGCCATCGCCGTGGGCCTCTTCTGGCTCATCGCCCGCACCCGCCTCGGCGTCCGCATCCGCGCGGGCGAAAGCGACCGGCAGATGATCGCCGCCCTCGGCGTCGATATCCGCCGGCTCTACACCATCGTCTTCGCCCTCGGCGCGGCACTCGCCGGGCTGGCGGGCGCGCTGGTCGGCACGCTGCAATCGGTCGAGGTCGGGATGGGCGAGCCGGTCCTGATCCTCGCCTTCGTGGTCATCGTCATCGGCGGCATCGGGTCGATCAAGGGCGCGCTGGTCGGCGCGAACCTGGTCGGCGTGACCGACACGATGGGCCGCTTCCTGCTGCCGCAGATCTTCGCCACCTTCATGGACCCCTCGCGCGCCACCGGCGTCGGCTCGGCGCTGGCCTCGATGCTGATCTACATCCTGATGGCGGTGGTGCTGGTGCTGCGCCCGCGCGGCCTGTTCGGGGCGAGAGCATGAGCCGCGAACGCATCGTCAACACCATCCTCTGGCTGGCGCTTCTGGCCGTCCCGCTGACCGCGGCGCAGATGGGCCAACCCTATGTCGTCAGCCTGGCGACCAAGGTGGTGATCCTCGCCCTCGCCGCCACGGGCCTCAACCTCGCGCTCGGCCTCGGCGGCATGGTGTCCTTTGGTCACGCGGCCTTCTTCGGCATCGGCGGCTATGCGGCCGGCATCCTGATGAACCACGCCACCACCGGCGCACCCCTGCCGCTGGGCCTGCCGGGCAGCAACCAGATGGTCCTGCTGTGGGTTGCGGCGCTGGTCGTCTCAGGCCTCGCCGCGCTCTTGATCGGGGCGCTCTCCTTGCGCACCTCGGGCGTCTATTTCATCATGATCACCCTCGCCTTCGCGCAGATGTTCTTCTACTTCGCCATCTCCTGGCCCGCCTATGGCGGAGAGGACGGGCTGTCGCTTTTCGTCCGCTCGCAGTTCTTCGGCGTGAACACCTTCAACCCGCTGAACTTCTTCCTGATCTGCTTCGCGCTCCTGACCCTCGCGCTCCTTCTCTCCGCCACGCTGGCCCGCTCGCGCTTCGGCCTTGCGCTACAGGCCACCCGCCAGAACCCGCAGCGGGTAGAGGCTCTCGGCATCCGCCCCTACCGCCTGCGCCTGACGGCCTTCGTCATCTCGGGCATGATCACCGGACTGGCGGGCGCGCTTTACGCCGACCTCAACCGCTTCGTCAGCCCCAACATGCTGTCCTGGCACCTGTCGGGCGAGATCATCGTCTTCATCATCCTCGGCGGCATGGGGCGGCTGATGGGGCCGATCGCGGGGGCGGCGCTCTTCATCGTGATGGAGCACAAGTTGGGCGGCGTCAGCGAATACTGGAAGGCGCTGCTGGGCCTGCTGCTGCTGGGTGTCGTGCTGTTCGCGCGCGGCGGCATCGTCGGGCTGCTGGCCGGGAAGCCCCGCCATGGCTGACCCGATCCTCGACATCCGCCATATCTCCAAAAGCTTCGGCGCGCTCCGCGCCTCCGATGACGTGTCGCTGACGCTTTTTCCGGGAGAGATCCACGCCCTGATCGGCCCCAACGGCGCCGGCAAATCCACCCTGATCCGCCAGATCGTCGGCGAATACCGCCACGACGCGGGCGAAATCTGGTTCGCCGGGCAAGAGATCGGCGCGCTCGACGCCCCCGCCCGCGCCCGCCTCGGTCTCGCCCGCACCTTTCAGGTCTCGTCGATCCTGCCGGAATTCTCGGTCCTGCAGAACGTGGTGATGGCCGTTCAGGGCGCCAGCGGCCAAAGCTTCCGCTTCTTCCGCCCCGCGCTGCGTGACCCCGCGCTGACCGACCCCGCCCGCGCCCATATCGCCCATGCCGGGCTGGCCGGGCGCGAAACCGTCACCGCCGCCGACCTCTCGCATGGTGAACGCCGCAAGCTCGAAATCGCCATGGCCCTCGCCCTCTCCCCCCGCGCCTTTCTGCTGGATGAGCCGATGGCCGGCATGGGGCCAGAGGGGTCGAAGCAACTGACCGTGATCCTGCGCGATCTGAAGCAGCAGGCCCCGATCCTGCTGATCGAACATGACATGGACGCGGTCTTTGCCCTGGCCGACCGAGTCTCGGTCCTTGTCTACGGCCGCATCATCGCCACCGGCACGGTGGCCGAGATCCGCGCCAACCGCGACGTGCAGACCGCCTATCTGGGGGATGACGCGGCATGAGCCTGTTGAGCCTGCAGAACGTCACCGCCCATTACGGCCCGGTTCAGGCGCTGTTCAATGTCTCGCTCAGCGTCGATCAGGGGCAGGTCGTGGCGCTGATGGGCCGCAACGGCATGGGCAAGACCACCACCATCGGGGCGATCCTGCGCATGGTGCCGCAGGCCGGCGGGGCGATCACATTCGACGGCCGCGACCTCCTCCGCCTGCCCTCGCACCGCGCCGCGCGGCTGGGCATCGGGCTGGTGCCAGAGGGGCGGCGGTGTTTTCCCAACCTGACGGTGGCCGAGAACCTGACCGCCGCCGCCCGCCCCGGCGAATGGACGCTGGCGCGCGTCACCGGGCTGTTTCCCCGCCTTGGCGAACGCGCCGACCAGATGGCGGCCACGCTGTCGGGCGGCGAGCAGCAGATGCTGGCCATCGGCCGCGCGCTGATGACCAATCCCCGCCTTCTGATCCTGGATGAGGCGACCGAGGGCCTCGCCCCCGTGGTCCGGCACGAGATCTGGGCGGCGATCCGGCAACTCACCGGGCATGGCCTGTCGATCCTGATCGTGGACAAGACGCTGAAGGAACTGCGCGCGCTGGCCGATGCCTGCGTGATCCTGGAACGCGGCGCGACGGTCTGGCAGGGCACGCCCGATGCGCTGACCCACGACCTGACCGAACGCTACCTTGGTGTCTGACGTGTTCCGCCTGCGCCAGCGTGTCCTGTTCCAGCATTGCGACCCGGCGGGGATCGTCTTCTACCCGCGCTATTTCGAGATGACGAATGCGCTGGTGGAGGGCTGGTTCGACGCGTTGGGCCATTCCTTTGCCCGGCTGCACGGGCCGCTGGGCCTGTCGGTGCCGACGGCGGCGCTGTCGGTCAGCTTCACCGCGCCCAGCCGGCTGGGCGACGATCTGGACTGGACGCTGAGCCTCACCCGGCTGGGGCGCAGCAGCGCGGGGCTGGAGATCGGCGCGGCCTGCGGGGATCAGGCGCGGCTGACCATGACCTCGACACTGGTCTGCGTGACAAAGGAAACGGGCCGCCCGACCGGCTGGCCAGCGGAATTGAGAGCGGCGATGGAGGGCAGCGCATGACCCACAGGATCATCCAGCCAGAGGGCTGGGCACCGGCCAGGGGCTACGCGAACGGGGTGCTGACGGCGGGCGGGCGGCTTTATGTCGGCGGGCAGATCGGCTGGACGGCGGATCAGCGGTTCGAGGCGGCGGATTTCGTCGGTCAGGCGGAACAGGCGCTCAGGAATATCCTTGCGGTCGTTCACGCTGCCGGGGGGCGGGCGCGGGATATCGTGCGGCTGACCTGGTATGTGACCGACAAGCGGGAATACCTCGCCCGGCAGGCAGAGATGGGGGCGGCTTATCGGCGGGTGCTGGGCAAGCATTTCCCGGCGATGACGATGGTTGTGGTGGCCGGTCTGGTGGAGGATGCGGCGCTGGTGGAGATCGAGGCGACGGCGGAAATCGGGGCGGATACGGGCTGATGGGCACGGTTGGGCAGGTTGCCCAATTTTCCAAGTCACTGTTTTTCCACAATTTCCGATTTTTTGTTAACCTGCCCGCAACGCTTTCGGCCGTTTCGGCGTGAAAACGCGCCCGAACGGGCCGAAACCGCCCCAAACCTTGCGACACGGTTAACGGAAATCACGAAATTCAGCGATTTCAGATACTTGCGATTCTGCTCACGCGTGAGCAGACCCGCCGCTCACGCCCAGTCCCAGGGGGTGGTATATTCGCCCAGAACGCGGCTCACCGCCGCCTCATCCACCGGCCCGGTGCGCCGGACATGGGCCACCAGCCCGCGCTTTCGATCCTCGTGCACGCCTGAAATGCTGGCCGCGATCCCGGCCTCTGCCAGCGCCGCATCATAGACCCGGATGATCGCCAGTTTCCGCAGATCCGGCTTGAACACCTTGCCCACCGCCGTCTTGGGCAGTTCCGGCAGCACCTCCACATGCTTCGGCACGGCGGCGCGTTCCGTGATCTTGATCGCGGCGAATTCCATCAGTTCCGTGGGCGTCACCGCCGCCCCCGCCACCAGTTCCACATAGGCCACCGGCAACTCGCCCGCCTTGGCGTCGGGCTGGCCGATGGCCCCCGCCATCGCCACCGCCGGATGGCCCGCCAGCGCCTCTTCGATCATCGCGGGGTCGATGTTGTGCCCGCCCCGGATGATCAGATCCTTGGCCCGCCCGGTGATATACAGATAGCCGTCGCCATCCATCCGCCCCAGATCGCCGGTGCGAAGGAAGCGGCCCTCGGCAAAGAGGTTCCGGTTCTTGTCTTCCTCGGTATAGGTCGATCCCTCGAACACGCCGGGGTTCGACACGCAAATCTCCCCCACCTCGTCCAGCGCGCATTCGCGGAAACCCTCGCCGTTCTTTTGCAGGATCCGCACCTCGGTATAGGGGAACGGCAGGCCGACCGACCCGATCTTCTTTTCCCCGTCCGGCGGGTTCACCGACACGAGGCATGTGGCCTCGGTCAGCCCGTAGCCTTCGACGATGGTCACGCCGGTGGCCTTTTCGAAGCGGTTGTAAAGCTCGATCGGCAGCGGGGCCGAGCCGGAAAAGGCCAGCTTCAGGCTGGAGACATCGGCGTTGACAGGGCGCTGCATCAGCGCCGCCATCGCGGTCGGCACGGTGATCATGAAGCTGACCTTCCAGCGTTCGATCAGCTTCCAGAAATTGTCGAACACGCCCTCGCCCCGGTAACCGGCGGGGGTGGGAAAGACCACATGCGCGCCCGACGCGATCATCGACATCAGCACCGGATAGGCGGCAAAGACGTGGAACAGCGGCAGCGGGCAGAGCACCACATCCTGTTCGGTGAAGAGCAGCCGATGCCCCAGCCAGCCGTTGTAGATCATGCCGGAATACTTGTGCTGCGCGACCTTTGGCATGCCGGTGGTGCCGCCGGTGTGGAAATAGGCCGCAACGCGGTCCTGGGCCGTATCCTCGAACGTCAGTTCCCGTGGCTGGCGGGCCAGTTCGGCATTGAAGTTCAACACGCGCGCCTTGTGCGTCACCTGCACCTTTGGCCGGACCAGCGGCACGATCCAGCTTTTCGGGGGTGAGAGGTAGCGGTTCAGGTCCACCTCCAGCACCGTCTGCACGTCGGGCGCCAGCGCCACGGCGGCGGCGACCTTTTGCGGCACGTCGGTCTTGGGAAAGCCCTTCAGCGTGACGACGACCTTTGCCTTCGTCTCGCGCAGGATCGCGGCGATCTGTTCGGGTTCCAAGAGCGGATTGACCGGGTTCACGATGCCCGCCACCGACCCGCCGATCAGCGCCACGGCGGTTTCAAGGCAGTTGGGCAGCACATAGGCGACCGTGTCGCCCGGCCCGATGCCGAGGCTGCGGAACAGGTTCGCCGCCTGGGTGATCTGGGTCAGGTAGTCGGCCCATGTCAGCGTCACGGCCTTGTCTGTGGGGCCGGAGAGGATCTGGAAGGTGATCGCCGGGCGGCTGCCGTGGGCCTTGGCGGTTCGGGTCAGGAACTGGTGGATCGTCACCGGCAGGTCGCGGTCGGACCATGGCATCTCGTTCGTGATCGCATCGCGGTCGGCGGCAGTCGCATAGGCGGCCATCGGCATCTTCCTCCCCTTGCCGGCCATTGGTTGGCCGATTGCGGGGCAGTTTGCGGGCGATGGGCGCACCGTGCAAGCGTGACGCAGCGAAAAACTATTCCGCCGCCACCCCTTCGGTGAATTGCAGCCGGGCAAGGCGCGCGTAAAGCCCGCCCTCGGCCACCAGCGCCTCATGCCGGCCGGCGGCGACGATGCGGCCCTGATCGAAGACGACGATGCGGTCGGCCTTTTTCACCGTGGCAAGGCGGTGCGCGACGATCAGCGTGGTGCGCCCCCGCGCCAGATGCTCCACCGCCCGCTGCACCGCGCGTTCGGATTCCGCGTCGAGCGCACTGGTCGCCTCGTCCAGTAGCAGGATCGGCGCGTCGCGCAGGATGGCGCGGGCGATGGCGATGCGCTGGCGCTGGCCGCCCGACAGCATCACCCCGCGTTCGCCCAGCTCGCTGTCGTAGCCCTGCGGCAGGGCGGCGATGAAGTCATGCGCGGCGGCGGCGCGGGCGGCGGCTTCCACCTCGGCGTCGCTGGCCTCGGGGCGGCCAAAGCGGATGTTCTCGCGCGCGCTGGTGGCAAAGATCACCGGGTCCTGCGGCACAAGGGCGATGGCGCGGCGGAAGTCGCTGCGCGCCATGTCGCGCAGGTTCATGCCGTCGATGGTGACGGCCCCCGCGTCGGGGTCGTAGAAGCGTTGCAGAAGCTGGATGATGGTGGATTTCCCCGCGCCCGAGGGGCCGACGAGCGCCACCGTTTCGCCCGGTGTCACGGTCAGGTCGATGCCGTTCAGCGCCGCGATGCCGGGGCGGGCGGGGTAGTGGAAGGTGACGCCCTGAAAGCCGATCTCTCCCCTGACCGGGCGCGGCAGGGGTTTGGGGCCGGGCGGATCCTGCACCGCGTCGGTGGTGTGCAGCAGTTCCACGAGGCGTTCGGTGGCCCCGGCGGCGCGCTGCACCTCGCCCCAGACCTCTGACAGGGCGGCGACGGCGCCGGCGACCATCACCGCGTAGATCACGAACTGGATCAACTCGCCCGCCGTCATCGCGCCGTCGCGCACGTCATTGGCGCCGATCCACAGCACGCCGACGATGCCGGTGAACACCAGGAAAATCACGATGACGGTCATCAGCGCGCGGGTGGCGATGCGCTTGCGGGCCGAGGTGAAGCTGTGCTCGGTCACCTCGTCGAACCGCGCGCGGCTGGCGAGTTCATGGGTAAAGGCCTGCACCGTCTGCACCGACAAGAGCGCCTCGGACGCATTACCGGAACTGGCGGCGATCCAGTCCTGGTTTTCGCGGCTGAGCACCCGCAGGCGGCGGCCCAGCAGGATGATCGGCACGATCACCGCCGGCACCAGCAGCAGGACAAGGCCGGTCAGCTTGGCGCTGGTCGCCAGCAGCAGGGCCAGCCCGCCCAGCAGCAGCAGCACGTTGCGCAGCGCGATGGACAGCGACGAGCCGATGACCGACAGCACCAGCGTGGTGTCGGTGGTCAGCCGGCTCAGCACCTCGCCGGTCATGATCCGCTCAAAGAACGACGGGCTCATCCCCACCATGCGCTCGAACAGCGCCTTGCGGATGTCGGCCACCACCCGCTCGCCCAGACGGGTCACAAGGTAGTAGCGCAGCCCCGTGCCCAGCGCGAGAAGGGCGGCGATGCCAAGTGCTGCCGCGAAATAGGCGTTCAGGATCGCCGCATCCTCGGTGTTGAAATTGTCCACCACCCGGCGCACGGCCAGCGGCAGCGACAGCGACACCGCCGCCGTCAGCACCAGCGCCGCGATGGCCAGCCACGCCATGCCCATGTAGGGCCGCACGAAGGGCAGCAACCCGGCAAGCGCGCCGATGCGCTTCGATTTCGCCCGATCCTCGGGCGCCTCGCCACTGGTCTGCGCCATTCTCATCCTGCCTGCATCCGGACCCGGGTTTACCCGCCCGCCCGGCGCCGGGCAAGCGGATGCGACGCTTCGCCCACAGCGCCGGGCGGGGCCGATTGCGCAGCTTCCGGGTCGCCCCGGCGCGCGGGCCGACGCATCCTGATCCGACCGACCGACAGGAGTGCCGCCCATGCAACTGACCTACCACCCGCTCGACACCGCCACCGTCCGCGCGCTGCGCGCGGGCGGTCCCGATGCGAACGGCATGCCCGCCGAACGCCACATCGCGCAGGGCGTCGGCAACCCCTGCCGCCATTGCCTCGACATGGTGGCCGAGGGGCGCGGCATGCTGATCCTCGCCCACCGGCCCTTTCCCGAACCGCAACCCTATGCCGAGGTCGGGCCGATCTTCCTCTGCGCCGACGACTGCGACGCGTGGCACCCGGCGAAAGCCGGTGCCCTGCCGCCGATCCTGCGGTCCAGCCTGGACTACCTGCTGAAGGGCTACACCGCCGACCACCGCATCGCCTACGGCACCGGACGTGTCGTCGCGCGGGAAAGCATCGCGGACTATGCCGCACAGGTTCTGGCCGATCCGGCGATCGCCTTTGTCGATGTCCGCTCGGCCCGCAACAACTGCTATCAGCTCAGAATCCGGCGCGCGGCCCGCTGACCGCCGCAACGAAAAACGCCCGCGAAAGCGCGGGCGTTCAAGGCTCATCTCGGTGGGAGGATCATCCGGCCGAGGCCGGTTCCTTCTTGGCACTGTCGGCATAGATCAGCAGCGGCTTGAGGTCCGAGGTCACGGCCTCCTCGTTCACCACCACCTCTTGCACACCGGACATGCCGGGCAGTTCGAACATAGTGTCGAGCAGGATGTCTTCGAGGATCGAGCGCAACCCCCGCGCGCCGGTCTTGCGCTTGATCGCCCGCTTGGCGATGGCCACCAGCGCGTCGGAGGTGAAGGCGAGCTTCACGCCCTCGATATCGAAGAGCCGCTGGTACTGCTTCACCAGCGCGTTCTTCGGCTCGGTCAGGATGGTGACCAGCGCCTCCTCGTCGAGATCGGTCAGGGTGGCGATCACCGGCAGGCGGCCGACGAATTCCGGGATCAGGCCGAATTTCAGCAGATCCTCGGGCTCCAGTTCCTTGAAGACCTCGCCCACGCCGCGGCTTTCGTTCTCCTTCACCTCGGCGCCGAAGCCGATCGAGGTGCCCTTGTGGCGCTGCGAGATGATCTTGTCGAGGCCCGCGAAGGCGCCGCCGCAGATGAACAGGATGTTAGTCGTGTCCACCTGCAGGAATTCCTGCTGCGGATGCTTGCGCCCGCCCTGCGGGGGCACGGAGGCGACCGTGCCCTCCATGATCTTCAGAAGCGCCTGCTGCACCCCCTCGCCCGACACATCGCGGGTGATGCTGGGGTTGTCGGACTTGCGCGTGATCTTGTCGACCTCGTCGATATAGACGATCCCGCGCTGCGCGCGTTCGACGTTGTATTCGCTGGCCTGCAGCAGCTTCAGGATGATGTTCTCGACATCCTCGCCCACGTAACCCGCCTCGGTCAGTGTCGTGGCGTCGGCCATGGTGAAGGGCACGTCGAGGATGCGCGCCAGCGTCTGGGCCAGCAGGGTCTTGCCGCAGCCGGTGGGGCCGATCAGCAGGATGTTCGACTTTGCCAGCTCGATGTCGCTGGATTTCGCCGCGTGGTTCAGCCGCTTGTAATGGTTGTGGACCGCGACCGAGAGCACGCGCTTGGCGTGCTCCTGCCCGATCACGTAGTCGTCCAGCACCTTGCAGATTTCACGCGGGGTCGGCACCCCGTCGGTCGACTTCAGCCCGCTGGATTTCGTCTCCTCGCGGATGATGTCCATGCACAGTTCGACACATTCGTCGCAGATGAACACCGTGGGGCCGGCGATCAGCTTTCGCACCTCATGCTGACTCTTTCCGCAGAAAGAGCAGTAGAGCGTGTTCTTGCTGTCGCTGCCGGAACTGTTCGCCATGATTGGTCCTTCGCCGCCTTGTCCAGCCACCCCGGCACGGGGCGGAAGGCCTGCCTAAATCCTCAATTCACGCAAAGAGTAGGTCACCATACCCCCCTTCACAACGTCAAATTTTGCCGCAACCTCGCACATGCGGCAATCGTGATCATTTCTTGTCGTCCTCGGCCTTGCCGCGGCTGGTCACGATCTCGTCCACCAGGCCCCAATCCCTGGCCTTCTCGGCGGTCATGAAGTTGTCGCGTTCCAGCGCCGCCTCCACTGTCTCGTAGTCCTGCCCGGTGTGGTGGACATAGATCCGGTTCAGCCGCTCCTTCAGTTCCAGAATCTCCTTGGCATGCAGCGCGATGTCGGTCGCCTGCCCCTGAAACCCGCCCGAGGGCTGGTGCACCATGATCCGGCTGTTGGGCAGCGAAAAGCGCATCCCCTTTTCGCCCGCGGCCAGCAGCAGGCTGCCCATCGACGCGGCCTGCCCCACGACCAGCGTGCTGATCTTTGGCCGGATATACTGCATCGTGTCGTAGATCGACAGGCCAGAGGTGACGACGCCACCGGGGCTGTTGATATACATGCTGATTTCCTTGGACGGATTCTCCGCCTCCAGATGCAGCAATTGCGCGACGATCAGGCTGGACATGCCGTCATGCACCGGGCCGGACAGGAAGATGATCCGCTCCTTCAACAGGCGCGAGAAAATGTCATAGGCGCGTTCGCCCCGGCTGGTCTGTTCGACCACCATCGGAACCAGCGTGTTCATGTAGGTTTCTAGCGGATCTCTCATCGCGGCCTGCCTTCTGCTCGCCGGCACCCTATGGCCGGTATCCTTACCGGAGTCTTAGTATCGCGGCCGGACCCCCGCAAGGGCAGCCGCCTTGATGCCGGCGCGTCGCCCCCTACCCTTGCCCGCCATGGACATTCCCGCCACCAGAACCGAAGGCCTGCGCCGCCTGTCCGCCTTCGTGCCCCGCGCGGGGCGCGATTATGCGCGCCTGCGCAACCACGACCTGCCGGGGCATCCGCATGTCTCCACCCTCTCGCCCTTTCTGCGCCACCGGCTGCTGACCGAGGCAGAGGTGCTGGAGGCCGTGCTTGCCCGCCACAGCCTCGATGCGGCGGGGAAATTCGTGGCCGAGGTGTTCTGGCGAACCTACTGGAAGGGCTGGCTGGAGCTGCGCCCCGAGGTCTGGGCCGAGTACCGGCGCGGGCTGGCGGCGGCGCTGAACCGGGTGCAGACCGAATCCGGCCTGCGGCGGGACTGGCAGGCCGCGTGTCGGGGTGAAACCGGGATCGACGGCTTCGATCATTGGGCGCGCGACCTCGCCGCCACCGGCTACTTGCACAACCACGCGCGGATGTGGTTCGCCTCGATCTGGATCTTCACCCTGCGCCTGCCTTGGGAACTGGGCGCGGATTTCTTCCTGCGCCACCTGCTGGATGGCGACCCGGCCACGAACACGCTGTCGTGGCGCTGGGTGGGCGGGCTGCAGACGGTGGGCAAGACATACCTCGCCCGCCCCGACAACATCGAGAAATTCACCGGCGGCCGGTTTCGCCCGCAGGGTTTGGCGCCCCGCGCCGACCCGCTGCCCGCGCAGCCCCTGCCCGCCCCGCGACCCGCGCCGCAGCCGCAGCACTGGGACCAGACCGTCCGCACCGGCCTGCTGCTGACCGAGGAAGACCTGTCGCCCGGATACATCCTTTCTGGCGGCCTCTCCCCCGTCGCCACTGCCACGCTGAGTGCAGCGGCCGGGCGCTCGCCCCTTGCGGTGGCGCCGATGGTGCATGGCTTCACCGATGCCGCGCTGGCCGACTGCACCGCCCGCTGGGCCGGGCGGCTGGGGCCGCTGACCGCCTGCGCCGATGCCGCCGCGGTGGCCGACTGGGCGCGCGCGAATGCGCTTCGTCAGATCGTCACCCCCTACGCGCCCACCGGCCCTGCCGCGTCGGCGCTCGACGACCTGCGCGCGGCGCTGTGGCCCGACGGGATCGCGCTGATCCCTGCGCTGCGCCCGTTCGACGCTGCCGCCTGGCCCCATGCCACCCAGGGCTTCTTTCGCTTCCGCGACCGGATCCCCTCGCTGGTCGCACAACTGCGGGGCGTAACGGTGGCTTGACAACTCGCGTGCCCCCGGATGCAAATGCGGGCCTGAATGGGGGGAACGATGTCGGATCTGACCGCGCTGGACGCGACCGAGCTTTCGGACCTGATCGTCAACCGCCATGTTTCGGCCGCCGAGGTGATGGCCGATTTCCTTGACCGGATCGACCTGCTGAACCCGGCGCTGAACGCCATCGTCGCGCTGCGCGACCCTGACGAGCTGATGCGGGCGGCGGCAGAGGCGGATGCCTCGCCCCGGCGGAGCTGGCTGCACGGGCTGCCCATCGCGGTCAAGGATCTGGTCGCCGTGCGCGGCATCCGGTCCACCTGGGGCAGCCCGATCTTTGCCGATTTCGTGCCCGAGGCCGACGAGCCGCTGGCCGCGCGGCTGCGGCAGGCGGGCGCGGTGCTGATCGGCAAGACCAACACGCCCGAGTTCGGGCTGGGCAGCCACAGTTTCAACCCGGTCTTCGGCGCCACCCGCAACCCCTATGACCGCACCCGCACCGCGGGCGGGTCGTCGGGCGGGGCGGCGGCGGCGCTGGCGGCGCGGATGCTGCCGGTGGCGGACGGGTCGGACATGATGGGATCGCTGCGCAACCCCGCGGCCTTCTGCAACGTTTATGGCTTCCGCCCCAGCTTTGGGCTGGTGCCGGGCAAGGCCGAGGGCGAGACGTTTCTCCACATGCTGGCCACTGACGGGGCGATGGCGCGCAGCCCGCGCGATCTGGCGGGGCTGCTGGAGATCCTCGCCCAGCCCGACCCCCGCACCCCCCACAATCGCACGCATGGCGGCTTTGCCGCCGGGCTGTCGGCCACGGTCAGGGGGCGGCGGGTCGGCTGGCTGGGCGACTGGGCCGGGCATTACCCGATGGAGCCGGGGATACTCGACCTCTGCCACGCCGCACTGGACCAGATGGAGGCGCTGGGGCTGCATGTCGAACCGATCAGCCCGCCGTTCGACCCGCGCCGGCTGTGGCACAGCTGGTGCGTGCTGCGGGCCTTTGCCAATGCGGGCAATCGGCGGGTGCTTTACGACGACCCCGAGAAGCGGGCGCAACTGAAGCCCGAGGCGCTGTGGGAGATCGAGCAGGGGCTGCCGCTGTCGGCGATGCAGGTCCACGATGCCAGCGTGATCCGGTCGGAGTGGTATCGCATCGCGGCGCGGCTGTTCGAGGATTACGACGCCCTTATCATGCCCTCGGCCCAGGTCTGGCCGTTCCCGGTGGACTGGCGCTGGCCCGAGACGGTGGCGGGGCGGGCGATGGACACCTATCACCGCTGGATGGAGGTGGTGGTGCCGGTCAGCCTGATCGGGTTGCCGAGCCTGAGCGTGCCGATCGGATTCGGGCCGGGCGGGCTGCCGATGGGGATGCAGATTTTCGGGCCGGCGGGGGGCGATCTGGGGGTGCTGCAACTGGGGGAGGCCTGGCATCAGGCGACGAACTGGCCCGCGAAACGGCCGCCGCTGCCCTGACGGGGCGATCAGGTCTGTGCACGGTTGTGCACGCGTGCCCAAAATATCAACCCATTGAAAACAAACGAAACGGCAAATTTCGTCAACCGTTTGGCAACCTTTCGTGCAACACCCAACGCACGCCGGGGCAGGAAAGCCTTAACCACCACGTTCGCGGCTTTTACTGCGTGATTTCAATGCGATGTCCGAAGCCAACCCGGCACGGAGCGCCGCTTCAGCCGCGTTTGGAGGAGATGACGCCGGTGGCGAAGCCGCCCATGCGCAATTCCCAGAACAGGCGCTGATATTCGATCTTGGGGCAGCGGTTCTGGATCACGGTCACGCCGCGCGCCTCGGCCCGCGCTGCCGCCTCGGCATTCTCGACGCCGATCTGCATCCACACCACCTTCAGCCGCGGCCAGCGCGCCAGCGCCTGTTCGACGATGGGGCCGACCTGATCGGAGCGGCGGAAGATATCGACCATGTCCACATCGTCATCGGGGATCGAGGCGAGGTCGGCGCGCACCTCTGCCCCGAAAAGCTGCTGGCCGGCGATGCCGGGGTTGACGGGGATCACCTGAAACCCCTTCAGCCCCAGATAGCGCGCGACGTAGTAGCTGGGCCGCACCGGGTTCGACGACACGCCGACCACCGCGATCTTCTTCACGCTGGTCAGGACGCTTTTGAGAAAGTCATCGGAATAGGCGGGCATGACCATTGATTAGCAGCTTCCGCCGCCCACGCCAGATCTGAAACGTCGGGCTGGGGCCTGGGTCAAAGCCGCTCCAGCCTGCCCTTTCGCTTCACGATGTTCTTGTAATCCCACTGGATGTCGCGGGATTCCGCGATCCATTGCTGCAGCGCCGCCTGATCGACGCCGGATGCGGCAGTATAGCGGATCTCTGCCGCCTTGAACTTTCCCTGCGGTTTCAGGCCGGGGGCGGCAAATGACTGGCCGCTCCAGAACAGCAGGCGGATGCCGTCCTTCAGGCTGCTGTAGCCGACGATGGGATTGCCGGCCAGGAACCAGACCGGATGGGCGTGCCAGATTTTGCTTTCCGCGCCCGCTAGGTGGCCATCGATGGTGCGGCGCAGGATCTCGCAGATCTCGCGTTCATTCCCCGGTAGGGCGGCGTGGAAGGCGTCGATGGTATCGTGGCCCATGGGGCCAAGTCTACGAAACCCGCCCGCCCCGCTCAAGCAGCCGGGCGAAACACCGCGCAAGGGGCGTGCAGGTCACTGATATTCCTGCCTGAAAGAAAAAAGCGCCCGGACCATAGGCCGGGCGCTAGTCGCGGAACGAGGGACAGTGAATCGAAACGCGAATGTTCCGTAATCGCGCTTCCATGCCAAGAGATAGGATCGTCGTGGCACGCTGAAAGATCATGTCGCAAATTGTTGAACGGAGTATGACGGCCCGCCGTCAGCGCTGCGCGACGGTGGTGCGCAGTTCCGGCCAGTGGGCGGTGGCGCGTTCCACCCGCGCCGCGATGGTCTGTGCCAGCGTCGCGCGGCGCGCGGGGTCGTGCACAAGGTAGAGCCGCCCGTCATGGATCACGAATTCGGTGGGCGTGCCGGGTTCGATCCGCCCCTCGGACAGCGCGAGCGTGCAGAAGCCGCCGAACTGCGGCGCATAGGCATGGGGGTTCATCTCGAACGTGCTGCGGTTGGCGGCGCTGGCAAAGCGCCACATCCGCCCGCGCCATTTCAGCGCGATAGAGCGTTCGCCGGGCACCGCGCGCCCTTCGGTGAAATAGGCCACCGCGTCGTAGCCGCCGACGGCCACCCCGTCCATCGCCCGCGCGGGCGCGGCCAGCCAGGTCAGCAGGGCAACCAGCAACAAGGTGGAAGCACGCAGCGCGGTGGCGGGCGTGTGATCGGGGCGGGCAGCGGCGGTCACGATGGAATCTCCGGTCGGTCTCGGCCCCAGAGATGGACCATCCGGGCGCGCGGGAAAAGCACCCTCCCCAAAGCGTGAAACCCCGTCATCAATCCGGCACCGGGTTTTGCGCCTGTGCGGCGGCGTAAAGCGCCACCGCCGCCGCGTTCGACACGTTGAGCGAGCCGAAGGCCCCGGCGGCGGGGATTCGCACCAGCGCGTCGCAGGCCGCGCGCGTGCCCTCGCGCAGGCCCGGCCCCTCTGCCCCCAGCACCAGACCCACGGGTCGGTCGCCCAGATCGGCCAGCACCGCGTCCAGCGTCAGGTCGGCGTCACCGTCCAGCCCGATGAGCCTGTAGCCCATGGCCTGCAACTGGCCCATCGCGGCGGCGAGGTTCTTTACCCGCAGGTAGGGCTGGCGTTCCAGCGCGCCGCTGGCGGTTTTCGCCAGCGCGCCGGTTTCGGGGGCGGAATGGCGGGCGGGCGCGATCACCGCGCGCGCCCCGAACACCTCGGCCGAGCGGAGGACGGCGCCGACGTTGTGGGGGTCGGTCACCCGGTCCAGCAGCACGACGCGGGCAGCCCCCTGCCCCGCCGCGCAGACGCTTTCCAGATCGCCCCAGTCGAGCGGCTTCACCTCCAGCGCCGCGCCCTGATGCACGCTGTCGGGGGCGATGGGCACGTCGAAACGGCGGGGATCGGCGATCTCTGGCGCCATGCCGCTGTCGGCGATGGCATCGGCCAGCCGGTCGGCGGCGTTCTTCGTCACCACCAGCCGCAGCCGCGTTCGGGCCGGGTTCAACAGCGCGTCGCGCACCGCGTGCAGGCCGAACAGCCACACGGTTTCGGCCGCCGCCGCCCGGCGCGCGCGCTCCTTGTCGATCACCCAGTCGGGTTTTCGGGCCATCCGTTCTCCACCCCTCGGACGGGCAGGATGGCCCCGGCGCGGGGCGGTCGCAAGCGGGATTTTCCGCCTTGACGCCCCATGGGGCCTTCGCTATCCCCGCGGGCCAGAGGGCGACGTGCTGCAAGGTGCGGCAGCGGACTGTAACTCCGCCGGGGAGACCCACGCCTGGTTCGATTCCAGGGTCGCCCACCATTTTCCGCCAGTTTCAAGGCCGTTTGCGCAGGTTCCGCCCTGCCCCGGATCACGCCTGCGCGGCCCCGTCAGTCCGAAATCGCGCCCCAGATGATCATCAGGATCAGGCCGACGACGATGAGCACTGCAACCACTGCGTATAGCGCTATCAGCAGCAGGTCGATCGTTGCCCATCGTCGTCCGCGCGGGGGGGAATCGTCGCGCCGGCCCGTTTGCCTCTGGTCACTCATCACACAAACACCCCCGGCCAACCGCTGGCCACGGGTCATATCTTGCCGTCGAATTTGTCGCTAATTTGACGCAACTTGGGCGCGCCTGTTCCGGCGCGTGGCGCTCAGCCCCGCTGCGACAGCCGTTCCAGCATCGCGTAAAGATCGGCCCGCTTCATCGGTTTCGGCAGATGGGCGTCAAAGCCTGCCTCGCGGTATTCCCGCACCTGATGCTCCATCACATTGGCGGTGATCGCCACGGCGGGGGGCGGCGGCAGCCCGGCCTCGGCCGCCAGCCGGCGGATCTCGCGCAGGGCGCTCGGCCCGTCCAGCACCGGCATCGACACATCCAGCAGCAACAGGTCATGCCGGCCCTTGCGCCACAGGTCCACCGCCTCGGCCCCGTTCTCGGCCAGTTCGTGGCGCACGCCCAGCGACGACAGCAGCGATTTCAGGATCAGCCGGTTCGTCGCATTGTCGTCGGCCACCAGCGCGCGCCAGTCCTGCACCAGAGGCGCCTCGCGCGGGCGGGCGGGCACCGGAACCGCCTTCGCCCCGCCATCGGCCAGCGGCAGCGGCAGATCCACCCGCACGGTGGTGCCGCGCCCCGGCACACTTTCGATCTTCAGCCGGCCGCCCATCATCGCCACCAGATCGCCGGTGATCGCAAGGCCGAGGCCGGTGCCGCCGAACCGCCGCGTGGTGCCGCTTTCCGCCTGCTCGAACGGCGCCATGACCCGCGCCGCCTGATCGGCCGACATGCCGCAACCGCTGTCGCGCACCTCGATCACCACGGGGCCGGTGCTGCCGCCCTTCAGCCGCACCCGCACCTCTCCCTGATCGGTGAACTTGATCGCGTTGCCGATCAGGTTGTGCAGCACCTGCAATACGCGCGTCGGATCGCCCCGCCGCGGCACCGCGCAGCCCGATGCGATCTCCACCGCAAAGGACACGCCCTTGCCCTGCGCCCGCAGGCCATAGATCGGCTCCAGCCGGGCCACCAGTTCGGCGGGGTTGAAGGGGATGCTTTCCAGGCTCAGCTTGCCGGCCTCGATCTTGGCCAGATCCAGCAGGTCGTTCAGGATCGACAGCAGCAGCTCGCCCGATTCCTGGATGATCCCCACCATTTCCTGCGCATGGTCGTCGTTGATGACGTCCTGCAACAGTTCCGCCATGCCCAGGATGCCGTTCAGCGGCGTGCGAATCTCGTGGCTCATGTTGGCCAGGAAGCGCGATTTCGCGCGGCTCGCCTCTTCCGCCGCCTCCCTTGCCCGTTGCAGCGCGGTCACGTCGGCCCCCACGCCGCGATAGCCGACAAAGGTGCCGTCCGCGTCGAACAGCGGCTTGCCGCTGATCTGCATCCAGGCGTCGCCGATCACGCCGGCCGCGGTCTGGGTGCGATAAACGAAGCCGGTGAACGGCTCGCGCGCGGCGATCTTGGCCTGCAACTCGTGCCAGTCGTCGGATTGGTGAACCATGTCGGCATTGGCGATCAACTCGTCCCGCCGGTGCCCGATCACCTGATCGGGGTTCAGCCCGGTCAGCGCCCAGTAGCCGTCGGACATGTAGCTGAAGCGCAGATCCGCATCCTGCTCCCATATCCACGACCGGCCGTATTCGGCCACGTCGCGGAACCGGCGCTCGGCGCGCTCCTGCTCGGCCAGCGCCGCGTCCAGCGCCGCCTGCCGTTCCTTCTGCTCGGTGATGTCGAAATCGAGGCCCGAGATCACCAGCGGCCGGCCATCCGCATCGCGGCGCGTCACGCGGCCGCGGCTGTGCAGCCAGATCCAGTGCCCCGCCTTGTGCCGCATCCGCATTTCCAGATCGATGGCGTCGATCTCGCCGCGCGCACAGGCATTGACCTGCGCCATCATCCGCGGCCCGTCGTCGGGATGGGCGAGATTCAGCCATTCCTCGCCGCTGACCGTGCCCAGTTCCTCGGCGGAATAGCCCAGCATCTCGGCCCAGATGTCGTTCGATGTCTCCTCGCCAGTGATCAGGTCGTGTTCCCACGTCCCGGCACGGGCGCCCATGATCACATCGCGCAGGCGCTGCTCGGCCAGCTTTGCGCCGGTGATGTCCAGCAGCAGGCCGACGCGGCCGCCATCGGGCGTCTCGCGTTCGATGATGCGCAGCCAGCGCCCGTCTGCCAGCTTCTGCTCACGGTCGGCAAAGGGCTTGTGCCAGTCCTTCACGCGCGCCTCGATCCAGGCCTTCTGCTCACTTTCGGGAACCGAGAACTCGCCGTTCCGCAGCCGATATTCCAGAAGCTCCTGCCAGTTCACCCCAAGGCGAACCCCATCGGCCGACCGCGGATAGAGGTCCACGAACTTCTGGTTGAAAACCGCCAGCCGGTCCTCGGCATCGAAGCTGACAAAGGCGTCGGGCAGCGCGTCGATTGCGGTTTGCAGGCGGTTGTGGGCGCGCTCTGCCTCTGCCTTCAGGCGTTCCTGCTCGGCGTGCTGCGCCTTGCGGTCGGTCACGTCGGTCTGGACCGAGACGAAGCCGGTGCAACTGCCGTCCTCCTCGATCAGCGGCTGGATATCCATCTCGATCCAGTAGCGCCGGTCATGGCGATCGCGGTTCAGCAGTTCCGCGCGCACCGGCCATTGCGCCTTCACCGCGCGGCGGATTCGCCCGATCACGGCTTGGTCCGCCTCGGGGCAGCCGGTGACCTCGTGCGGTTTGCGGCCGCGCACCTCGTCCAGCGCATAGCCGGTCAGCTTTTCATAGGCGCCGTTGACCCATTCGATGCGGTTCTGCGGATCGGTGACGACGACCACGTTGGACGTGCGCTGCGCGATGCTGCCCAGCCGCCGCACGATGCGTTCCTGCGCCACCTGCTCGGTCACGTCGCGCATGACGAAGACAAAGCCCTGCCCCGCGCCGCGCGTCGCGGTCACCTCCAGATGCCGGGTGCCAGCGGGCGACGGATAGGCGAACCGCTCGCGCTGCGAGGTGCCGGTTTCCGCGGCTTCCGCCATCATCACCCGGCGCGCCGCGGCGATATCGGGCGGCAGCAACTCCTCCAGCGTCTTGCCGATGGCGAAATCGGGGTCGAAGACATAATCGCCCGTGCCCCAGGAATGGCAGGCGATGTAGCGGCCCGTCGCATCGACCTCCATCACCAGATCGGGCACTGCCGACATGGTGGAGCGCAGCCGGTCCAGCGCCAGATCGCGGCCCTCGGCATAGGCGCGGCGCGACAGCAGCGCGGCAATGCCGTTGGCGCCGGCGCGCAGCACGAACACCTCGTCCGGCGTCAGCCGCCGCTCCGCCCGCACCGAATCGTAGCCCAGAAAGCCGATGAAGCTTTCGTCCTGCCACATCGGCAGCACCAGCATCGACTGGATATCCTGCGATTCCAGCAATTCGCGCGCCGGATCGCCGGGCGCCAGATCGGCAACGCTGCCGATCTCCACCGCCTCGTCACGCTCCAGCGGGTCGATCCAGCGGGCGAACAACTCGCGCGGCAGGCCCTGCAGTTCCTCGATGCAGGGGCGGATGCCGGGGGCGACCCATTCATGGGTATTGTCGTAAAGCTCGCGGCAGGGACGCATCAGAAAGATATAGACGCGGTCGAACCCGCCCTCGGCGCCCAGTTGCGCCAGCGCCTCGTTCACCGCCGCATCGGCCGATGCCATCGGCGTGCGCACCAGATCGCTGAGCAAAGAGATCACCAGCCGGGTAAGGTCGGCCGACGCATTCGCCGGCAGTGCAACCTTCTTGGCCAGATGCGGAATGCCCATCCCCGCTCCACTCGCATCACATGCCGCGTCCCGTCGCGGTCCTGAGACGGAACTAGCGCAGATCTGGATTAACAAATGGCTTCCCGGCCACGATGTCGCCACAAACCGCCGCATCGGCGGATTTCGGCACGCGCCAACGGGCCAGCCGGGGTGTCACGCCTGAACATCAGTGGTGTCGAGGCGAGCCGCGCCGCCACCGGGGCGGCGCGGCCGTTCCGGGTCAGTTGCCCGGTGTCAGCTTGTGGATCGTGCCTTCGTCGATCGCGGTGTACAGGCTGCCATCCGGCCCCTGCACCACCGACCGGAAGCGCCCCGGCGCCATCGGCAGGGTCATCTCGATCACATCCTCGACCTCGCTCAGATCGTCGCTGAACTTGATGACGTCGATGCGCTGGCCGA
>JBJHCH010000001.1:0-116859 GCA_050485905.1 Paracoccaceae bacterium | reverse complement strand
GCGCCGGCCGAGATGGCAGCGGCGGCGATGGAGGGCTTTCAGGAGTTCATGGTGCTGCCTGACAACCTGGACGACATCCTGCCCCGGCTCGACCGCGTGCAGGAACGCGCCCGGCACGAATAGGCCAGCATGATCGGACCGCGGCGGCAGGTCATCCTGCCGCCGCGCCACGCCTGGGGTCCGCGCGGCGATTTCGGCGGCCCATCGAGGAAAGGCACGCGCGATGACCCTTGCCGGCACAGATGCCCTCCCCCCGCGCCCCGCACGAAGCTGGTGGCAGCGCAACCAGCGCAGCCTCGCGCCCTGGCTGTTCCTCGCACCCGGCGTCGCCTTCTTTGCGCTCTACGTGATCTTCCCGATCTTCCAGTCCTTCAACATCTCGTTCTACCAGTGGGACGGGCTTGGCGAGCCGCGCTTCATCGGCACGCAGAACTACCGCGAACTGCTGGACGACCGGGCCTTCTATACCTCGCTTCGCAACAACGTGCTGTGGCTGGTGCTCTATCTGCTGGCAATCCCGGCCGGGCTGTTCATCGCGCTATTCCTGAACCAGCAGGTGCGCGGCATCCGGCTTTACAAATCGCTCTTCTTCTTTCCCTTCGTGATCAGCCAGGTTGTCGTCGGACTGGTCTTCGCCTGGTTCTACAACCCCTCCATCGGCCTTCTGAACCCGATCCTGGGGCTTTTCGGACTGGGGCCGATCAACGTGCTGGGCGACCCGACCTATGTCACCTACGGCATCATCGCCGCCGGCCTCTGGCCGCAGACCGCCTATTGCATGATCCTGTATCTGACCGGGCTGAACGCAGTCGATCCCGAACAGATCGAGGCCGCGCGGCTCGATGGCGCCAAGGGCTGGCGGATGCTGTGGTACGTGATCCTGCCGCAACTGCGCCCCGCCACCTTCATCGCCGTCGTCGTCACCGTGATCGGCGCGCTGCGCAGCTTCGACATGATCTCGGTCATGACCAACGGCGGGCCGTTCGGATCGTCCCGCGTGCTGGCCTATTACATGTTCGAGGTGGCGCTGTCGGAATACGGCTTCCGCATGGGCTATGGTGCCGCCATCGCGGTGGTGCTGTTCCTGATCATGATGGTCTACATCGCCTTCTTCCTGACCAAGATGTACCGCGACGAGAAGGGGGTCTGAGCCATGTTTCCCACCCCCGTCGCCAAGACCTCCGCCACCTGGCGCCTCGGCTATCAGGCGCTGCTGCCGCTGGCGCTGATCCTGTGGCTTCTGCCGCTTCTGATGGTCGCGCTGTTCTCGATCAAACCCGATGCGGATTTCGCGCAGGGCAACATCTGGGGCTGGCCCAGTTCGATCAACTTCTTCCAGAACTACACCCGGGTCTTCACCGACTCGAACATGCCGCGCTACCTGCTCAACTCCGTCTTCATCACCGTGCCGACGGTCATCGGCGCGGTGGCGCTGTCGTGCATGACCGGCTTCGCACTGGGGGTCTACGGGTTCCGCGGCAACATCTGGATCTTCTTCATGTTCGTCGCGGGCAACTTCGTGCCCTTCCAGATCCTGATGGTGCCGGTGCGGGATCTCACGCTGCAGATGGGGCTCTACGACACCCGCATGGGCCTCGTGCTCTTCCACATCGCCTTCCAGACCGGATTCTGCACGCTCTTCATGCGCAACTTCATCCGCGCCCTGCCGCGTGAGTTGATCGAGGCCGCGCGGGTGGAGGGGGTGAGCGAGATCCGCATCTTCTGGTATGTCGTCCTGCCCCTGATGCGCCCCGCCATCGCCGCGCTTTCTGTCCTGATCTTCACCTTCATCTGGAACGACTATTTCTGGGCCATCGTTCTGACCCAAGGCGCCGACAGCCAGCCCGTGACGGCGGGCATCACCGCCTTCAACAGCCAGTACCGCGCCGCCTATCACATGATGAGCGCGGGCAGCATCATCGCTGCCCTGCCGCCGGTGGCGATGTTCTTCCTGATGCAGAAGCACTTCATCGCCGGCCTGACACTGGGAGCCGTCAAGTGACGAAAATCGCCTTCATCGGCGCGGGATCGACCGTCTTCATGAAGAACCTCATCGGCGACGCGCTGATGATGCCGGCCCTGTCGGATGCCACAATCGCACTGATGGACATCGACGCCGCGCGCCTCGCGGAATCCGAACTGGTGGCGCGAAAGCTGATCGCCACGCTCGGCACCGGTGCGCGGGTTGAAACCCATCAGACCCGCCGCCCGGCGCTTGATGGTGCGGATTTCGTGATCGTCGCCTTCCAGATCGGCGGCTACAGGCCCTGCACCGTCACCGATTTCGACATCCCCAAACGCTATGGCCTGCGCCAGACCATCGCCGACACGCTGGGGGTGGGCGGCATCATGCGCGGCCTGCGCACCGTCCCGCACCTGTGGGCACTGGCCGAGGATATGCGCGCCGTCTGCCCCGGCGCGCTGATGCTGCAATACGTCAACCCGATGGCGATCAACACCTGGGCGCTGACCGCGCGCTACCTGGATATCCGGCAGGTCGGCCTCTGCCATTCGGTGCAGGGCACCGCCGCCGAACTGGCCCGCGACCTTGGCCTCGACCCCGCGCGCCTGCGCTACCGCGCCGGCGGCATCAACCACATGGCCTTCTTCCTGAGCTTCGAGGAACGGCTGGACGACGGCCGCCACCGCGACCTCTACCCGGCCTTGCGCGACGGCTACCGCGTGGGGCGCATACCGCTCGAAAGCGACTGGAACCCGCGCTGCCCCAACCTCGTCCGCTACGAGGTGATGGACCATCTGGGCCATTTCGTCACCGAAAGCTCGGAGCATTTCGCCGAATACGTGCCGTGGTTCATCAAGTCGCACCGCCCCGACCTGATCGAGACCTTCCGCATCCCGCTCGATGAATACCCCAAACGGTGCGAGGAACAGGTGGCCGCCTGGCAGGCCCAGGCCGAGGCCTACCGCACCGCCGACCGGATCGAGGTGCGGCAAAGCCACGAATACGCCGCCACGATCATGAATTCGGTCGTCACCGGCAGCCCCTCAGTAATCTACGGCAACGTCGCCAACTACGGCTATATCCCGCAACTGCCCCGGGGCGCGGCGGTCGAGGTGCCGTGCCTCGTCGATGCCAACGGCATCCAGCCAACGGTGGTGGACGATATTCCGCCGCATCTTATCGCGCTGATGCGCACCAATCTGAACGTGCAGGAACTGACGGTGCAGGCGCTCTTGCACCAGCGTCGCGATCACGTCTATCACGCTGCCATGATGGATCCGCATACGGCGGCCGAGCTTGACCTGCGCCAGATCCGCGCGCTGGTCGATGACCTGATCGCGGCCCATGGCGACTGGCTGCCCGACTGGCTGCGCGCCCCGATGGCCGCGTGATCGACGCGACAAGGACGACAGCATGACCGACCCGATCTTTCCCGACCTCTCCGGCGCCTCGGTGTTCATCACCGGCGGCGGCTCCGGCATCGGCGCCGCGCTGACCGAGGGCTTCCTGCGCCAGGGCGCGCGCGTCGCCTTCGTGCAGCGGTCGGACGCAACCGAATTCTGCGACCGGATGGAGGCAGAGACCGGCAACCGCCCGCTCTACATGTCCTGCGACGTGATCGATACCTCGGAACTGCGCGACTGTATCGAGGCGGCGGCAGAGGCGCATGGCCCGATCACCGTGCTGGTCAACAACGCCGCGAACGACGAACGCCACGCCGCGCTGGATGTGGACGAAGCCTATTGGGACCGGTGCATCGGCATCAACCTGCGCGCCTATTTCTTTGCCGCGCAGGCGGTGATCCCGATGATGCAGGCGGCGGGCGGCGGGTCGATCGTCAACTTCTCGTCGATCAGCTACATGATGGGCAATGCGGGCTACCCCGTCTACACCACAGCGAATTCCGGCATCAACGGCATGACCCGCAGCCTCGCGCGCGAATTCGGCCCCGACCGGGTCCGCGTCAACGCGCTGGCCCCCGGCTGGGTGCTGACCGAAAAGCAGAAGCAGATGTGGGTCACCCCCGACGCGCTTGCCGCCCATATCGACCGGCAATGCCTGAAGGACGAGATTCAGCCCCATGACATCGTCGGCGGCGTGCTGTTCCTCGCCTCCTCGGCCAGCCGGATGATGACCGGGCAGGCGCTGGTGATCGATGGCGGCGTGGTGGTGACCGGCTGATGCCCGTTGCCCCGGCACAGGTGGACTGGATCGCGGTGGACTGGGGCACCTCGCACCTGCGCGCCTGGGCGATGGGCGCGGACGGTATCCTCGCCCGCGCCGACTCCGCTGCCGGCATGGGTGGGCTGGCCCGCGACGGGTTCGAACCCGCGCTGCTGGCGCTGGTCGCCGACTGGCTGGCGCCGGACCGGGTGACGCCCGCCGTCGCCTGCGGCATGGTCGGCAGCCGGCAGGGCTGGGTCGAGGCGCCCTATCTCACCGTGCCCTGCCCCCCGCTCGCCCCCGACCGCCTCGCCTCGGCGAAGGTCAGCGACCGGCGGATCAGCGTCGATGTGATCCCCGGCCTGAAGCAGACATCCCCCGCCGACGTGATGCGCGGAGAGGAGACGCAGATCGCCGGCTTCCTGGCGCTTCAGCCGGGTTTCGACGGCGTCCTCTGCCTGCCCGGCACCCATACCAAATGGGTCCGCATAAGCGCGGGGGAGGTCGTCAGCTTCCAGACCTTCATGACCGGAGAGATGTTCGGCCTGCTGGCCGAGGGCTCGGTCCTGCGCCACTCCGTCGCCGCCGATGGCTGGGACGACGACGCCTTTGCCGGGGCGCTGGACGATGCGATCTCGCGCCCCGACCGGCTGGCCGCGCGGCTCTTTACCTTGCGGGCAGAGGGGCTGATCGCCGGGCTTGCCCCGCAGGCCGCGCGGGCGCGGCTGTCGGGCGCGCTGATCGGCGCGGAACTCGCCGCCGCGCGGCCCTACTGGCTGGGGCAGTCCATCGCCATCGTCGGCGCACCGGCCCTGTCGCGGCTCTATGCCACGGCGCTCGCCACGCAGGGCCTCACCGCCCGGCAGGAACCGGCCGAGGAGATGACCCTCGCGGGCCTCGCCCTCGCCCACAGCCGCAAAAGGATCACCGCATGAGCCGCCCGTTGATCGCCATCCTGCGCGGCATCGCCCCCGACGAGGCGCTGCCGGTGGCCGAGGCGCTGATCGCCGCCGGCATTGACCGGATCGAGGTGCCGCTGAACTCTCCCCGCGCCTATGACAGCATCCGCGCCATGGCCGACGCCTTCCGCGACGTGGCGCTGATCGGCGCCGGCACCGTGCTGACCCCCGATCAGGTGCAGGAGGTGGCAGAGGCCGGCGGCAGGCTGGTCGTGTCGCCCAACTGCGACCCGGGCGTGATCCGCGCCACCCGCGCCGCCGGGCTGCAGTCCTTTCCCGGCACCTTTACCGCCACCGAATGTTTCGCGGCCCTGGCCGCCGGGGCGACGGGGCTGAAGATCTTTCCCGCCTTCCTGATGGGGGCAGAAGGGTTGAAGGCGCTCCGCGCCGTCCTGCCCACCGACGCGCAGGTCTATGCCGTGGGCGGCGTCGGCCCGGCCGATTTCGCCACATGGCTCGCCGCCGGCGCGCAGGGCTTCGGCATCGGCACCGCGCTTTACACCCCCGGCCGCAGCGTGGCCGACATCACCGCCCGCGCGGCCGAGATGGTTGCGGCCTATGACGGGGCCGCGCGATGATCCATGACGCCACGCCCTGCGAGTTGGGCGAAGGCCCGCTCTGGCACCCCGAACGCGGACAGCTCTACTGGTTCGACATCGTCAACGCCCGGCTCCACACGACCGGCCGGCACTGGCAATTTCCCGAAATGGTCTCCGCCGCCGGCTGGATCGACCGTGACCGCCTGCTGATCGCCTCCGAATCCCGCCTCTTCACCTTCGACCTCGAAACCGGCGCCGAGAGCACCCTCTGCCCGCTCGAACCCGACAGCCCCGGCACCCGCTCCAACGACGGCCGCGCCGACCCGCAGGGCGGGTTCTGGATCGGCACGATGGGCAAGGCGGCGGAACCGGGCGCGGGCGCGATCTACCGCTGGTATCGCGGCGAACTGCGCCAACTCTACCCGAACATCACCATCCCCAACGCCATCTGCTTCCCGCCCGACGGCCGCTCCGCCCGCTTCACCGACACGCCCACCCGGCGCGTGCTGCAGGTGGCGCTGGATTCAGACGGCTGGCCCGCGGGCGAGCCGGAAACCTTCCTCGACCTCACCGCCGAGGCGCTGAACCCCGACGGCGCGGTGATCGACGCCTCGGGCGTGATGTGGCTGGCGCAATGGGGCGCCGCCCGCGTCGCCGCCTATGCCCCCGATGGCAGCTTCCTGCGCGCGGTGGACTTCCCCGCCCCGCATACCTCCTGCCCCGCACTCGGCGGGCCGGACCTGACGACGCTTTTCTGCACCAGCGCGCGGCAGGGCATGGACGCCGACGCCCTTGCCGCCCACCCCGCCGCCGGCCAGACCTTCGCCGCCCCCGGCATCGCCACCGGCCAGCGCGAACACCGCGTCACCCCATGACCCGCACCCTCGGCACCTGCTACTACCCGGAACACTGGGACGAAGCCGCCTGGGCCGACGACGCCGCCCGGATGGTCGACGCCGGCCTCACCTGGGTCCGCATCGGCGAATTCGCCTGGTCCCGCATGGAACCCGCCCCCGGCAAACTGGCGCTCGACTGGCTGGACCGCGCCATCGACACGCTGGGCGGCGCGGGGCTGAGGGTGGTCCTCGGCACCCCCACCGCCACCCCGCCGCGCTGGCTGCTGGACCGCCACCCCGACATGCTGGCGCTGGACGCCCAAGGCCGCCCCCGCGGCTTCGGCTCGCGCCGGCACTACTGCTTTTCGCACCCCGGCTACCGCGCCGAATGCGCCCGCATCGTCACCACGCTGGCCGAACGCTACGGCCGCCACCCCCATGTCCACGCCTGGCAGACCGACAACGAATACGGCTGCCACGACACCACGCTCAGCTACTCCGCCGCCGCCCGCGCCGCGTTCCGCGACTGGCTCGCCCAGAAATACCAGTCGCCCGACGCGCTGAACCGGGCCTGGGGCAATGTCTTCTGGTCGATGGACTATGACAGCTTCGACCAGATCGACCTGCCGAACCTGACGGTGACCGAGCCGAACCCGGCCCATGCGATGGATTTCCGCCGCTTCTCCTCCGATCAGGTGGTCAGCTTCAACCGCCTGCAGACCCAGATCCTGCGCCGCCATTCCGACCGGCCCATCGCCCACAACTACATGGGCCGGATCACTGATTTTGACCATTACGCTGTCGGCGAAGACCTCGATATCGCCTCGTGGGACAGCTACCCGCTGGGCTTCCTGCTTGACCGGGTGGATGCCACGCCGGATCACAAGGCCCGTTACCTGCGCCAGGGCGACCCGGATTTTCAGGCCTTCCACCATGACCTGTATCGCACCGTGGGAAGGGGCCGCTGGTGGATCATGGAACAGCAGCCCGGCCCGGTGAACTGGGCGCCCTTCAACCCCGCCCCCCTGCCCGGCATGGCCCGCCTCTGGGCGTGGGAGGCGTTTGCCCATGGGGCAGAGGCGGTGCTGTATTTCCGCTGGCGACAGGCCCCCTTCGGTCAGGAACAGATGCACGCCGGCCTGCTTCGCCCCGACAGCGCACCCGCCCCCGCACTGGCCGAATGTGCGCAGGTCGCCGCCGAACTCACCCAGTCCCCCGCGCAGGGGACTGCGCCGGGCGACGTGGCGCTGGTCTTCGACTATGCCAGCGCCTGGGCCTGGGCGGTGCAGCCGCAGGGCGCGGATTTCGACCATTTCCGCCTTTGCTTCGCCTTCTACCGCGCGATGCGCCGGCTGGGGCTGAACATCGACATCATCGCCCCCGATACCGCCGACCTGTCTCCGTGGCGCGTCGTTGCGGTGCCGGGCCTCTTCACCCTGTCCGACCAGCTGCGCGGCGCACTCGCAGCCTACAAGGGCCGCGCCCTGATCGGCCCGCGCACCAACTCCAAGACCCCCGATTTCGCCACCCCCCTGCCCCTGCCGCCGAACCTGCCGGGGCTGGGGGCCACCGTCACCCGCGTCGAAAGCCTGCCGCCCGATGCCGCCCTGCCGCTCTCGGGCGGCGGCGCCTTCCGCCACTGGCGAGAGTTTCTGGAAGGTGAGGCGCAGGTGCAGGAAACCACGACAGACGGCCACCCCGCGATCCTGCGCGGCGGCGCCATCGACTACATCGGCGGCTGGCCCGACGACGACACGCTGACCCGCCTCATCGCCGCCGCCTGCGCCGAACAGGGCATCGCCACCACCGACCTGCCCGACGGGTTGCGCCGCCGCGACACGCCCACGCACCGGATCTGGACGAACTACGCCCCCGAATCCGTCACCCACGGCCCCCTGACCCTGCCGCCTGCGGGTGTATATCTGGAGCCGAGATGACCCCCCGCCCCTTTGGCACGCTCCGCGACGGCCGCGCGGTTCAGGCGCTGGACCTCGCCAGCCCCGATCTGCGCGTCACGATCCTGACGCTGGGCGCGATCCTTCAGGATCTGCGGCTGACGGGGGTGGAGGCACCGCTGACACTCGGCAGCGCGGATCTGTCCGCTTACGAGGGGGCGATGCGCTATTGCGGCGCCGTGGTCGGCCCGGTGGCCAACCGCATCGGCGGCGCGCGGGCGCAGATCGCCGGGCAGGCTTGCCGCTTCCCGCCGAACGAGGGGGCGAACCTGCTGCACGGCGGCGCCACCGGCACCCATGCACAGATCTGGGGGGTGGAGGCGCTGACCGACAGCGCCGCCACCCTGTCGCTGACCCTGCCCGACGGGCTGGGCGGCTTTCCCGGCACCCGCCGGATCACGGCGGCCTACAGCCTCGACGGCCCGGCGCTGACGCTCGACCTGACCGCCACGACCGACGCGCCCACGCTGATGACCCTCGCCAACCACAGCTTCTGGCGGCTGGGCGGCGACGGACATGCCGGGCACCGGCTGACGGTCGCGGCCGACCACTACCTGCCCGTCGATGCCGCGAAGCTTCCGACCGGAGAGATCCGCGCCGTGTCCGGCGCCTTCGACCTGCGCGCGGGCCGGCTGCTGGACGGGGCCGAAGGTTTCGACCACAACTTCTGCCTCGCCCCCGCGCCCCGCGCGCTCACGCGGGCGGCGGAACTGTCGGGGCCTGCGGCGCATCTGCTCCTGGAAACCACCGCGCCGGGGCTTCAGGTCTATTCCGGCAACCCGGCGGGCGTGGCGATGGAGCCGCAATTCTGGCCCGACGCGCCCGGCAACCCGGCCTTCCCGGCGATCCTGCTGACCCCCGGTCAGAGCTTCCGCCAGACCAGCCGCTGGACCTTCACGCGGGCCTGAAAACCCGTGCCAACGGTAAAGGGCAAGTTAACAGAAAATGCGATTTCGTTTGTTTTCAATAGGTTGATTTTTTGGGCAACTTGCCCAAGCCCCTCACCCCCGCGTCGCCGCCCGATACCAGCGCACGATGGCATCCCGCTCCTCGGGCTCCATCCAGGTGATATTCGCGGGCGGCATCGCATGGCTCAGCCCCGACTGGAAATAGATCGTCTTCGCAGCCCGCACGATCTGGGCATCCGTCTCCAGCTTCACCCCCTTCGGCGCCCAGTGCATCCCCTCCCAGGTCGGCTCCTGCGCGTGGCACATCGAACAGCGCCCCAACACGATGCTCCGCGCCTCCTCCCACCCCGCCGCCTCGGCGAACCGCAGCTCCGACCCGCGCAGCTCCGCCTCCTCGACATCGCGGTGATACATCGGCGCGGTCGACAGCCAGGCGATGATCAGGAAGATGATCACCGTCACCGCCCAGGTCCAGGTCGGGTTCCCCTGCCGGGCGTGCAGGCTGTTGAAATAGTGCCGGATGGTAACGCCCATCAGGAACACGAGGGAAGCGATCAGCCAGTTGTATTCGGTGGCAAAGGCCAGCGGATAGTGGTTCGACAGCATCAGGAACAACACCGGCAGCGTCAGATAGTTGTTGTGCGTGCTGCGCAGCTTGGCGATCTTGCCGTACTTGGGGTCCGGCTCGCGACCGGCGCGCAGATCCTCGACCACGACCTTCTGGTTCGGAATGATGATCAGGAACACGTTGGCCGACATGATCGTGGCGGTGAACGCCCCCAGATGCAACAGCGCCGCCCGCCCCGTGAAGACCTGCGTGTAACCCCAGGACATCACCACCAAGAGCGCGAACAGGATCACCATCAGCGTGGTCGGGCTTTCCCCCAGCTTCGACTTGCACAGCGTGTCATAGACCAGCCAGCCGACCGACAGCGAGGCGAGCGAGATCAGGATGGCCTGCCAGACCGGAATATCCAGCACGTTGGGATCGACCAGATAGAACTCTGCCCCCAGGTAATAGACCAGCACCAGCAGCGCGAAGCCCGACAGCCAGGTGGCATAGCTCTCCCACTTGAACCAGGTCAGATGCTCCGGCAACCGGTCCGGCGCCACCAGGTATTTCTGGATGTGGTAGAACCCGCCGCCATGGACCTGCCATTCCTCGCCGTGCGCCTTTTCCGGCATCCCCGGCGCCTTGCGCAGGCTAAGGTCCAGCGCGATGAAATAGAACGACGACCCGATCCAGGCGATCGCCGTGATCACGTGCAGCCAGCGCACGGCAAATTCCAGCCATTCGCCCATCGCAGCAAAATCATACATCGCCGGTCCTCCCCTCGGTTTCGTGCAGGCTATACCAACGGTCAGCTTCCTGTTAATCCGTCAAATCTCGGATCACTTTCAAACAGGGCAGGAAAATCCCCATGTCCTATGTCAACAACATCCGCATGTTCATCCGTGTCTATGAATTGGGCAGCATGAGTGCGGCGGCCCGCGACCAGCGCACCTCCCCCGCCGTCGCCTCGTCGCGCGTGTCGGAACTGGAAAAGCACCTGGGCGTGCGGCTCTTCAACCGCACCACGCGCAGCCTGCAACCCACCGAATCCGGCCGGCTGTTCTATGACGGCGCCCGCAAGGTGATCGAGGCGATCGATGAGGCCGAGGCCACGGTGATCGACGCCACGAAGAACCCGCGCGGCACGATCTTCGTGGCAGCCCCCTTGGGCATCGGGCGGCGCTTCATCGGCCCCCATGTGCCCGCGTTCAAGGATGACTGGCCGCAGATCGACGTACGCCTGCGCCTGTCCGACCGGGTGATCGACGTGATGGCCGAGGGGCTGGACGTGGCCTTTCACCTCGGCCCGCTGCCGGAAAGCAACCTGAAGATGCGGCTGATTGCGGATTGCCCGCGCGTCCTCTGTGCCGCGCCCGCCTATGTCGAAAGGCGCGGCATGCCGGCGGATGGCGAGGCGCTGGTGCGCGACCGGCACGATTGCCTGAACCTGCGCTTTCCCGGCGCACGGGAATTTCAATGGACCCTGCAAACCCCCGACGGCCCGCAGAGGTATGAAATCGCCGGGCCGTTCGAGACCGACGACGGCGACGTGCTGACCGGCTGGGCGCTGGGCGGGCGCGGCATCGTGCTGAAACCGCTGTTCGAGGTGGCGGAACACCTCGCCTCCGGCGCGCTGGTCCCGGTGGCGGTCGAAACGCCGCCTCAGCCGACCCAGCTTGTGGCCCTGACCCCGCACCGACGCCTGCGCGACCCCAAGACCCGGCTCTTCACCGATTTCATGATGGCGCGGATCAAGGCAATCTTGTCGCAGAGTAAAGCCGACACGTTCACGGCTCGCGTCGGCAGTTCAAAATAGGGTAGGAGCGGCGAGAAATGGGTTTAGGTGAAATTATCGTCCTAATAGTGCTTCTTGGGTGTGGGCTCGTACTCTACTTTGCCCCTTCATTCGTTGCCTACCGAAGACAAGCTGGAAAGTTTGAGGCGATACTTGCGCTTAACTTCTTTCTTGGTTGGACGCTCTTGGGCTGGGTAGCCGCTCTCGTCTGGGCGCTTTCCCTTGAGAAAAAGTGAAACAGCCGAATCTCTACAACTTGAACCTGATTCAGCATCAACTGCCGCGATAGGTCGAAAAGCCGTAGGGGCTCAGCAGCAGCGGCACATGATAGTGGGCATCCGTGTCCGACATGCCGAACCGGATCGGCACCTCGTCCAGGAACAGCGGATCGTCCCCGGCCTGCCCGGTCGCGCGCAGGTAGTCGCCCGCGTGGAACACCAGTTCGTAGGTTCCCACGGCAAACGTCTCCTTCGGCAGGATCGGCCCGTCGGTGCGCCCGTCGTGGTTCGTCACCACATCGGCCAGTTGCCGGCGTCCGCCATCCAGCGCATACAGCACGATGCGCAGCCCCTCGGCGGGAAGCCCGCGCGCGGTATCCAGCACATGGGTGGTCAGATATCCCTCGGCCATAGCGTCCTCCTGCCCTGTTCCTGTGCAGCCATGCCAGAGATCGGCGCGAAAAGCGACCGGGGCTTGGGGCGAAAGGACCTTCAGGAAATTCCTGAAAAACGCCGCCATTCATTTGCGCTAGAAGGTAATGCAGGAGGAACCCGATGACCCGTTACCCCCGCGACATGCACGGCCACGGCCCGACCCCGCCGGAAGCCAACTGGCCCGGCGGCGCCCGCGTCGCCATCAGCCTTGTGCTGAATTATGAGGAGGGCGGCGAGAACTGCCTCTTGCACGGCGACGCGCAGTCCGAGGCGTTCCTCTCCGACATCCCCGGCGCGCAGCCCTGGCCCGGCATGCGGCACTGGAACATGGAATCGATGTATGACTACGGCGCGCGGGCCGGGTTCTGGCGGCTGCACCGGCTGTTCACCGGGCGGGCCTTGCCGGTGACGATCTACGGCGTGGCCAGCGCGCTCGCCCGCAACCCCGGCCAGGTAGCGGCGATGAAATCCGCCGGCTGGGAGATCGCCAGCCACGGGCTGAAATGGGTCGAACACCGCGACATGCCCGAGGAGGAGGAACGCGCCCAGATCGCCGAGGCGATCCGGCTGCATACCGAGGTGGTGGGCGAACCCCCGCGCGGCTGGTACACCGGGCGCTGCTCGCTGAATACAGTGCGGCTGACGGCGGAAACAGGGCAGTTCGACTGGATCTCCGATACATATGACGACGACCTGCCCTACTGGCTGGAGGCTGGCGACCGCGACCAGCTCGTCCTGCCCTACACGCTGGAAGCCAACGACATGCGCTTCGCCACCGCGCCCGGCTGGGTGACGGGGCAGGATTTCGGGCAGTACCTGATCGACGCCTATGACGTGCTGCATGCCGAGGGCGGGCGGATGATGTCGGTGGGCCTGCACTGCCGCCTGATCGGCCGCCCGGGCAAGGTGGCCGGTCTGATCCGGTTTCTGGACCATGTGGCGGAAAAGGGCGGCGCATGGGTCGCCACACGCGGCCAGATCGCCGCGCATTGGGCGGCGCAGCACCCGCACCGCCGCATCGAGCGCCCCAGCCGGATGGACCGCGCCACCTTCGTCGCCCGCTTCGGCAGCATCTTCGAGCATTCGCCCTGGATCGCCGAACGCGCGCACGGGCTGGAACTCGGCCCGGCCCATGACACCGCCACCGGCCTGCACAACGCGCTCGCCCGCATGTTCCGCTCGGCCAGCCATGACGAACGCCTCGGCGTGCTGACCGCGCACCCGGACCTGGCGGGCAAGCTGGCGGCGGCGAAGCGGCTGACGCCGGAATCGACCCATGAACAGGCCAGCGCCGGCCTCGATGCGCTGACCGATGCCGAACGCGAGTCCTTCCAGCGGCTCAACGCCGAGTATGTCGCGAAGCACGGCTTCCCCTTCATCATCGCCGTCCGCGACAACACCAAGGACTCGATCCTCGCCGCCTTCCACACCCGCATCGCCAACGACACCGCGACCGAATTCGCCACCGCCTGCGCGCAGGTCGAGCGGATCGCGGAAATCCGGCTTCAGGACATGCTGCCATGACCGAAAACACCCGCGACTACTTCGCCCCCACCGGCGGCCTGCCGCCGCAGACGGCCCTTCACACTGGCCGCGCCGTCTTTACCCCCGCCTATGCGGTGATCCCGCGCGGGGTCTATTCCGACATCGTCACCAGCTTCCTGCCCGGCTGGGACGGCACGCGGCTCTGGATCATCGCCCGCCCGATGACCGGATTTTCGGAAACCTTCAGCCACTATCTGATGGAGGTTGCGCCCCACGGCGGTTCCACAAGCCCCGAACCCGACGCGCTGGCGCAGGGCGTGATCTTTGTCACCCACGGAGAGATCTGGCTGAACCTCGACGGGCAGGAGCATGAGATCGGCCCCGGCGGCTTCGCCTATATCCCCGCCGGCTGCCCGTGGCGGCTGAAGAACGGCACCGACCACCCGGCCCGCTTCCACTGGATCCGCAAGCGCTGGGAACCCGCGCCGGGCCTGCAAAAACCCGCGCCTTTCGTCACCTCCGACGCCGAGGTGACGCCCACGGCGATGCCCGACACCGAAGGCCGCTGGGCCACCACGCGCTTCGTCGATCCCACCGACCTGCGGCACGACATGCACGTCACCGTCGTCACCTTCCAGCCCGGCGGCCTGATCCCGTTCGAGGAAACCCATGTCATGGAGCATGGGCTTTACGTCCTGCAGGGCAAGGCCGTCTACAAGCTGAACCAGGACTGGGTAGAGGTCGAGGCCGGCGATTACATGTGGCTCCGCGCCTTCTGCCCGCAGGCCTGCTACGCCGGCGGGCCGGGGCCGTTCCGCTACCTGCTCTACAAGGACGTGAACCGCCATGCGCGCCTTGGCGGGGTGTTCGGATGAACGTGATCCACGCCCGGCCCCTGACCGCCGACGCCTTCGCCCCCTACGGCGACGTGCTCGACGCCTCCGGCACACCGGACAAGCTGATCAACGACGGGCTCTGCGGCCGCCACCACGACCGCGCGCGGCTGGATTTCGGCCCTGACGGGCGCGGCGGCATCTCGATCTTCGACGCCCAGCCCCGCGCCCTGCCCTATCGGTTCAATTTCGTCGAACGCCACCCGGAGGGGTCGCAGGCCTTCATCCCGATGACCCAGCACCCGTTCCTGGTCATCGTCGCCCCAGACGAGGCCGGCACCCCCGGCACGCCCATCGCCTTCCTGACCGCACCCGGTCAGGCCATCAACCTGCACCGCGGCATCTGGCACGGGGTGCTGACGCCGCTGCACGCCCCCGGCCTCTTTGCCGTGGTCGACCGGATCGGGGCCACACCGAACCTGCAGGACTACCGCTACGGCACGCATTGGGAGGTGCGCGCCTGACAGCCCCGGCGGCGGTGCGCTGCCGCCGGGCACATGCCATGAGAGGGAGGAACACCATGGCCGCCACGTCCATCGGGACGCCGGAGCAGCTCCGCGATCCCAACTACACCCCGCCGATCGCCCAGGCGATCCCGCTGGGCATCCAGCACGTGCTGGCGATGTTCGTCTCGAACGTGACACCCGCGATCATCATCGCCGGCGCCGCCGGCTTCGGCTTCGGCTCGGGCTCGCCCGATTTCCCGATGCTGATCTACATGATCCAGATGTCGATGCTGTTCGCGGGCGTCGCCACGCTCTTGCAGACCATCGGCGCAGGCCCCGTCGGCGCCCGGCTGCCCATCGTGCAGGGCACCTCCTTCGCCTTCATCCCCATCATGATCCCGCTGGTCGCCGGCAAGGGGGTAGAGGCGATGGCCGTCATCACCGGCGGCGTGCTGGTGGGCGGTCTGTTCCACGCGGCCCTCGCCCCGTTCATCGGGCGGCTGCGATTCGCCCTGCCGCCGCTGGTGACCGGGCTGGTCGTCCTGATGATCGGCCTCGCACTCGTCCGCGTCGGTATCCAGTACGCGGCGGGCGGCGTGCCGCAGATCGGCACCCCGGCTTACGGCGACCTGCAAAGCTGGTCGGTGGCGCTGCTGGTCGTGTTCGTCACGCTGGGGGTGAAGTTCTTCATGCGCGGCATGTGGTCGGTCGCCGCCGTGCTGATCGGCCTGATCGCGGGCTACCTCTTCTCGCTCGCCCTCGGCATGGTGAACTTCGCCGCCGTCGGCACCGCCGCCTGGGTCGCTCTGCCCCGCCCCTTTGCCTTCGGGGTCGAGTTTCAGGTCGCCGCCATCGTCGGCTTCCTGCTGATGGCCTTCGTCTCGGCGGTGGAAACCGTGGGCGACGTCTCGGGTATCTGCAAGGGCGGCGCCGGCCGCGAGTCGACGGATACCGAGATCCAGGGCGCCACCTATGCCGACGGTTTCGGCAGCGCGCTGGCCGGCATGTTCGGGGCGCTCCCCAACACCTCGTTTTCCCAGAACGTCGGCCTGATCGCCATGACCGGGCTGATGAGCCGCCACGTCGTCACCTGCGGCGCGGTGTTCCTGATCCTCTGCGGTCTGGTGCCGAAGATCGGCGCCGCGATCACCACCGTCCCGATCGAGGTGCTGGGCGGCGGCGTGATCGTGATGTTCGGCATGGTCTGCGCCGCCGGCATCTCGATGCTGTCGGATGTCCACTGGAACCGGCGCAACATGGTGATCTTCGCCGTCGCCTTGTCGGTGGGGCTGGGCCTGCAACTGGAACCCGGCGCGCTGCAGCACCTGCCTGAAACCATGCGCATACTGCTCACCTCTGGCCTCTTGCCGGCCGCGGGCATCGCCATCGTCCTGAACCTCGCCCTGCCGCAAGAGCTTCCGGCCGAGGCGACCGAGGAAGTGTCGGGCGGCCTGCAGGGCCACGGCGAGGGCATGAGCAGCGACGAACGCTGAGCGGGCTGCCATTGGTGCCGGAAAGACGGGGGCGCGTCCGCCGTGGGGGCGGGCGGGCGCGTCCCCACGGCGGACGCGACGGGGAAGAAGGGGGTCTATTGGGCGCAGGCATCTAACCCCGCGCGCCACGCACCGCCTGCGCCCAGCGCGTGAGTTCCACCCCCAACTGGCTCAACATGCCGGGATCGACGTAGTTGCAGACGAAATAGACGAGACCGCCCATCGCAGCCGGTCCCGCCCATTTGCCCGCGCTCTCAACGCCGGCATCCCAGAAGCGCACGAAATCGTCGCGATGCTCCGCCGCCCGCAACTTCCCCGTCAGCATTTCGATCTGCGCTTCCAGATCGAGGATCTGCTGCTTCAGCGCCGCCACCTCGTTCGGGTCGTCGGCCGCCTTGGCCACCGTCCGCGATAGTCTGTGCAGCGTCTCGGCCATATGCTCGAACACCAGCAGCGGCTCGGGCAGTTGATTGCACCGCTCATCGCGCTTGTAGACCGTGATCGCATGGGCAATCTGCGCCGACAGCCCCGCTGCTGTCACCTCTGCACAGGCCGAGGTCTGCAACAGAAACGCCACCTGCGCCTGCAACCGCGCGGCGGCGGGCTGCGGCAGATCCTCGACCCGCTTCCCCACACCCCCACCGCGATGCTTTTCCACGATCCCCGCGATGATCGCATTCACATGCCGCGGCCCCTGCTTCCAGTCGGCATCGGGGATCAGCACGATTTCGGTCAGCATGTCCCAGTTCTGCGGGCCGCCACGAAGGACACGCTCGTACCAGTCGCTCCAGAACTGCCAGTCCGGCGCATCCGCGTGCAGCGAGGCGCGAAGCTGTTCCCATTCCTTGAGTATGGCCTCTGGGACAGCCGAACCCCAAATCGGCGCCGTGAGTCGCTGCCAAGCAGACATGGACGCTTCAATGGCCGCCGCATCGGACCCTATGAATGGCCAAAGGTCTTCGGCAGCGTTGGCGACTCGGGCGGCAGCTTTAACCGCATCAACGGTGTCAAGAATTGGGCGCGCCATCATACTTGCGGCTGCAGATGAGGCAGCGGCGGCGGCTCTTGCGGCGTCAGCAGTTCTGACCGCATCGACGACCGGACCCCTCGTCTCAGCTACAGAAACGGCCGCATCTGCCACCGCTAGGGCTTCACGGGAAGCGTCAGCGGCATTTTCAAAGGCGTTCCAGGCTGCTTCGAGCATCAAATTGCTTGACGCAATACCAGGACTTAATGCACCCCGAAAAAGTGCCAGCACCACCTCTGGCGCGCGCTCATGAGTCGACACTACCCTAAAAGTCCCAGACCACCACGGCACCACCCTCAACGCGGCACGCGCCGCGATCATCACCGCCACATCGCGCGACTGAGCCCTCAGCCACGCCTCCAGCGTCTCCCCGTCCCTGATCTCCTCGGCCCGCAACGCATCACCCTGCCGCCCTCGCCCCGGCAGCCTGCCACCGCGCGCCGCACCTGTCACCCCTCACCGCGACGCCCCGGCCCCCGAGCCGGGGCCTCTCGCCGCACCTCCCCCGCCCGACGGCTGCGCACAGGCCATACCCAAAAAGGTATATACCCGATACGGTATATACCCGAAAAGGTATATCTGCCCTCCCGCAACCCAACCCGCTGACGCAAAACCGCTTTCCGCCGCCGCCCGCGCCAAACCGGCGCAACGTATGCACGTGATATGCACGGCAGATGCACGTGAATCATACGTGATGTGCACACCGTTTCCGGGGTGGCGGGGTCAGTGCGCCTCGGCCCAGGTCGCGCCCTGCCCGCCGTCCACGGTCAGCGGCACCGACAGCTTCAAGACCGGCTCGGCGGCGTGTTCCATCACCTGCCGGACGGCCGCGATCGTGTCCTCCACCGCGCCCTCTTCGACCTCGAACACCAACTCGTCGTGGACCGTCAGAAGCATCCTTGCCGGAAGCTTTTCAATGGCTTGCGGCACGCGGATCATGGCGCGGCGGATGATGTCGGCGGCCGTGCCCTGAATGGGCGCATTGATCGCCGCGCGCCGGGCGAACCCCGCCGTCGGCCCCTTGGCGTTGATCTCGGGCGTGTGGATGCGCCGGCCGAACAGCGTCGCCACATGCCCGTGTTCGCGGGCAAAGGCGATGGTGCTGTCCATATACTCCCGAATTCCCGGAAACCGTTGAAAATACGTATCAATAAACGCCTGCGCCTGGTCCCGCGGGATGCGCAGGTTGCGCGCCAGGCCGAAGCCGGAGATGCCGTAGATCACCCCGAAATTGATCGCCTTCGCCTGCCGCCGGATCTCCGGCGTCATCTGATCAAGCGGCACGCCGAACATTTCCGACGCGGTCATGGCATGGATGTCCACGCCATCGCTAAACGCCTGTTTCAGCGCGGGAATATCGGCGATATGGGCCAGGATCCGCAGCTCGATCTGGCTGTAGTCCAGGCTCACCAGCTTGTGCCCCTCGGCCGCGATGAAGGCGCTGCGGATGCGCCGCCCCTCCTCGGTCCGCACCGGGATGTTCTGCAGGTTCGGATCGGTCGAGGCCAGCCGCCCCGTCACCGCCCCGGTCATCACATAGGACGTATGCACCCGCCCCGTATCCGGGTGAATATGCCCCTGCAGCGCATCGGTATAGGTCGATTTCAGCTTGGAAATCTGCCGCCAATCCAACACCCTGGCGGGCAGGTCATGCCCCTCGGCCGCCAGATCCTCCAGCACGTCGGCGCCAGTGGCATAGGCCCCGGTCTTGCCCTTCTTGCCGCCAGCCAGGCTCATCTTGTCGAACAGGATCTCGCCCAGCTGCTTCGGGCTGCCGACGTTGAAACTCTCGCCCGCCAGCTCGTGGATCTCCGCCTCCAGCGCCGCCATCTTCTGGCTGAACGCGTTCGACATCCGGCTCAGCGCATCGCGGTCGACCTTGATGCCCGCCATCTCCATCTCGGCCAGCACCGGCATCAGCGGGCGCTCCATCGTCTCGTAGACGGTCGTCACCCGCGCCTCGTGCAGGGCGGGGCGAAAGCTCTGCCACAGCCGCAGGGTCACATCCGCATCCTCGGCCGCGTATTTCGTGGCCTCCTCCACCGGCACCCGGTCAAAGGTCACCTGCGCCTTGCCCGATCCCAGCAACTGCTTGATCGGAATGGGGATATGGCCAAGATACTGCTCCGACAGCGTATCCATCCCGTGGCCGTGCAGCCCCGCGTGCATCGCATAGGACATCAGCATCGTGTCGTCGAACCCGGCCACGCGGATGCCATGGCGCGCCAGCATCTTGGCGTCGTATTTCAGGTTCTGCCCGATCTTCAGCACCGCCGGATCCTCCAGCATCGGCTTCAGCGCGGCCAGCGCATCGGCCAGCGGGATCTGCCCCTCCACCGGCTTTTCGTCCCCGTCGAACAGATCGCCCCCGCCCGACCGATGGCCCAGCGGGATATAGGCCGCGCGACCGGCCCGGGTCGCCAGCGACACGCCCACCAGATCGGCGCGCATCTCATCCAGCCCCGTGGTTTCCGTATCGACCGCGACAAACCCCTGATCGGCGATCTCGTCCAGCCACTCCTGCAAGACCTTCATGTCGCGGATCGCCACATAGCCGGCATGGTCGAAGGGCACCGGCGCGGGGTCGTTCTGCGTCGTCGGTGCCGCGGCCTCGCCTGCCGGCACCGGGTCCGGCAGCGCCGGCTCCACCCCCAGCTTCTCGGCCACGCGCCGGGTCAGGGTGCGGAACTCCATCTCGTTCAGAAACGCCATCAGCGCCTCGGGGTCCGGCGCGCGCACCTCCATCTCGTCCAGCGGCATCGGCGTCGGCATGTCGGCGTCCAGCTCCACCAGCCGGCGGGAAATCCGGATCTGATCGGCATGTTCGATCAGCGTCTCGCGCCGTTTCGGCTGCTTGATCTCGCCCGCCCGCGCCAGCAGGCTTTCCAGATCGCCGAATTCGTTGATCAACAGCGCCGCCGTCTTGATCCCGATGCCCGGCGCACCCGGCACGTTGTCCACGGAATCACCGGCCAGCGCCTGCACATCCACCACCTTTTCCGGCGGCACGCCGAATTTCTCGATCACCTCGTCGCGGCCGATGCGGCGGTTCTTCATCGGGTCCAGCATGTCGATCCCGTCACCGACCAGCTGCATCAGATCCTTGTCGGAACTGACAATCGTCACCCGCCCGCCCGCATCCCGCGCCCGGCAGGCGAGAGTCGCGATGATGTCGTCGGCCTCGTAATCCTCGACCTCGATGCAGGTCAGGTTGAAGGCCCGCGTCGCCTCGCGCGTCAGGGGAAACTGCGGCTTCAGATCCTCGGGCAGATCGGGGCGGTTCGCCTTGTAGTCGGGATAGATCTCGTTGCGGAACGTCTTTGACGAATAGTCAAAGATCACCGCCGCATGGGTTGCGGCCTCGCTGCCGGTGTTGTTCTCGATATAGCGGCACAGCATGTTGCAGAACCCGGCGACCGCGCCCACCGGCAGGCCGTCGGACTTGCGCGTCAGCGGCGGCAGCGCGTGATAGGCCCGGAAGATATAGGCCGAGCCGTCGATCAGATGCAGATGGTGCCCCTTGCCGAAACTCATCGCGCCAGCCCCCCGTTTGCCCCGTTCCTAGCGCAGCCGGCGCCCGGGTGCGACCACGATTTCGCCCGTGATCCGCGCCCCGGCCTGTGGCACACTTCGCCCAGCGATGGGGGGCATCATGGGACGCAGGTTGTTCTTGGCGATGATCGGATTCCTCGGCGGCGGCCTGCTGACGCTGGTCGGCGGGCTGCTGGCGGCAGAGGTCTTTTCCATCTCGCAGATGGAAGGGGCTTACGCGATGGGGCTGGTGTTCTTCTGGGTGCCGCTGGGGGCTGTCGCCGGGGCGATCCTCGGCGCGGTGCTGGGCGGGCGGCTGGTCTAGGCCGCGCGCCCGGCGTCACCCGCGAAATCCTGATGGATGAACCGCTTGTCGCAATAGCCGCATTCCACCCAGCCGGTATCCTGGGGGATCGACAGCCAGACCCGCGGATGGCCCAGCGCGGCCCCGCCGCCGTCGCAGCAGACGCGAAAGCTGTTCACGATCTCGGATTCCGGGGGCTGGTGATCGGGCGCGGGTCTCGGCGTCACGGGCGGCTTCCTTGTGCTGCGCCGCTGGGCGGCATAGATCAGCCGACAGGATAGCAAGGCGCACAGGGCCGGCACAAGGGCCGCAGCCGCGCCGGGGGGCGGAATGACCGAGAATGCGATCGAGATCACCGGCCTGCGCAAGACCTATGCCGGCCAGCGCGGCCAGCCGGGGCACGAAGCGCTGAAGGGCATCGACCTGACCGTGCCGGCGGGGTCGATCTTCGGGCTGCTCGGCCCCAACGGCGCGGGCAAGTCCACGCTCATCAACATCCTGGCCGGGCTGGTGACGAAATCCGCCGGACGGGTGCGGATCTGGGGCTTCGATCAGGATGTGAACCCCCGCCAAAGCCGTGCCGCCATCGGCGTCATGCCGCAGGAACTGAACATGGACCCGTTCTTTTCCCCCCGCGCGGCGCTGGAGGTTCAGGCGGGCCTGTATGGCGTGCCGAAATCCCAGCGGCGCACCGATGCGATCCTTGACCTGATCGGCCTGACCGACAAGGCCGACGCCCATGCCCGCAGCCTGTCGGGCGGCATGCGGCGGCGACTTCTGCTGGGCAAGGCGCTTGTGCATCATCCGCAGGTGCTGGTTCTGGACGAACCCACGGCGGGCGTGGACATCGAACTGCGGCAGATGCTCTGGACCAACGTGCGGCGGCTGAACGAACAGGGCATGACGATCATCCTGACGACGCACTATCTGGAAGAGGCCGAGGAGATGTGCGACGAGATCGCCATCATCAACCGGGGCGAGGTCGTGGCCCATGACCGCACCTCGGCGCTGATCGGCCAGATGGATGCCAAGACGCTGGTGATCCGCCCCGACGGCCCGCCGCCCGACGCCATCGCCCTGCCCGATGGCGTGACGCTGGACCGCCGCCGCGACGGCAGCCTCGCCTTCGGCTACCGGATGAACAAGACCTCGGCCGGAGAGATCCTCGGCGCGATCTCGGCCGCCGGCATCGGCATCCGCGACGTCGCGACGGAAGAGGCGCATCTGGAAGACGTGTTCCTGTCGCTCACCTCATCGGCCCAGGGCGGGGCACAGGCGTGAGCAAAGGGTTGAGATCAGGTTAACAAAAAATCGAATCTGATTGGATTCCAATGATTTGACTTTTTGTCCACGCGTGGACAGTCCGAAAAATCGCCCTCAAACGTCCGCCTTCGACCCCGGCAGCATCCGCCCCAGAATCCGCCCCCCCAGGATATGGACATGCAGATGCGGCACATCCTGAACCCCATGCCGCCCGGCATTGGCGATCAGCCGGAACCCCTCGCCCGCCTCCAGATCAACCCCCTCCTCGCGGCAGACCCGCCCGATGGCCCGGACATAGTCAATGATCTCCGCATCCGACGCCTCGGCCGCGAAATGATCGAAGCTGACATAGGCCCCCTTGGGGATCACCAGCACATGATTGGGCGCCTGCGGGGCGATATCACGGAACGCCAGGCAGTGCTCGGTTTCCAGCACGGTCGAATTCGGAATCTCGCCGCGCAGGATGCGGGCAAAGATGTTCTGGTCGTCATAGGCGTAGGACATGTCGATCCCCTGCTTCCCTGAATGCTTTCCCCCGGCATAGCGCGTCTCGCCCGGCTCAGACCAGCCCCTCGGCCCGGAACCGCGCCAGCAGATCGCTTTCCGGCCGCGCGCCCAGATGCCCGATCACCTCGGCCGCCGCCGAACAGCCCATCCGCCCCGCCGTCGCCATGTCCTCGCCCGTCACCAGCCCGTACAGGAACCCGGCCGCAAACTGGTCCCCCGCCCCGGTCGCATCGACCGGCACGACGGTTTCCACCGGCACCTCGACTCGCTCGCCCTCGCGGATCACCACCACGCTCTCACCCGACCGGGTGCAGACCACCAGCGCGCAATCCGCCGCCGCCTGCCCAAGCGCGTCCTCCAGATCGTTCGCCTGATAGAGCGAGACCCATTCCGACTGGTTGCCGATCACGAAATCCATCTCGCCCGCCACCAGCGCCCGGAAATCCGCCCGGTGCCGGTCCACGCAGAACGGGTCCGAAAGCGCGATCCCCGCGCGCCCGCCCGCACCCCGGCAGGCCCGCGCCGCCGCCTGGAACGCCGCCTTGCCCTTGTCCTTGTCGAACAGATACCCCTCAAGGAACAGCAGTTCGGCCTCGGCCATCACGCCCGTATCCACATCGTCGGGCCCAAGCTCGGCCGAGATGCCCAGATAGGTGTTCATCGACCGCTCACCATCTGGCGTGACGAAGATCATGCTGCGCGAGGTCGGCAATTCTCCGTCCGCGGCCGGCGGGTTGACGAAATCGGTGCCCAGCCGGCCCATGTCATCGGCATAAAAGCGCCCCAGCGCATCGTCGCGCACCCGGCCGACAAAGGCCGTGGACAACCCCAGCTTGCCCAGCCCCGCCAGCGTGTTCGCCACCGACCCGCCAGACGCCTGCCGACGCTCTTCCATCGCGGCGTAAAGTGTTTCGGCCCGCGGGCGCTCGATCAGTTGCATGATCCCTTTGCGGATGCCCATATGGTCCAGAAAGCTGTCGTCCACCGTGGTGATGACATCCACGATGGCGTTGCCGATCCCGGCCACCTTGTATTTCTTCATTCGGTCTTTTCCTCAAAGGCGCACAGGTCGCGGATCAGGCAATCGCGGCAGCGCGGCTTGCGCGCTAGACAGACGTAGCGGCCGTGCAGGATCATCCAGTGATGGGCGTGGCGCTGGAACTCCGCCGGCACGTTGTCCTCGATGGCGCGCTCCACCGCCACCACGTCGCGGCCAGGCGCGATGCCCGACCGGTTCCCAAGGCGGAAGATATGCGTGTCCACCGCCTGCGCCGGATGGTGCCACCACATGTTCAGAACCACGTTCGCCGTCTTGCGCCCGACACCGGGCAACGATTCCAGCGCCGCACGGCTGGAAGGCACCTCGCCCCCATACTCCTCGACCAGAATGCGGCTCAGCTTCATCACGTTCTTTGCCTTGTTGCGAAACAGGCCAATGGTCCTGACATGCTCGATCAGCCGCTCCTCTCCCAGATCCAGCATCTTCTGCGGCGTATCGGCGATCTGGAACAGCGCGCGGGTGGCGCGGTTGACGCCCGCATCAGTCGCCTGCGCGCTCAGGGCAACCGCGACCAGCAGGGTGAAGGCGTTAACGTGCTCCAGCTCACCCTTCGGCTCGGCTTCGGCCGCGCGAAAGCGGGTGAAAATCTCGTGGATCGTGTGATAATCGAGCTGACGCGCCATGGGCCGGGTATGCAACAGCGCCGGCAGACCGGCAAGCCCGCGAAAGCGCAACATCCGGGTCGCACAGGCTGCCCCGCAGGCGCTAGGGTGGCTGCCGAAACCGGGGAAAGACGCGATGAACGACCAGCAGATCACCGAACCGCAGGATGCGGCCTATCACTACGGCGTTGTGCGCCGCGCCATCGATGCCATCGACGCGGCCGAGGGGCGCCTGTCGCTCGACGACCTCGCAGCGCGCCTGGGGATGAGCCCCGGGCATTTCCAGCGCGTCTTCAGCCGCTGGGCCGGCGTCTCGCCGAAACGCTACCAGCAATATCTTTCGCTCGACCACGCCCGGCGCTTGCTCGACGAACGCGCAACTGTGCTGGAGGCAGCGGCGGCCTCGGGTCTGTCGGGCACCGGGCGGCTCCACGACCTGTTCCTGCGGTGGGAGGCGATGGCGCCGGGCGACTATGCCCGCGGTGGGGCCGGGCTGACGATCCGCAAGGGCTGGTTCGACACACCCTTCGGCCCGGCACTGGCGATGGCGACCGACCGCGGCCTCTGCGGTCTGGCCTTTGCCGCCGAGACCGGCGCGGATCATGCCGAGGCCGACATGGCCGCGCGTTGGCCCGCAGCGCGGATCGTCGAGGATCCGCAGACCGTCGCACCGCTTGTATCGGCGGCCTTCGGCGGCGAGTGCCAAGCGCATCTGCACCTGATCGGCGCGCCGTTCCAGATCAAGGTCTGGGAGGCGCTGCTGTCGATCCCTCCCGGCCAGGTCGCGACCTACGGGGCGATTGCCGACGCAATCGGCCACCCGCGCGCAGTGCGCGCGGTCGGCACGGCAGTCGGGCGCAATCCGGTTTCCTGGCTGATCCCCTGCCACCGCGCCCTGCGCAAGTCCGGCGGGCTGGGCGGCTACCACTGGGGCCTGCCGGTCAAGCGCGCGATGCTGGCGTGGGAGGCTGTGCGGGCCGATGCGGACGATCCGGCGCTCGCCGCAACGTGATGGGTGGAACCAAACCGTCAGCTTGTGCATTATGGCTGTCGGATAGGTCACCATGGTATGGCGATCTTGCACAGGGTCCGCGGACCAGAACACAGAGGGCTATCTCAATGCTGCAAACCAAACCCCTTCTTCTCGCTGGCGCCGCCCTGCTGGCGCTGGCCGCCTGCGAACCGATGACCGAGGACAACCGCCGCACCCAGACCGGTGCGATGACCGGCGCGGCAATCGGCGGCCTGATCGGTGCTACCTCGAACAGTTCCACCCGGCCCCTTGCCACGCTGGCGGGCGCAGCAGTTGGCGCCGCCGTAGGCGGAGCCATCGGTTCCCAACTCGACGCTCAGGCGCGCGAGTTGCGGGGCGATCTGGGGAACAACGTGGACGTCATCAACACCGGCAACGAACTGATCGTTCGGATGCCGCAGGACATCCTGTTCGCGACCGACAGCGCCACGCTGCGACCTGACCTTCAGCAGGACATCCGCACCGTCGCCACCAGCCTGCAGCGTTATCCGAACAGCACTGTGTTCGTCGTGGGCCATACCGACAACACCGGCAGCGCGGCCTACAACTACGACCTGTCCCAGCGCCGCGCCGCCTCGGTCGCAGCGGTGCTGCGCAATTCGGGCGTTGCGGGCAACCGGCTTCAGATCGTCGGTCGCGGCTTCGATCAGCCCATCGCGTCCAATGCGACCGCTCAGGGCCGCGCACAGAATCGTCGCGTGGAGATCGTTATCCGCCCTAACACCTGATCACGGGATCATCCATCCGAACGGAAAGGCCGGGCCGAACGCCCGGCCTTTTCCCGTTGTGAAGGCGGCCGAGTGGACATAACAATTGCCCTCCAAGCCGGAGTCCACATGCCGTTCCACAAGGTGCATTCGGAGAAGCTGGCCCAGGCGGTCGTGACGCAGATCGAACTGCTGATCCTGCGCGGCATCCTGCGGCCGGGCGAACGCCTGCCCTCGGAACGCGAACTGTCGGAGCGGCTAGGCGTCTCTCGCCCCAGCCTGCGAGAGGCGGTGGCAGAACTACAGGAACGCGGCCTGTTGGCCACGCGCGCGGGCGCCGGAATTTATGTGGCCGACGTGCTGGGGTCTGCCTTCTCGCCCGCGCTGGTCGAACTGTTCGCCACCCATGACGAGGCGGTGTTCGACTACATAAGCTTTCGCCGTGACATGGAAGGGCTGGCCGCGGAACGCGCCGCACGACTGGGTTCCGACACCGACCTTGCCGTGATCGACACGATCTTCCGCAAGATGGAGGCAGCGCATCGGAAGCGCAATCCGTCCGACGAGGCGCGACTTGACGCGGAGTTTCATCTGTCGATCATCGAGGCGAGCCACAACGTCATCATGCTGCACATGATGCGGACGATGTTCGATCTGCTGCGCGAGGGTGTATTCTATAATCGGCAGATGATGTTCAAGCAGCGCACCACGCGAGAGATGCTGCTGGACCAGCACCGGGCGATCAACCTGGCCCTGCAGGCCCGCGATCCGGCCGCGGCGAGGGCGGCAGCAGAGGCACATCTGGGCTATGTCGAAATGTCCCTGGGTGAGTTGCGACGCTCCGAAAAGCATGACGCCATCGCGCGGCAACGGCTGGAGCACGTACGCAGCCGGGCATGAAAAACCCGGCCTGCGGGGCCGGGTTCAGGTTCAGTCTGCGCCGATCTTGCCGATATCAGTGCAAGCGCTTTTCGACCTCTGAGATCGATTCGTCGATCAGCTTGCCGGCCTCGCCTGCCGACATCTGCTTGCCGATGACCTCGCCCGCCGCAGCCACTGCCACGTTCACGGCACGGTTTCGCACCGCCTTCAGGGCCGAGGCTTCGGCCTGCGCGATCTGGTCTTCCGCCTGCTGCAGACGGCGCGCGATGCTGTCCTTCAGATCGGCCTTGGCCTGCTCAGCGGCTTCGGCAGCCTCTTCCTTCGCGCGTGCGACGATGCGCTTGGCCTGCTCCTGCATCTCGCGGCTCTTGCGCTCGTAAGACGCCAGAACCGCCTGCGCCTCTTCGCGCAACGCGCGCGCCTCGGCGAGATCGCTGCGGATCCCCTCGGCCCGCTTGTCGAGCAGGCCACCCAGAAGCGTGGGAACCTTGAAGTAAACCAAGATGCCGATGAAGACGAGGAAGCCCAGCGTCACCACGAAGTCAGTATTCGCAAGCGAGAAGAACGGCCCCTCGGCAGCCGCGGCCGGGGTCGCGAGCAGTGCGATGAGTATGGCGATGCGATTTCTCATTGCCCTATCCCTTCAGCCGTTCCGACACAGCCGCATCGATTGCCGCAGAGTCCGCCGAACCGCCCATCGCGCGCACGATATCGGCTGCAACGTCGCGCGCCACTTCCGAGACGGCCGCAGCCGCGCTGTCACGAATCGCAGAAATCCGCTTTTCCGACTCGGCCGTCTTGGCCGCGATTTCGGCATCCGCATGGGCGGTCGCAGCGTCCAATTCGTCCTGGATCTCGGCCCGCGCCGCAGCCACGATCTTCTGCGCCTCTGCCTTGGCATCGGCGAGCGCCTGCTGGTAGGCCTTCTCGGCCTCTACCGCCTGCAGCTTCAGATCTTCTGCCGCGGTCAGATCGTTCGTGATCGTCCCGCGCCGCTCAGCCAGAACCGCGCCGATCCGAGGAAGGGCCACGCGGGACAGGATCAGATAGATCACCACCAACGTGACGATCAGCCAGAAGATCTGGTTGGGAAAGGTGGAAAATTCCAGTTGCGGCATCCCTGCGCCGCCCCCGTTGGCTGCGTCCGCCATGTCGTCCTCCGAAGAACCCAGTTTCGGTGCGGCCGGGATTGCCCCGGCCGCACCGTGAAGCGGAACGATCGGATCAGACGGCGAACATCAGCAGCAGCGCGACGAGGAACGCGAAGATCCCCAGCGCTTCGGCAAAGGCAATGCCGATGAACAGGGTCGCGGTCTGGCCGGGTGCGGCGGTCGGGTTGCGCAGTGCACCCGCCAGGAAGTTGCCGGCCACATGGCCCACACCGATGGCGGCAGCGCCGGAACCGATGGCAGCGAGGCCTGCGCCGATGAACTGGCCGAGTTGTGCGATATCGCCTTCCATGTCCGTTTCTCCTTGGGTTGGAATTGGCTATTGTGTTGGTCCGACCGTGCGCCCGTCAGTGGTGCGGATGCAGCGCATCCTTCAAGTAGACGCAGGTCAGAATGGTGAAGACGTAAGCCTGGATCACGGCCACCAGCACCTCGAGCGCATAGATCGCCGTGATCGCAAGGATTGGTATGAACGAGAAGATGCCAAGCGCGGCGGCAAAGCCCGCAAAGACCTTCAGCACCGCGTGACCAGCCATGATGTTGCCGGCGAGACGGATGGAGTGGCTGACGGGGCGCACGAAGTACGAAATGATCTCGATCACCGCCAGGATCGGGCGCAACGCGAGCGGCGCAGCCGATACCCAGAACAGCGAGAGGAACGCGGTGCCGTTCTTAACGAAGCCCAGTATTGTCACGGAGATGAACACGGCCAGCGCCATTACCGCCGTCACGGCGATGTGCGAGGTGACCGAAAAGCTCATCGGGATCAGCGCCAGAACATTGGCGAAGAAGATGAACATGAAGAGCGTCATGATGTAGGGAAAGTACCTGGCGCCATCCTTGCCCGCGACGTCCTCGACCATCTTGTAGACGAAACCGTAGGTGAGTTCGGCCATAGACTGAGCGCGGCTTGGTACGATGGCGCGGCCGCGCGTGCCCAGCACCAGAAGCGCCGCGATCGCAAGGATCGTCAGCGCCATCCAGAGTGTCGCATTGGTCGGCGTATACCAGTTGACCACATCACCGCCGAAAAGCGGTTTAATGACGAACTGATCCATCGGCTTGATCGCAAGACCGTTCTCCGCCACCTTCAGCCCCTCTTTTCCCCGTCGGCGGCCGTGTCCGCCTGATTTCGCTCCTGAAACTCCCGAGCGGTGCGAAGCATGACGTTCACCCCGGCCGCAAAGCCCAGCAATATGAACAGCACCAGCAGGAACGGGCTTGTGCCGAACAGCATGTCCAGCCCGTAGCCGATGCCGAAGCCGATCATCAGACCGGCGACAAGCTCGATCACCATCCGCCAGGCCTGGTTGGCCATAGAATAGTGTTCGTCCTTCCGGGGGCCGGGTTCCTGCGCCTTGCGCATCGCGGCGATCCGGGTTTCAAGCCGCCGAAGCCGCTCCTCTTCCGTCTCGCCGTTCATGCCGGACGCCCCTTGGACAGTCGCGGCGGAAGCTATGCAGGTGCGGCATCCGAGTCAAGAACCGGAATAATGACATAACCAACTGATATATATAGAAACCATAGGGATGACTACCTTAGAAACCCCGTGTTTTCTGCCCTTCCCATATTCAACCTTGAGGTTGACGATCCCACCGGACCACCCCATAGGCAAGCCATGGCCGAAACGCTCGACACCGTCTTTGCCGCCCTGGCCGACCCGACGCGTCGTGCCATCCTGGCGATGCTGCTGGAGGATGACATGGCGGTCACCGATGTGGCCGAACCGTTCCAGATGTCGCTCGCAGCGATCTCGAAGCACCTGTCCGTCCTCGCGGCGGCGGGCCTCATCAGCCAGGAAAAGCGTGGTCGAGTGAAGTGGTGCAAGCTGGAACCCGATGCGCTACGCGCCGCCTCGGTCTGGATGCAGTCCTTCGGTCAGTTCGAACCGGTGAACCTGGAGGCTTTCGAGCGTTTCCTTGAGGGCGAGCTTTCGGCGCCGTCTGATGAGCTGCTGATCGACGTGGACAGCCCCTCCTGACGCGTTACCATCGGGCCGGCGCGGTCTGGGGAAGGCACTTATGGACAAAGGCGTTGTTTACGTGGCGCGGGGCGCCGCCTATCAAGAGCTTGCTTGCGCATCGGCCAAAAGCCTTCGCGCGCAGGAACCGGCAATTCCCATCGACCTGTATACGGACCAGCCGGTTGCGGAGGGACCCTTCGACCGTGTTCTTCCGATTCCCGAGATCGACACGCGCGACAAGATCGCAGGCATGATCGACAGCCGCTTCCAGCGGTCGCTGTTTCTCGATTGCGACACGCTGGTCGTGCAGCCGCTGGGTGACATCTGGGGCCTGCTGGACCGTTTCGATCTTGCGCTCTGCCACGACGTACGCCGGACCTCGGCACTGATCCGGCAGGGCTGGCGGATCGACACACCCTATGGCTTTCCGCAGATGAACTCGGGCGTCATGCTCTACCGTCGGTCAGCCGAAGTGCTTGCATTTCTGAGGGAGTGGGCCACCGCATACACCGAGGCGGGGACGGCGCGAGATCAGATAACCTTGCGCGATCTGCTGTGGTCATCCGACCTGCGCTTCTACATCCTGCCACCAGAGTTCAACCTGCGTCGGGTCACCGAACTGGATGCTTGGGAGCCACTGGACGCGCGCCCGATCATCATTCACTCCCATCGCCTCTTGCAGCACCTGCGCGGCGGTGGCGCGCGTATTGGTACCCTCGCCGAGATCCTGTCGCTCGAACGCACCGCGCTGGAGGCGGAGTGGGCAGCTTTGGGTCTTTCCGCTCGGTCGCGCGACGACGAAGACCCTGTTGCGCGGTTCCTGCTGGCCGAGCGCGCTGACCGGGACTGACGCTTGCGCCGCCGAGCGGATTGCGGCCTTATGGCGCGACTTGCCGCGGACGGGCCATGATGACCGATACACCCTGGGACGAGATTCGCACTGCCTTTCACGTCGCGCGCCTCGGTACCGTCTCTGGCGCGGCGGATGCGCTGGGCGTTCACCACGCCACCGTCATTCGCCACATCGACGCACTGGAGGCGCGGCTCGGTACCAAGCTTTTCCAGCGTCACCCCCGTGGCTACACGCCGACCGAGGCTGGCGAGGATCTGCGCCGCGTCGCCCAGGCTACCGAGGATCAGTTCAGCCAGTTGACTGGCCGGGTGAAGGGCATGGGCGACTCGGTTACCGGCGAGTTGTCCATTACCTCGGTGCCTGAGATTGCCCGCGCCGTCACCCCTGCGCTCGCCCGATTTCAGGCCGCCCACCCCGGCCTCGTCATCCGCTTTCTGACGGACAAACGGCTCTTCCGGCTGGAGTACGGCGAGGCGCATGTGGCACTACGCGCGGGCAATGCACCGGAGGAACCGGACAACGTCGTTCAGCCGTTTCTGACCCAGCGGTTCGCTCTTTATGCGACACAGGACTATGTTGATAGCCACGGGCCGCTGAACACCAATGCCGACCTTGCCCGGCACCGCTTTGTCGGGCCGGATGATGGTGGCCCAGTGCGCGCGCCATTCTACCAGTGGCTTGCAGCAAATGTCCCGGCCGACAAGGTGATCTTTCGCGCCACGGACATAGATGTCGCGCAGCAGGCCGTGCAGGCGGGCGTAGGGGTAGGATTCTTTCCGGTGATGACTGGCCGCGCGATCCCAAGCCTTGTAGAAATGATGCCGCCGCGCCCTGAATGGGCAGCGCCGGTCTGGCTGGTCACCCACGTAGATCTCCACCGCACGGCCAAGGTGCAGGCGGCATTGACTGCGCTCAAGGCAGCCGCCCGTGATCTTGCCGACATCTGATCGAAGTTGAGCCAGCGGCGCCGCAGGACCGAGTTGCTCGACACCGCAGAAGCAAAAGCCGCGATTGTGATCCCTCGCATCAAAAGCAATCGCCGCAGCGAGCCAGCCTATGACGCCACGGTAGTGAACTCAAACTGCGCGCCGAGTATCGTTGCGCTGCACCACGATTCGCCCAGACGCCGGAACACAAACTTCGGTGACACTCATGCGCGACTCCGTCGTCAGAAATTCAACCATCGCGATAGTGCTTCCGATAGCGATTAACCGATTTGTCCCAAATCCGTGATTAAGTAGAGGTTTCTGTCGCATACTGCTGCCCGCTGCGGTAGGGGAATGGCAGGTCTTGGTTCTTCGATCCACGATGCGTGAGATCGGTTTTGGTGGGGTGGCGAGGATCGATGTCATCGTCTGATATTGTTGGGAAGCCGCTGCCAACGCGGGCATTTGCGCTCAATCCTCTTGGGTTGGGTCTGCTTGTTTTGCTGTTTGCGGTCTCGGTGCCGATTTTCTGGATCGGCCTGGTCTCCCTTGTCAGAGCTTGGTCCACGCCGGAGTACAGCCACGGTTGGCTGATCCCGATTATCTCGCTCTATCTTTTCCTGCGCGAACTTCGCACGATGCCCGAACCGCAGCCGCTGGGCCTTTGGAATATGCGCGCGCGCTGGCCAGGGCTGGCGGTGGTCGCTCTGGGGCTTGCCATTGCCATGATCGGCAACGTGACGCGCATTCCGCATTTTGCCACCTACGGGCTGATCGTCTGGGTCGGCGGCGTGGTGCTGACCGTATTCGGATGGGGGCGGGGGCGGAAGCACCAGTTACCCGTGTTCCACCTCATCTTCATGCTGCCACTGCCGACGTTCGTCTATTTCAAGCTGATCGCGTTTCTACAGACTGTCTCGTCAGAAATCGGTGTCTTCTTCGTTCGGATGATGGGCATCCCGGTCTATCTTGAAGGCAACATTATCGACCTCGGAGTCTACAAGCTGCAGGTGGCCGAGGCCTGCGCCGGGCTGCAGTACCTCTTCCCGATCCTGAGCTTCACCTATCTCTTTGCGATCCTCTATCGCGGACCGATGTGGCACAAGGTGTTCCTGTTCCTGCTGGCCGCGCCCCTGACGGTGCTGATGAATTCGTTCCGCATCGGGATGATCGCGGTCTTGGTGAACCGCTACGGCATCGGCCATGCCGAGGGCTTTCTGCATGCCTTCGAGGGCTGGGTGATCTTTATCACCTGTATCGGCATCCTGTTTCTCGTGTCGATCTCACTGCAAAGGCTGACCCCGAACCCGCTACCGCTGAGCCAGGCGATCGATCTTGACACCCGCGGCTTCGGCCCAATCTCGGCCCGTGTGCTACGCGTCCGACCGTCGCTGGGCTTGGGTCTCGCTTTGGGACTGACCACGGCAGTTGCCGTCGTCCATGTCGCGGAGCGCTCGGGCGACCCGGTGCTGCCCGAGCGCGATCCCTTCTCGATATTCCCGCGCGAGGTGGGTGACTGGACCGGCCGACAGGCATTTCTGGACCCCGGAATCGAGCGTGTTCTCGGCGCAACCGATTATCTGGACATGACCTACGCGACCCAGTTGCAAGGCGCGACCGTCAATCTCTTCATGGCCTATTACGACAAGCAGACCGAAGGCTCAGGCATCCACTCGCCCGAGGTCTGCCTGCCAGCCGGCGGCTGGGAAATCGCCAGCTTCGCCACCCATGAGGTCGACATGGCCGATGCCGGCTTCGGCACATTCAAGGTGAATCGCGCCGTGATCCAGCAGGGCCTGTCGGAGCAGTTGGTTTACTACTGGTTCGAACAACGTGGACGGCGCATAACCAACGACTTTGCCGCCAAGCTGAGCGTTGTTTATGACAGTGTCATGATTGACCGCACCGACGGCGCCATCGTCCGCTTCATCACCCCGATCAGTTCATCCGAGCCTGAGGGCGCCGCCGACGAACGCCTGCAGCGTTTCATGCGCGAGGCGCTGCCGCATATCCCGCGATTCATCCCTGAGTAGGCGTTGCACCTTGACGGCGCCGAAGCGAGAACTTAGGCAGATCGCGGCCGAGGCGGGTTGGCGGAGAGGTTACGCAGCGGATTGCAAATCCGTGTAGACCGGTTCGATTCCGGTACCCGCCTCCACGCACATCCAGATCAATAACATCGCTCAAAATCTGTCAGGTATGACACAAAGTCGGCCACATGATCGATGATCCTGCCTAGGCACAGTCCTGAGCTTGATGATCGAATCAATTGGCTCGTCGGATCGAATGAGACCTACCGCGCTCCCGCTCTGAAATGATAACAGTTCGTGCGCAAGCCGCCGGTGCATCAGATGGAGATCTCGGCTGCCGATGCTGTTACGCGTAGCAACTGAAATCAGACACGCGGGGCAAAGTATGATCTACGGCTTCATCGGACTCGGAAATCTGGGCGGTCACCTCGCGGCCAGTCTGCTGCGTGCGGGATTCAAGGTCGTTGTCCACGACATCAACCCCGGGTTGGCCGCGCATCACCTCGAGTTGGGGGCTATGTGGGCGGACAGCCCGGCAGAACTGGCCCGACAGGTCGATCATGTGATGACATGCCTGCCGTCTCCGAACGTCTCCGAAACGATACTGCGCGCCATGCTGCACGCACTGCCCCCGGGGGCAAGCTGGATCGAGACATCGACACTCGGCCGCGATGACATCCTTCGGCTGGGGTCACTTGCGGCGGAGCATGGCATTCGCGTGCTGGAAGCACCGGTCACGGGCGGCGTACATCTGGCCGCACGGGGTGAGATAACTGCATTGGCCGGCGGACCCCGCGATCTTTACGATCTACATCTTCCCGCGCTGCAGGCGATCAGCAACCGACAGTTCTACATGGGCGAGCTCGGGTCAGCGGCGATCATTAAGGTCATCACGAATATGCTGGCCTTCATCCACCTGAAAGCCACGGGCGAAGCGCTGATGCTGGCCCGGCGGGGCGGACTGGATCTGGCGCAGTCGTGGGAAGCGATACGCGCCTCTTCCGGTAACTCCTTCGTGCACGAGACGGAAGGTGCATTGATCCTGAACGGATCCTACGATGTTGCGTTCTCCATCGACCTCGCGCTCAAGGATCTTGGCTTTGCTCTAGGGTTTGGAAGAGAGTTCGGCGTGCCGCTTGAACTGGCCGCGGCCACGCAGCAGACCTATGTCGCCGCGCGCGCGGCCTATGGCGGCGCGGCGCAGTCGCCGATGATCGCGAAGCTGCTGGAGGACCTGCTGGGCACCGATCTGCGCGCCGATGGCTTTCCCGCACGCCTGACCTGAGCCCGCCGCGCTGGTGATTGTCCTGCTCTGCCGGGCGGTTGTCGTCTGCCGTGGCGGGTCAGGCGCGAAACTGGTCCTGGAAGCGGTGGCGCAACTCGGCTTTCTGGACCTTGCCCATCGTGTTGCGCGGCAGCGCCTCGACCTCGAACAGGGCCTTGGGCTGCTTGAACCGGGCGATCTGTGGGCGCAGCCCTTCGGCGATGGCATCGAGGTCCAGATCGGCGTCCGCCTCTGGCACCAGCACCGCGATCACCGCCTCGCCGAAATCGGGGTGGGGCACGCCGATGACCGCGCTTTCCTTCACCCCCGGCACGTCGTCCAGCAGCAGTTCGACCTCCTTGGGATAGACGTTGTAGCCGCCGGTGATGATCAGATCCTTCTGCCGGCCGACAATCGACAGGTAGCCATCGTCGTCGAAACGGCCCAGATCGCCGGTGATGAAGAAGCCGTTCGCGCGCAACTCTGCGGCGGTCTTTTCCGGCATCTGCCAATAGCCCTTGAAGACGTTGGGGCCGCGCACCTCGATCATGCCGGTCTCACCAGATTCCAGTTCCACACCCGTGTCCGGGTCAGTGATCCGCACCTCAATCCCCGGCAGGGGGAAACCGACTGTGCCCGGCCGCCGGTCGCCGTCATAGGGGTTCGACGTGATCATGTTCGTCTCCGTCATCCCGTAGCGTTCGAGGATGCGATGCCCAGTCTGCGCCTCCCACGCAGTATGTGTCTCTGCCAGCAGCGGGGCTGAGCCGGACACGAAGAGCCGGATGTGCGCCACCAGATCGCGGGTCAGGCGGGGGTCGTCCAGAAGACGGGTGTAGAACGTCGGCACGCCCATCATTGTGGTCGCCTGCGGCAGCGTCGCGATCATCGCGTCAGCGTCGAACGCCGGCAGGAAGATCATCGAGCCACCAGCCAGAAGCGTCACGTTCGTCGCGACGAACAACCCGTGGGTATGAAAGACGGGCAGCGCATGCAGCAATATGTCAGAGGATGTGAATCTCCATACCTCGGTCAGAACTTCTGCATTGGACAGCAGGTTGCGCTGCGTCAGCATCGCCCCCTTCGATCGGCCCGTGGTGCCAGAGGTGTATAGCAGTGCTGCCAGATCGTCCGGATCACGGTCCACGGCCTGAAAAATACCGGGCTGCGCTTCGGCCAGCCGGTCGAAGCTGCCACCCCCACCAAGCGTTTCTAGTCGCGCTCCATGTCGATCCGCCACCGCGGCCAAGGTATCTGCCGCCCCAGGATCGCAGAGCAGAAGCTTGGCCCCGCTGTCGCCCACGAAATACGACACCTCCTCGGCTGTATAGGCGGTGTTCAGCGGCAAGAACACGACGCCGGCCGCCACCGCGCCGCCATAGGCCGCCAGCATCTGAGGCGTCTTGGCCGCCTGAACCACCACCCGATCGCCTGCGGAGAGCCCAATGGCCCCCAGCGCACGGGCCGCACGCGCGCACATTGCAAGAAAGGCGTCCCCGCTGATCGCCCGGCTGTCAGCAAGGTGCAGAAACGGCCTCTTGCTACCGACGAGCGGCGCGAACAGCGCATCATGGAGCGGGTTGGTCATAGTGTCGGGTCTCCTCTTCGGCATCCGGCAGCGCGCTCTCGGCCACTGGTGTCACGGCGCCAACGCGGTCACCAGCCGACGGCCAGTCGGCTTTGGCCCGCGCTAGGGACCGGACCGCGCGGCTGGCGATCACGGTGTGACGGCTGGCATAGTCTTCGTGGTTCTGCTCCAATGCCTGCAGATCGTAATGGTAGTTGACCATGGCGCTGCAGGACTGCGCCAGACCGCGCGCCGAGGTATCGGCGCGCGCGTGGACGTCATAGACCTGAGCGCCGTTGCCCAGATGGAATCTGGCCACAGGGTCGCGCGGACGATCGCCCACACCCCGTACGTCCAGCAAGAAACGCGCTGCCTGCCTACGAAGCGCCTGGTCCGCGGACGGATCAAATCCGTTGGGGCCTGCGCTAGCCAGTTCCAGCAAGCGTGCCGCCACTGCGTCCCCGGCCTCGGCCTGTTCTGTCAGCCAGCCTGCCAGCGCAGGGATCGGCGAGAGCGTGACGAAACTGCGCAGATGGGGGAGTTCCTGTCGGAGCAGCGCCACCACCTGCTTGATCAGCGAATTGCCGAACGAGATGCCCTTCAGCCCTGTCTGGCAGTTGGAGATCGAATAGAATGTCGCCGTATCGACCTGTCCGGGGTCGAGGATCGCCCGATCCGGGTCCAGCAGCGCCTGAACGGAGTTCGGTACGCCCTTCACCAACGCCACCTGGACGAAGATCAGCGGCTCGTCCGGCATAGCCGGGTGAAAGAACGCAAAGCAGCGCCTGTCGGGCGGATCGATCCGGGCGCGCAGTTCGTCCCAATCACCGATCTCGTGCACTGCCTCGTAGCCGATGATCTTCTCCAGCAGCCGCGCCGGGCTTTCCCAGGTAATCTGGCGCAACACCAGGAAACCGCGATTGAACCAGGACGCAAAAAGGTGCTCGAAATCCAGATCGACCCGTGCCAGCGTCGGCACCTCACGGATCAACCCCAGCAGGTCGCAGCGCATCCGCACCAGATCAGCAGTAGCGCCTGGGGCGTGGTTCAACCGACGGAACAGTTCCTGCCGCCGCGGCTCGGCCGCCTGAACCACCTGCTGCAGCGTGACGGCGTCGCGGTTCTGGGCATAGTCCGTAGCGGCTGCGGTCACGGTCGCAGGATCGATGTCATAGGCATCTGCCAGCAACTCAAAGAAGCCGCGGCGTCCGGCAGCGTCCAGGCCACGATAGCAGGCCAGCACCTCGCGCGCGCGTCGCATGGTGGACACCTCGCCCCGCCCCGACATCAATGCTGCGCAAAGCTCATCCAGCGGCCTGTCTCCGCCGCCCCGGAACGGCACGATGCGCCGTTCTATCAGTTGCGCCAGCAGGTCACCCAGAAATCCGGTTCGCGTCATTTCCCTGCCCTCTTCATCTTGGTCCGGAATCCGCCCGACACCCGCTTGCTGGTCAGAGCGCCGGCCCCATCACCGCCTCGGGCAGCCAAGTGGCGATCCCGGGAAAGAAGCACAGGATCACGATGGCCAGCACCATGCAGCCCACATAGGGCAGCGACCCCCTGAGAATGGTCTTCAGCTTGATCTCGGGCGCAATGGAGTTGATCACATAGAGGTTCAACCCCACAGGCGGCGAGATCAGCCCGATCTCCATGTTGATCGTCAGGATCACCGCGAACCAGTAGGGGTCGAAATCCGCGGCCAGGATGATCGGCAGCAGGATCGGCGCTGCCATCAGGATCACCGCCACCGGCGGCAGGAAAAAGCCTGCGATCAGCAGGAAGACGTTGATCGCCCCCATCAGAACCCATCGGTTCACGTCCAGTTCCGAGATCCACATCGCGATGGACTGGGTTATGAAGAGCGACGACAGCATGTAGCTGAAGACGCCCGCCGCGCCAATGATGAAAAGGATCATCACGCTTTCACGGGTCGAATCGCGCAGCACCACCCACAGCGATCTGGGCGACCACATCTGGTAAATGATAACCGCCATCACCAGGCAGAGGAGTGCGCCGACCGCCGCGGTTTCCGACGGCGTCGCGATACCGCCGTACATGGCGTAGAGCACCCCCAGGATGATCAGCAGGAACGGGATCACCCGCGGCAGGATTTCCAGCCTCTCGCGCAGGGAGTAGCTGCGGGCCGAAAGCGCATAGAGTCCGCCAGAGCGCCAAGTCGACCAGACCGACCAGACCATGAAAAGGCCCACAAGCATCAGACCCGGCAGCACGCCGGCGAGGAAAAGCCGTCCAATCGAGGTTTCGGTCGCGATGCCGTAAACGATCATCGTCACCGATGGCGGAATCAGGATGCCAAGTGTTCCGCCCGCCGCGATGGAACCCGCCGCCACCTCGTCCGGGTAACCGCGCTTGCGCATTTCCGGAATGCCCATCTTGCCGATGGCCGCGCAGGTGGCAGGGCTGGAGCCCGACATCGCCGAGAAGATTGCGCAGGCGCCGAGGTTCGACATCACCAACCCGCCCGGCACCCGGGTCAGCCAGCGCTCCAGCGCCTCGTAGAGATCCGAACCCGCGCGGGTGGAGGAGATCGCCGCCCCCATGATGATGAACATCGGGATCGACAGCAGCGCAAAGGAATTGAGCTTGCCGAAGAACATCTCGGGCATCAGTTCGAGCGATCGCAGCCCGTCGAAGACCAGCAGAAAGCCCGACGAAACGATCAGCAGGCCGGTCGCAACCGACACGCCCGAGAAGAGCACCGCCACCGTGACAAGTGCAACGAGACCGCCGAGAGCAAGGGGATCCATCAGGCGTCCTCCACGCCAAAGGCCTTGTCGCGGCCGGTCAGCAGCGCGATCAGATCAGCGAACATCTGCAGCGCGAAAAGCGCAAAGCCCATCGGAAGCAGAATATACGGCACCCAGAGCTTTGGCCCCCAGACCGTGGCCGAGCGCCAGCCGCGCTGCCAGGCGGTGTGCCAGTTCTCGTAGGCATACCAGCCCATCATGAGGATGACCCCGATCGCGACAATCAGCACGAGAACCGCCAAAGCCTTCCGCGGTGCCGGCCGCAGCCAGATCGGCAGCAGATCTACATTCACATGACCGCGCAGCTTCTGGACATAGGGTAGCCCCAGCATGGTGGCGCCGATCATCAGGTAGATCACCGTTTCGGTCTGCCAGATCGTCGACTGTCGCAGCATGAAGCGGACGAAGATCATCTGGCAGGTGATCAGAACCGAGGCGAGGATCATCGCCGCTGATAGCCAGCCGCAAACGGTCGAGATCCAGCCGACACCGTTCAGGAAGGTATCGACCCCGCTGCGCCCTGCACCTCTGCCTTGTGGGGTGGCCATTCGGACCTCCCTCCCATTTGCGCTGAACATTCGGGGTGCGCGACACGCGTTCGCCCCCAGAGAACCGGCCCGCCCGCGACGGCGGACCGGAAGGAATGCAACCCGGCCGGGCCTTGGCCCAGCCTCATGCGTAGGTCATTCGACCGCGAATGCCATGTCGAGCAGTTCCTGTCCGTTCGGAACCTCCTCAAGAAAGCTCGCATAGGACGACTGCTCCGCAAGGGCGCGCCAGGCATCGAAGTCTTCCGCCGTCATCTCGGCGATCTCGACCCCGTTGTTCTGAAACACCTCGACCGCCTGGGCGTCATCCACCTTGGCTTGCTCAAGATACCACGCCTCGGCCTTGGCAGAGGCATCGCGCAGCGCCTGCTGCTGCTCTTCGGTCAGCCCCTCAAAGGTGGTCTTGTTGATCAGGAGCGGCTGATACATGAACCACAGCGCCACGTCGCCCGCGGGCGTGAAGCATTCCACCTGCTCGTAAAGCCGGAACGACACGAAGGACGAGGATGAGGTGTTCACCGCATCCAGAACGCCGGTCTGCATCCCGTTGTAGATCTCGGACGACGCCATCGACGAGATCGACGCCCCGGCCGCGGCTAGCATCTGCTCGAAGGCGCGGCCCGCGGCCCGCACTGTCTTGCCGGCCATGTGTTCAGGGCGCGTGATGCAGCCTTCCTTCGACGCAAAGCCGCCAGCAAGGTAGCCGTGGACAAGCACCATCACGTCGTCTTCTGCCATCAGCTCTTCGAGCGCGCCCATGAACGGCGACTCGTTCAGCCGCGCCGCGTGGTCGTGGTTTTTCACGAGCCCCGGCATCAGGGTCAGGTTGAACTCGGGCCGCTGGCCGCCGGCATAGGACAGCGGATAGATCGTCATGTCGAGCTGGCCGCGGCTGAGCGGGGTGTACTGCTCGGTGGCCGAGAACAGCGAGGCTGAGGGGAAGATGCGGATATCAAGGCCGACATCGGCCGCGGCGACCTCCTCAGCAACCATCTCCGCAACCTTGTGGCGAACGTCGTTGGTCGACCATTGGTGCGATAGCCGAAGCTGCTGTGCCTGCGCCATGCCGATGCCCAGCGCGAGGGTAGAGGCGGCCGCGACCGCCGCAACGCGTGTGAATTTCATCTCTTCCTCCCTGTGATGCGAACCTTGGGCACGTTGACGCGCCGGGGTCGATGCCGCGCCCTCCAGACACAGCGACACCATTCGAGCCGAGTCTGTGTCCTGAGTCAAGTTTTTTGTATACAAGAAATCGATTGTCGAATACATGGGCGCCGTGTAGTCTTTCCCCATGTATAATCGTCGCGGCGACAGCGTTCGCCTTGAGCTTGAGCAGATGATCCTGACCGGAACGCTCGCCGATGGCGAGCGGCTGGATGAGGTCAGCCTCGCGGCGCATTTCGGTTGCTCGCGCACGCCCTTACGCGAGGCGCTACAGGCGCTGGCCGCCTCCGGACTGGTGCAGCTTAAACCCCGCCGCGGCGCCTTTGTCCGCCACCCGCCGTTCGAGGAGGTGGTGGAGATGTTCGAGGTGATGGCGGAACTGGAGGCGCTGTGCGGTCGGCTTGCGGCGCGGCGCCTGATGGACGCGCAGATCGATGCGATCCGTGCGACCGTCGTGGCCTGCGAACAGGCCGTCCATGCAGGCGACAGCGACCGCTACTATGACGAGAATGAGAAATTCCACACAATGATCTACTCGGCCGCTGGCAACGGCTTCCTCGCGGCAGAGGCGACCCGGCTGCACCGCCGACTGAAGCCATTCCGCCGCATGCAGTTGCAGGTGCGCGGCCGAATGGCACAATCTCTGACGGAACATCGCGCGGTGCTGGATGCGCTTGAGCGTGGCGACGGGATCGCCGCCGCCGATGCCCTGCGCGACCATGTCGCCGTGCAGGGGGGGAAGTTCAACGACCTGATGGCAGGCTACCGCCGTTCGCCGCTCAGTGCGGAACTCGCGCCCGCGCGGACCTGAGTAGCCCGCGTAGCGTCAGCCTCGGAACACCCGATAGTAAAGCCAGTCCGGAAAGAACTGCGACCCACGAAAGAGCCACGAGAACACCGTGGGAAAGCTCTTCTTGAAATTGTCACTGGTCAGATGCTGGAACATCTCCTGCGCCGCATCCTCGGGTGACATGATGAAGGGCATGGTGAAGTCGTTCTTCTCGGTCAGTCTTGTCTTGATGAAACCCGGATTAACCAACTGCACCTCGACCCCCGTAGCGCGCAGATCCGCCTGCATCGATTCCGCCAGCGCCATGACGCCCGCCTTGCTGGCCGCATAGCCGATGGCCCCTGGCAACCCGCGAAAGCCCGACAGGCTGCCAACCAGCACCACATGCCCCCGGTCCCGCCCCACGAATCCCGGCACCACCGCCCCCATCACCCGCATGGCGCCAGTGAAATTGATGTCGCACATCTGCACGGCTTCATCGGCTTCCCAGTCCCTTGCCGACATCGGCCAGTAAACACCTGCTAGGTAGATCACGCCATCGATCTCTCCCGCGGCCTGCGTCGCTGCGCGAACCGACTCGGCGTCGGACACGTCCACCGGTATCGCCTGCGACCGCCCTGGCAGGCTGTCTGCCAGTTCCTGCAGTCGATCTGCATTCCGCGCGCTTAGCACAAGTTCGACGCCAGCCCGGCTCATCACCTCGGCCAGCGCGCGGCCCAGCCCCTCGCTCGCGCCGACAAGCCAGTATCGTTTCCCCGTCCAGTCCCTCATGCCGCCTTTTTCCGCATCGTCGCCACCAGCTCCGCAACCTTGACCCCGTACTTCCTAAACTGGCTGCGGTTGATGATTGTTCCGTTCGGCGCCAAATACATCCAGTCGGTCGTGTCCAGCACATGCCCACCGGCATCCTCCGGCAGGCGGATCCTGTAGCGCAGCACGACGGCCGATCCCTGCTGCATCCCTTCGCCACGGCCCACAACATCCTCGGCCTCGGCGCGGATCGCGCCGTCGTTGCCGACGGTCAGCCGCCATTCGCGTTCCTGCACTGTGCCGCTGTCGTAGCGAAACACCTCGGACAGCGTGCCTTTGCTGCCGTCCCAGCGCCCCTCCATATCCGCCACGAAGCGAGAGGTGACGCGCCCCGTAGGGCCGTAGATCACGCCTTCGCACAGGATCGGTCCCGACAGATGCTCGCGCAGATCGAACTGCGGCACGGCTTGGGCATAGTCAGCGGGTCGCTGCGCCGCGAATCCCGCGTAGCGCGACCAGAGCGCGCCGCCGCCGACGGCCAATGCGAAACCGAGGACGAGGGACAGGAGGATTTCCATGACTCAATTCTCCTTCAGATCAGTCGTCGCCAGAAGCGCGATTGCCACGAGTTTCAGACCGCAGGGGATGATGGCGTAAAGCAGGGTCAGCATCGCCAGCGCCTGCGCGGGATTCTCCGTCCCGGCGCGAAAGCCCGCAGACTCAAGCAGCGGCAGAATAGCGATCGCGGCAAAGGCCAGCGTGAACTTCGTCACGAAGGACCACAGCCCGAACCCCTCTGCCGCCGAAGGCGAAATCTGCGCCATCCGACCCGCGAAGATGGCCGCGAGAAGCGTGAGGTCAGCCCCCAACGCGGCACCCGAGGCGATGCAGATCACGGCGAAGGCAAGCACGTCGCCCGGACCGAGCGTCGCGGCGAAGCCGAATGCGATGATCGACAGTGCCATGCCCGCAAGCAGCGTGCTCTTCCGACCAAATACCTGTGCCGCGCGACCCCAGAACGGGGCGGAGACGGCTGCGGAAAGGAAAAAGAGCAGCAGCAGCGGCCCCTCCATCCCCGGTGCCTGCAGGCGGCTTTCGACGAAGAACAGAAACAGGGTCGAGGTGACGGCGACGGGCGTGGCGTTGACCAGCGCGATCAGCAACAGCCGTCGGGCGGTCGGGTCGGCCAGCACGGCGCGGAAGCCCGCGCCCTGTGGCACAGCGCCGGGCGCCCATTCGCCGCGCATCGCGGCAGCGGCGACCAGCCCAACCAGTGCGAATCCGACCGCGAACACTGCAAACGGCGCGTCCGCGCCCAGCACCAGCACGGTCGGGGCTACAGCGGCCAGACAAACGCCGATCAGCGCCCCGGATTCCCGCCAGGCCGCAAGCCGGACATGGCCGTTCTGACCCATCGTCTCGGCCTTGAGCACGCCTTGGGCGTAGAAGTTGATGGTCAGGAAGCTGAAGGCAGAAAACAGAGCGATCAGCGTCACTGCGAACCAGGCGAGCGGCGCGATTGGGGGCGTGACCGCGAAGAGCCCGAGCATCGCCAGCGCCATCACCCCGACCGCCACCGGCACCGTCAGCACACGCAGATGGCGGGTGCGCTCTGACAGCCAGCCCAGCGCGGGATCCTGCACGAAGTCGATCAGCCTCAGCACGAACAGCGTTGTGCCCAACGCCGCAAGGCTGACGCCATAGCTGTCCACAAAGAACTTCGGCGCGTGGATGTAGATCGGCAGCCCCGCCATGGCCAGCATAGCAGCAAAGACCGCGTAGCCCGGCAGGTTGCCCGCACCGGCCAGCCGCCCGGCTGTGGCGGCCTGGTTCACCGCGTCACCTCTTCCACCGGCGGAACAGGCCGGGGATTGTAGCGTGCGCCCTTCCACCACAGCTTCAGCGCCTGCCAATGGATCAACCCGAGCACCCGGCGCGAGCCGAAGGGGCGACGCAGGCAGGCGCGCAGGATCGCCGCATTGGTCAGCGGCCGCCGTGGTCCGGTCAGTGTCGCGATCAACCCGCCGTTCCCAGCGCAGTAGTCGATCCAGATGCCAATGCGATCGGCCCGGATGTCGAAACGGAACGTGTACCCACCCTCGATCTTCTGGAAGGGCGAGACATGGAAGATCTTCTGCGCACCCAGCGTATCCTCTCGCGTGATCGCACGCTGGTCGTCGTGGGTGCAAAGATAGCTGTGTCGGTCGCCGAAGGTATTCGTCACCTCGGCAATCACCGCGCGCAGACTTCCCTCGCGCCCATGGCACAGCCAGAAGCTGACCGGGTTGAACACATGCCCCAGCACCCGCGGCTGCGCCATCAGCAGGATCTGCCCGTCCGCTGCAGTCAAGCCATGGGTCGCCAGCACCTCGCGCACCCAGGCGACGCCGCGCCCCTGCTTGGGCGTGCCCCCATGATCGGCATCGTGCAGCGCGGTGAGGTTGGCACGGTTGCGGGAAAACAGCGCGGGAAACGGCCCCGCATCCTCGGGATCGATCAGCAGATAGTCGACGCCGTAGCGAAACGCGTTCTCCACCCCGCCCCGGCGACCGTGAAAGGTCAGCCCCGGGATATGGTCCAGCGTGCTCATGCCGCGGCCAGTTCGCTCTGCTGCCGGCCCATCGCCTCGACCACATCGACCGCGCTGGCAAAGCCGTCCTCGTGAAAGCCGTTGCGCATCCAGGCACCGCAGAACCAGGTGTTGCGGGTGCCGTTCATCGCCCGGATCGCCGCCTGCGCGCGCATCGCGGCCACGTCGAAGACGGGATGATGGAACGTATAGCTGTCATAGATCAGATCATCGCGGATCGGGCGGTTGGAGTTCAGCGTGACGAACATCGGATCGTCCTGCGGGATCGGCTGGAGCGAGTTCATCCAGTAGGTCAAATCGATCTTCTCCGGGCGCGGACCGGCGGGTTCGCAATAGACCCAGCTTGCCCAGACCGACCGCCGCCGCGGCATCACCGACGGATCGGCATGCAGCACCGCCTCGTTCGGCTGGTAGCGCACGGCGGAAAGCGCGGCACGCTCGGCCTCGCTCGCATCCGACAGCATCGCAAGGCTTTGGTCGGAGTGACTGGCAAAGACCACATCGTCGAACAGTTCCCAGTCGCCGCCGTGGGCGCGCACCAGCACGCCCACATTGCTGCGACGAACGGCGGCCACCGGCGTGGCCGTCCGGATCTGCGCACCCTTCGCGCGCATCGCCTCTTCCAGCCGACGCACATATTCGACCGACCCGCCCTGCACCGTGTACCACTGGTGCTGGTTGCTGTAGCGCAGCAGCGCGTGATTCTCGAAGAACTGGACCAGCGCCGCGGCGGGAAAGTTCAGGATCCCGCACAGCGGCGTGGACCAGATCGCCCCCGACAGCGGCAACAGATAGTAGTCGCGAAACCACGGCCCGGTGCGCAAACGGGCCAGCAGATCGCCGATTGTCATGGCCGGGTCGCGGGCCATTTCGCGGGCGCGGGCGTTGAACCGCAGGATATCGCGCAGCATCGCCAAGAACCTTGGGCTGGCCGCATTGCGCCGCTGCGCAAAGATCGTGGCGATGTCGCGCAGCCCGTATTCCAGCTTTCCGCCATCGATCGACACGCCAAAACTCATGTCACTTTTCGCCAGCGGCACGTTCAGAGTTTCGAACAAGTCCGAAAGATGCGGATAGTTCGCGTGGTTGAACACGATGAATCCGGTATCGACCGGCTGATCGCCCCGCTTTCCCGCAGAGATCGTGCGCGCATGGCCGCCAAGCCTGCCCTCGGCCTCGAACAGAACCACATTGTGGCTCTGCGACAGAAGATGGGCTGCTGCCATCCCCGATATGCCCGCGCCAACCACCGCAATCCGTCTTGGCGCGGTCACACCCGTTTCAAATGGCATCAGCTACTCCACCTTGTCCCTGTCTGCGGCACCTAGCGGTGCCGTCCCTTCTACCAGACACTTACGCACGGCCGGGAGAAACGGATTACGACAAGGAAATGTGATCCGGCCCGCACAGTGAGGCGTATCCGTTACATGTTTGACGCTACGGGATCCGCCGAATATTCGGATGCATCCCCCGGACGGCCTGCTTATGCTGGCCGCCGGAAACATCGGGAAGCCGAAAGACGACAGGTTCGCGTGGCTCAGACAGAGACGGATGGGGCGGAATGGGTGGCGCATCTGCTTGCAGTGCGCGACCGGCAGGATACGGCAGCATTTGCCGCCCTGTTCGGCCATTTCGCGCCTCGGATTAAGGCGTTTCTGATGAAGGGGGGCGCACCCCAGGCCCTGGCCGAGGAATGCGCGCAGGATGTGATGGCAACGGTCTGGCACAAGGCGCATCTTTTTGATCCGACGCGGGCCAGCGTTGCGACCTGGGTATTCACGATCGCCCGGAACCGGCGCATCGACATGCTGCGCAAGCAGCGGCGGCCAGAGCCTGAGGATCTGCCCTGGGGGCCAGAGCCAGAGCCTGATCAGGCCGACGTTCTGGCGCTTCAGCAGGAAAGCGAGAAACTGGCGGCCGCCCTTGCGGAACTGCCCCAGAAACAGCGCGATCTGATCGAACGGGCATATTTCGGCGACCTGTCGCATACCGAGATCGCTGCGGAAACCGGTCTGCCGCTGGGCACGATCAAGTCACGGATACGGCTGGCGCTGGAACGGCTGCGCCACAGGATGAGTTAAGGCAAGCGATGATGGAGATACGGCATCACCTCGACGACCGGCTGCTGATGGCCTATTCGGCCGGCACCCTGCCCGAGGCGTTCAACCTCGTGGTGGCGACGCATGTGTCGATGTGCGACGACTGCCGGGCGCGGCTGGCAGAGTTCGACGCCGTGGGCGGCGCGGTGCTGGAGGACTGCGGCACGGCGGCCATGCCCACCGGCAGCCTGGAGGCGACGATGCGGCTGATCGCGGCGCAGCCCAGTCAGAGCAAGGAACTGATCCCGCGTGCCCGCGGCATCTTTCCCACGCCGCTGCAGGACTATGTCGGTGGTGATCTCTCGGCGGTGCGCTGGCGTCCGGTCGGCGGGGGCGTGAAACAGGCGATCCTGCCCACGTCAAAGGACGCGACGGTGCGCCTGCTGCATATCCCCGGCGGCGTGGCGATCCCCGATCATGGCCACAATGGCATCGAACTGACGCTGGTTCTGCAGGGCGCGTTCCGGGACGAGACGGACCGCTTCGGCCCCGGCGATATCGAGATCGCCGACCAGACGATGGAACACACGCCCGTGGCCGAACCGGGGCCGGCCTGCATCTGCCTGGCCGCGACCGATGCAAAGCTGCGGTTCAACGCCTTCCTGCCGCGGATAGCTCAGTGTTTCCTGCGGATCTGAAGCGGGCTGCTTCTGACCGGGCGGGGGCTGCACCCGTCAGCGGCGGGCGAACAGCTTCTCGATATCCGTCAGCGGCAGCTCTACCCAGGTTGGCCGGCCGTGGTTGCACTGGCCGGAATGGGGCGTTGCCTCCATCTCGCGCAGCAGCGCATTCATCTCCTCGGCCCTGAGCTGCCGACCGGCGCGGACCGATCCGTGACAGGCCATCCGCGACAGCACCGCATCCAGACGCGCCTGTAAGCCCGCGCTTTCACCCAGGTCAGCCAGTTCGTCCAAAATGTCGCGCAGCAACCCGGCGGCCTCCACCGGCCCCAGCGCCGCCGGGGTCTCGCGCACCGCGACGGCGCTGCCGCCGAACGGCTCCACCGTCAGACCCAGCCGGGCCAGATCGTCTGTGAGATCCAGCAGCAAGGCCGCCTCGTCGGGGCGCAGGTCCACGATCTCGGGCACCAGCAGCGCCTGCGCTGCCACGCCGTTTTCGCGCAACTGTGCCTTCAGCCTCTCGTAGACTAGCCGCTCATGCGCGGCGTGCTGATCCACGATGACGATGCCCTGCGCGGTCTGGGCGATGATATAGGTGCCATGCACCTGCGCCCGCGCTGCGCCAAGCGGTGCCGCCAGTGCCGGTTCGGCCGGTTCGTCAAAGACCCGCGCGCTGTCGGCAAAACCGAAATCCGGCGCCTGCGCCGTCTGGGCAGCAGCCAGCGCGGCGGATGACGGCCGCGGGATCATTGGCCGCGTCGGTTGCGGCATCGGCGGGCTCTCGGGCCGCATCGCCCCCAGCGCGCCGGCGGCGATGCGCGTGTCCGACCGCTGCCCCGCCCCGGCCAGCGCATGCCTCAGGGCCGAGACAATCAGGCCGCGCACCAGCCCCGGATCGCGAAACCGCACCTCGGCCTTGGCGGGGTGCACGTTCACGTCCACCAGTTGCGGATCGCAGTCGATGTAAAGCGCCGCCGCCGGGTGCCGGTCGCGCGGGATCAGGTCGGTATAGGCCGCCCGCAGCGCGCCCAGCAGCATCCGGTCGCGCACCGGGCGGCCGTTGACGAACAGGAACTGCGCCACCGCCGCGCCCCGCGCCGCCGTGGGCAGCCCGGCATGGCCGGTCAGCCACAGGCCGTCACGGTCTGCTGCGATGGGCAGGGCATTGTCGATGAACTCGGCCCCCATCACCCGGCCAAGTCGTCCGCGCAGGGAGTCGAACAGATCGCCCGTTTCGGCATCGGCGCGGAACAGCAGCCGCCCCTCGCCCCCGCCCGAGGCGTCGCGCAGGGTGAAGGCGACATGCGGCTCGGCCATCGCGAGGCGCCGGACCACCTCTGTCACCGCCTGCGTCTCGGCCCTGTCGGTGCGCAGGAACTTCAGCCGCGCGGGCGTGGCGTGGAACAGGTCGCGCAACTCCACCACCGTCCCGCGCGACAGGGCGGCGGGCTTCACCGGCCCGATCCTTCCGCCGGTGACCGTGATCGCCGCGCCCTCCTGCCCCTCGGCCCGGCTGGTGATGGTCAGCCGGCCGACCGCGCCAAGGGACGGCAGCGCCTCTCCGCGAAAGCCGAAGCTGTGGATCGCCAGCAGATCCGACCCGTCGATCTTGGACGTGGCGTGCCGCGACAGCGCCAGCGGCAGATCCGCCGCCGTCATCCCGTGGCCATCGTCTGCCACCCGGATCAGCGCCTTGCCGCCCTCGGCGATCGTCACCTCGATCCGCCCCGCGCCCGCATCCAGCGCATTCTCCACCAGTTCCTTGACCGCCGACGCCGGCCGCTCGACCACCTCGCCCGCCGCGATGCGGTTGGCAGTGGCCTCGTCCAGCTGCCGGATTGCGGGCGGGACACGCGGTATATTGGGGCTTTCGGCGTTCATGCCACAAGCCCTAGCATGGCGCGCAGATTCGGCCAAGCGCAGGATCGGCTCAGTTCACCGCTTCCACGCCCTCGGGCCGGCCGACCACGACAAAGCGCAGCCCGTCGGCATCCAGCAGCCGCCGGGCGACGCGGGTGATATCCTCCAGCGTCACCGCCATCACCTTGTCGTTGCGGGTTTCCACATAGTCGATGGGCAGCCCGTCGGCCTGCATCCCCACCAGAATCCGCGCGATGGTCGCATTGCCGTCGAAACGCAGCGGATAGGCGCCGGTCAGATAGGTCTGCACCCGCTCCAGCTCCAGCCGGCTCACCCCCTCGGCCGCCAGCCGCGACCATTCGCGCCGCACCAGATCGATGGCCTCGGCCGCGCGGTCGTTCGAGGTGGAAAAGCGCCCCGCCATCAACTCCGCCCCCTCGCGCAACGACAGGCCGGTGCCAACGCCATAGGTCAGGCCGCGTGCCTCGCGCAGCTGGCTCATCAGCCTTGTGCCAAAGCGTCCGCCGCCCAGGATCTCGTTCATCAGGAAGGCGGCAAAGAAATCGTCGTCATCGCGGTGGATGCCGGCATGGCCAAAGGCGATCACCGATTGCGGCGCGTCAAAGGGCACCACCGTCACGCCCCCTGTCAGCGCCACGCCCGGCGGCTCGGGCCGCGCCGGCCCCTCGGCTGGGAGGTCGCCCAGCAGATCGTCCAGCAGCAGCCCCAGATCCTCGGGCGTGATATCCCCCACGGCCGAAACGAACAGATGCTCGCGCGTCAGCGTCATCTCGTGCGCGGCGATCAGGTCGTCGCGGGTCAGCCCCGTGACGCTTTCGACCGTTCCGTTCTGCGACGTGCCGAAGGGATGGTCGCCAAAGGCGAGCGCGTTGAACGCCTCGGACGCCAGGGCATTCTGATTCACCGCATCGGACCGGATCGACGACAGCACCTGCCCGCGCACCCGCTCCACCGCATCCGTATCGAACCGTGGCTCAGCCAGTGCCAGCCGCAGCAGCGCCACGGCCTGATCCCGGTTTTCCGACAGGAACCGGGCAGAGACGGAAATCGCCTCGTCCGACGACCGGAAGCGATAGCTCGCGGCCAGTGCTTCCGCGGCCTCGGCAAAGCCGCGGCTGTCCAGATCGCCCGCGCCTTCCTCCAGCAGCGCGGTCATCAGGTTCACCGCCCCGCGCTTGCCCTCCGGGTCCATCTGGCTGCCGGTGCGAAACTCAAGCTCCAGCGCGACGAACGGGATCGACGGCTCCTCGACCAGCCACGCATAGACCCCGCCGGGAGAGGTCACTTCGGTGATCTCCACCTCGGCCCGCGCCGGCAGCGCCAGCAGCAGCGCAACGGTCAGCGACGCGAGGAACCGGATCATTGCGTCACCTCGCTTTCGTCCCGCACCAGCCAGCCGGTCACCGCCTGCCGCCGGTCCAGCACATTGCGCGCCACCTCCAGCACATCCTCGGCCGTCACCGCCTGCAATACCTCGGACCAGGCACGTTCATCCTCGACCGTCAGGCCAGAGGTCAGCGCCGCGCCATAGCGCCGGGCGCGCGCGGCGGCATCGTCCATCGCATAGATTTCAGACGCGCGGATGCGGGTCTTGATCCGTTCAAGCTGGCCCGCGTCCACGCCCTCGGTCAGAAACCGCTCTATCACCGCATCCATCGCCGCCTCGGCCTCTACCAGCGTCACGCCGGGCTGCGGCGCGATGTTCACGGTGAAGGTCGAGGTATCGCGCGAGGTCGCGCCATACCAGGCCGAGGTGTGTAGCGCGATCTGCTCGTCGAATTCCAGCGCCCGGCCAAAGACCGATGTGGCCGACGACCCGCCCAGCAGTTCCGCCAGCACCAGCAGCGCCGCCGCCTCTTCCTGCGCGCCCGACCGGCGCGGCGGCGCAAGGTAACTGCGTGACACCAGCGGCTCGCTGACGCGGGCATCGGCATAGGTGAATCGCCGCTCGGCCAGTTGCGGCGGCTCCTGCGGGCGGGGCTGCGGCCCGACGCCCTCGCGCGCGGGGATCGCGCCGTAATGGCGCTCGGCCATCTCGCGCACCTCTCCCGGCGTGACGTCGCCCGCCACGATCAGGATGGCGTTGTTCGGGGCATAATGCGCGTCGTAAAAGGCCCGCGCATCCTCGCGCGTCAGCCCCTCCATCTCGTGCCGCCAGCCGATGATCGGCGTGCCATAGGGGTGGTTGAGATACTGCGCCGCACGCTGCAATTCACGGAAGACGGCGCCGGGGCGGCTTTCGACCACCTGCCCGCGCTCCTCCAGAATGACGTCGCGCTCCGTCTCAACCTCGGCCGGGGGCAGGGTCAGGTTGACCATCCGGTCGGCTTCCATCTCCATCATCAGCTCCAGCCGGTCGGCGGCGACGCGCTGGAAATAGCCGGTGTAATCCCACGAGGTGAAGGCATTGTCGCGCCCGCCCTGCGCCTCGACCACGGCCGAGAACTCGCCCGGTCCCGTTGTGGCCGTGCCCTTGAACATCAGATGTTCCAGAAAATGCGCGATGCCCGACTTGCCCGGCGGCTCGTCCGCGGCACCCACCGGGTACCAGACCATGTGAACGACGACCGGGGCGCGGTGATCCTCGATCACCACCACCTGCATGCCGTTCGACAGGCTGAATTCGGTGATCGGCTCGGCCCGCAGCGGCAGGGACAGCAGCGCCACACAAAGAACCGCCAGACCGACAAGGCGCCTCATCCCCGAACCTCCCGAAATTCCGCTTGCAGCAAAGCTACGGTCTGGGGGGCCAAGATCAACCCCGCCCTACAGCGATGTGAGCGGTGCTAGCGCGGGTCGGGCGGAGCGCCGACGTTGCGCGCCCCGGCGCGGCGCCAGCGTTCCAGTTCGGCGTGCTGGTCCAGCGACTGCGGGCCATAGGCGCGGTAATAGACGTTCACGCCGAACAGCCGCTCAAGAATTCGCCCGTCGTTGCGCCGGCGATATTCCAGATCCTCTGCCGCAAGCTGCTCGCGGATACCGGGGTTTGCGCCCTGGCGCGTGGCATGGGCGACGATGGCGCCGTCCGTCGCGGGAACGCCGCCACGGGCGACCGAGGCCGGATTGCCGCCAAGCGCCGCGACCGCATCGCTGAGCGGGGTCTGATCGACCCGGTTCGCACCGCCCGGCGTGGGTTCAGGCAGCGCGGCCATGTCGTCGGGCAGTTCCAGCGGCTTGTTGGGCACAATGGCGAATTCGTCCGGCCGATCGGTCGAGGCGGCGATGTTCATCAGGTTCGGCTCGTCGCGCTGCATGGAACAGGCCGCGACGCCTGCGACCAGCGCCATGGCGATGATCCCCCGTCCTGCCCGCATCAAAGCCTCCGTCATCCGTCCGGTTTTCGGTTCTTGGCCCCTCTTTAGCGCAAAGCTTGGGGGGCGTCACGGGGTCTTCTTGCCGCCCGAGAACAGGATCAGCCCGATGGCGCCGGCAAAGATCGCGATGTCGGCGACGTTGAAGGCAAAGGGGTTCACGATGCCGCAGCACGACATGTTCAGGAAATCCGCCACCGCGCCATAGACCAGCCGGTCCACGACATTGCCCAGCGCGCCGCCCACCAGCAGCCCGCCCGACACCTGCACCAGCGGCCGGTCGCCCTCTCGCCCGATCCACCACCAGACCCAGCCCGAGATCGCCAGCGCCAGCGCGATCAGCACCCAGCGCATCACGTCGGCGCCCCCCGACAGCAGGCCGAAGTTGACGCCGGTGTTCCACGCCATCCGCAGGTTCAGGAACGGCGGCACCACGTCGATCGCCCGCACCGTCTTCAGGTCCAGCACCTGCACCACGTAATACTTGCTGATCTGGTCCAGCACGAACACCGCCGCGGCGGTCAGCCAAAGCACCCGCATCCTCAGTGCCGGAAATGCCGCTGGCCGGTGAACACCATGGCCAGCCCCGCCGCATCCGCCGCCGCGATCACCGCGTCGTCGCGCATCGACCCGCCGGGCTGGATCACCGCCCGCGCGCCCGCCTCGGCCGCGGCCATCAGCCCGTCGGGGAAGGGGAAGAACGCATCTGACGCCACCACCGATCCCATCGTGGGCGGCTCTGCCAGCCCCAGCACCTCGGCCATGTCCTGCGCTTTCCGCGCGGCAATCCGGGTCGAATCCACCCGGCTCATCTGCCCCGCGCCCACACCCACCGTCGCGCCGTCCTTCACATAGACGATGGCGTTCGATTTCACATGCTTCGCCACCCGCCAGGCGAACAGCAGATCGGCCATCTCGGCCTCGCTGGGTGCGCGCTTCGTCACCACCTTCAGGTCGCCCGCGCCGATCCGGCCATTGTCGCGGTCCTGCACCAGAAAGCCCCCCGCCACCTGCCGCAGTGCCAGCCCCCGCGCCGCCGGGTCGGGCAGCCCCTCGGTCGTCAGCAGGCGCAGGTTGCGCCGGTCGGCGAAGACCGCCCGCGCGGCCTCGTCCGCGCCCGGCGCGATCACCACCTCGGTGAAGATCTCCACGATCTTCTCGGCGGTCTCGGCATCCAGCGGCCGGTTCAGCGCCACGATCCCGCCATAGGCGCTGGTCCGGTCACAGTCATGGGCGCGCCCGTAAGCCTCGGCCAGCGTCGCCCCCCGCGCCACGCCGCAGGGATTTGCATGCTTGATGATCGCGCAGGCCGGCCCCTCGCCGCCGAACTCCGCCACCAGTTCGAACGCCGCATCGGTGTCGTTGATGTTGTTGTAGCTCAGCTCCTTGCCCTGCCACTGCCGCGCCGTCGCCACGCCGGGCCGGTTCGACCCATCGACATAGAACGCCGCCGCCTGATGCGGGTTCTCGCCATAGCGCAGGGTCTGGGCCAGCGTGCCGGCCAGCGCCCGCCGGCGCGGTGCCGCCTCCTTCAGCGCACCCGCCATCCAGCCGCTGACCGCCGCATCATAGGCAGCGGTGCGGGCATAGGCGATCTGCGCCATCTTCTGCCGGAATCCATAGGGCACCGCCCCGTCATGGGCCGCCATCTGGTCCAGCAGCCCGGCATAATCCTCGGGGTCGGTCAGCACGGTGACGAAGCGGTGATTCTTCGCCGCCGCGCGGATCATCGCCGGCCCGCCGATATCGATATTCTCGATGCAGTCGTCATAGGATGCACCGCGCGCCACCGTCTGCTCGAACGGATAAAGGTTCACCACCAGCAGGTCGATCGGTTCGATCCCGTGGGCCACCATCGCCACCAGATGCTCGTCATCGTCGCGCAGCGCCAAGAGCCCGCCATGCACCATCGGGTGCAGCGTCTTCACCCGGCCGTCCATCATTTCGGGGAAACCCGTCACCTCGGACACGTCGCGCACCTTCAGCCCCGCCAGCCGCAGGGCCGATGCCGTGCCCCCGGTCGAGATCAGATCGACCCCCGCCCCGGCCAGTGCGCGGGCGAATTCCACCAGCCCGGTCTTGTCGGAAACGGAAATCAGCGCGCGGCCGATCGGGACGAGGTTGGTCATCGGGCAGAATCCTTCGCGCTTCGTTCCGTCACCGTCATTCCGCGGGGTCGGGCAGCACCTCCTGCCCGGCAAGGTCGCGGATCAGGCTGGGGGTATCCTGTGCTTTCGCCAGCGTCCAGACGATGCCGGTCTCGTAGTCGCGGGCAACCGCCGATACAACAATCTGCCACGCATTCTCCGGCTCGGCCCGCGACGGGTCCAGATAGACCGAAGGCTCAAGACTCAACCGCCCCGGCCCGTCAAAGCGGAACTCCCATGCCTCGCCGCTTTTCAGCCGCAGGATCACGATCTCGTCATCGGTCAGATCGGCACCCACATCGGGATGCAGGTGGAATCGCAGCGCCATCGGCAGGCCGGTGCGCTGGCCCTTGGTGAACAGCCGATGGAACCGCGCGCGGTCGGCCTCCTCGGGCGCGTGCAGCATGTCGGCGCCCGACAGTGCCCGCCCGTCGCGCGACAGGGTCAGTTCGCGCCGATGCACCAGCCCCAGCGTCGCGCGCCAGCCGTCATGGCTCATCCGCAGGGTCGCGCCCTCGGGGCCGCGGGTCGCAGCCGTGCTCACCCGGCCCGGCCCCTCGGCCATCGGCTCGTCCGGGGTGCCGTCCTTGCGGTTGCCGAACCGGGACGAGGGGTGGCCCTGCAGGTCCAGCGTCGAATGGGACGCGGTGCCGCGCGCCGCCCGCGCCCAATCGGTGCCAAAGGCCAGCCCCGACCCGCAGTTCACGATCACCGGCCGCCGCCCCGATGTCATCTCGAAGGCCAGCGTGCCCGCATGGGCGGTGCGCGCCGCCGCGCCGCCCGGCGGCGGGGCGGCATCCGCGATGACCGTGGTGCGGGCGGTGGACAGGCGCGCATAGCCCATCGCCATCTGTTGCATCTGGCCGGGGCGCACCCGCGCCATGGCCAGCGCCGCATCCAGCCGCCCCGGTTCGCCCCGGTCGCCGCCGTTGAACCGCGCCAGCCCGCCATCGGCATGGCGCAGCGCGCGCAGCACCGGCGCCATCCGCGCCAGCGCCTCGGCATGGGATAGCTCTGCCCGCTGCCCGGCCTCGGTCAGCACCGCCGCCAGCCGGGCAAGGCGGGCAAAGATCTCGGCCAGTTCCTCGGGGTTGCGGCTGGGGATCGTGCCGTCGGCGTCGATGACCTCGTCGCAATGCCGCGCCAGCGCCTTCAGCGCGGCGGGCACCAGCGGCGGCAGGCCGCGCAGCATCAGCCCCGCCTCGATCAGCACGGCCAGCGCGGCGATGCGCGGCAGCCCCGGCGCCGCCGCGTGCCAGCGCCGCGAAAGGAACAGCGCCTGCTGGCCCAGAAGCCGCAGATAGGGGCCGGGCGGGCAGCCATCCGCGCCCGCCATCAGCATCTCTGCATGGCCCAGCATCCGGCCCAGCCGGTCGGCCGTCACCACCGGCGTCCAGCCCGGCCCGCCGCCGCGGCCGTGGCTGGCGATCCAGTCCCGCACCCAGCCCCGCGCCAGCGCCTGCGCCGCGGGCGTGCCCAGCGCCGCCAGATCGTCCAGCCAGACGAATCCGTGCAGCGCGCGCTGCATCACCGCACCCGGCACCGCCGCCTGCCAGGGGCCTTGCCCCGGCCCCAGCGTCAGCCGCCGCCCGCCAAGCTGCACCCGGCCCTGCACCAGCGACCGGCCACGGGCCACGTCGCCCGCCGCCGGCGGATCGGGTATCGCGGCCAGTTCGGGCGACAGGCGGGTGTGCGTGCAGCGCCAGGCGTGCCAGCGGTTCAGGAACCGCCGCCGCCGCGCCGCCCAGCCGGTGCCCTCACTCATCTGTCGGTCCCGCTGCCCATCGGCGGATTCTAGCCGTGCGGGCCGGGGCTGTCACGCGCCGTCCTGCCCCTTGGGCGGCCGTGGCAATGGTTAAGTGCACGTAAACAAAAAACGGGATTTCTTTTAATATCAATGCCTTGATGTTTTGTGCACGCGTGCACATGCCGTGCACGCCCCCCTATACGGCCCCAGCCCAGCGAAAGGCCGCGATGAAAAACCCGTCCATCCCGCCCCGCTCTGCCCAGAAATCCGGCCTCAGCCGAAGCCCGCCCTCGGGGGAAATCCACCCCGCCTCCACTCCCGGCAGGGCCAGCGCCCCGGGCGTCACCTCCAGCCCCGGATGCCGGGCCAAAGCGGCCGCAACCTGCCCCTCCCCCTCCGCAGGCAGCAGCGAGCAGGTGGCGAACACCAGCCGCCCCCCCGGCCTCAGAAAACTCAGCGCCCGATCAATCAGCCGCGCCTGCAAATCGGCCAGCCCGGCAATCTCCGACCCGTCCCGAACATACGGCAAATCCGGATGCCGCCGGATCGTCCCGGTGGCGGAACAGGGCGCATCCAGCAGCACCGCATCGAACAGCGCCCCCGGCACCCAATCCAGCGCATCCGCCTGCACCACCTCCGCCCGCAGCCCGGTGCGGTCCAGATTCTCCCGCAACCGCCCCAAACGCGGGCCAGAGATATCCAGCGCCGTCACCGCAGCCCCCGCCGCCGCAAGCTGCAAGGTCTTCCCCCCCGGCGCCGCGCACAGGTCCAGCACCCGCTCCCCCGCCCTGACCGCCAGCACCCGCGCCGGCAGCGCCGCCGCCGCGTCCTGCACCCACCAGTTCCCCGCCTCGAACCCCGGCAAGGCACTGACCGCCCCAACCCCCGCCAGCCTCAGGCTGCCCGTCGGCAGTACCTCTCCCTCGGGCACAGGATCTCGCATCAGCGTCAGGTCCAGCGGCGCACCCGCCAGATGCGCCGCCTCGATCCCCTGCACCACCACCTTGCCATAGGCATCGACCAGCGGCTTCCGCAGCCACTTCGGCAGTTCCGGCACCGGCAGCGCCCCCCACCGCTCCACCGGCTCCGCCGCCGTCCGGCGCAGCACCGCATTGACCATCCCCGCCGCCCGCTGAGTCTCGCGCCCCATCCGCGCCAGCGTCACCGCCGCGTTGACCACCCCATGCGGCGCGCCCCCTTCGACGAACACCTCGCACAGCGCCAGCCGCAGCAGGTTGTGAATGGTCAGCGGCGGCCGGCGGCGCAGATGCGGGCCGAGCAGCCGATCTGCCCGCCCGAACTGCCGCAACGTGGCCATCGCCAGCCGCTGCGCCCGCGCCCGGTCAGGCGGAGAAAGGGAAGCGATCGGAGAGTCTGAAGCGTCAATCAGGTCCGACAGGCTGCGCCCATCGCCCAGAACGCCGTCAATCAGCGCCAGCGCCGCGCGCCGCGGGGCGATCCCCTGTCCGTGCTCCGCCATGCCGCGCCCCGCTTGCCCCGATCCGCCCGCGGGGTATATCACCGGTCACAGCCTGACAAGGACGCCGCCAATGACCGATCCAGCCCCCGAAGTCGTTCCTCCCGCCGCGCAGCGCGCACTGGCCGAGGCCGAGGCGCGGCGGAAGGCGGCCAAGCCGATCGACTTGCCCCCCGAACTGGGCGGTCGTGACGGGCCGGAACCGGTGCGCTACGGCGACTGGGAGAAAAAGGGGCTGGCGGTCGATTTCTAGCGCAAGCGAAGGTCGGCGTATTCGCCCTGCCCTTGGTCCGAAATAAATCGCACCGTATCGCCGCTCACCAGTACGGCCTGACAGTTGGCCGGTATCTCGGTGCTGCCGGCGTACATCACCCGGCAGAAGTAGCTTCCGTTCCAGTTCCACTGCCCGGTTACTTGCCGGCCAAAGGCGCGGCCAGTTATCTCGCCCTCGGGCGATACTTCCAGCCGGATGCCCAGACGCGTCAGCGCCTTGCCGCCAATCAGCGACACGAATTCCTGCGGATTGGTCACCTGCCGGAACTCGGACGCTCCGGCGGGGGCCGCCACGGCGACGGCAAGGGCGAGGGCAGCTGCGCGCACGATCATGTCAGTCTCCGGTTTAACCTCTCGGGCTGTTCTACGCAGCCCGACCGGAACCGGATCACCCGGCCTTCAACCCCAGAACATCCAGCATGTCATATTCCCCCGGCGCCCGCCCCTGTGCCCAGAGCGCCGCCTTCAGCGCGCCACGTGCGAAAAGCGCCCGGTCGGTGGCGATGTGGCGCAGCACGATCCGCTCGCCCTCTCCGGCAAAGATCACGTCATGCTCTCCCACGATGTCGCCGCCGCGGATCGCAGAAAACCCGACATGCCCCCGTCCGCGCGCCCCGGTGATCCCGTCGCGCCCGCCGTCCGACACCTCCCCCAGCGCAACGCCGCGGCCCTCGGCGGCCGCGGCCCCCAGCATCAACGCCGTGCCGGATGGTGCATCGACCTTCATGCGGTGATGCGCCTCCACCACCTCGATGTCGAAATCGGCATCCAGTGCCGCAGCAACCTGCCGGGTCAGTTGCACCAGCAGGTTGACGCCAAGGCTCATGTTGCCCGCGCGCACGATGACCGTGTCGCGCGCGGCGTCTGCGATGCGCGCCAGATCGACCTCGGAGAACCCCGTCGTCCCGATGATGTGCGCGCACCCAGCCTGCGCGGCAAGCGCGGCGAAATCGACGCTGGCGGGCGGCGCAGTGAAATCGATCACCGCCTGCGCGCCGTCAAAGGCCGCCGCCGCATCGTCGGTGACCGGCACGCCCAGCGGCGCGCGCCCGGCGGCGATGCCCGCATCCTGCCCGATCCAGTCGTGCCCGCGCCGTTCGAGGCAGGCGTGCAACTGCAATGCATCGCTCTCGGCGATCAGGCGCAGCAGCATCTGCCCCATGCGACCCGATACCCCGGTGATGACCACTCCCGGCTTTTCCGCCATGCCCGCCCCCTTTGCTGCGCTGCATTTAGCCGGGCGCGCGCGGGATGGCAAAGCCTCGGTTGCGGGACGGCGCGCCATCGCCTACATGGCAGGCCATGGCACAACGTTTCGAAAGCTCCTCCGGCCCCTCGCAACGGCAGCTTCGCGTGGGCGAGTTGATCCGGCGCGCGCTGTCCGACGCGTTGCAACGGGGCGACATCCACGACCCCGACCTGACCCGCCTGTCGATCACCGTGGGTGAGGTGCGCGCCTCGCCCGATCTGAAGGTGGCGACGGCTTTCGTCATGCCGCTGGGTGGTCGCGAGGCAGAGACCGCTCTGGCGGCCCTGCGGCGGAACAAGAGCGAATTGCGCCGGGTCGTGGCTAAGCAGTTGACGCTGAAGTTCGCACCCGAGATCCGCTTTGCGCTGGACGAAACCTATGACCGCATGGACGAGACGCGCCGGCTGCTCGCCGACGATACCGTGCGCCGGGATGTCGAAGCCGGAAGCGATGATCCTGCGTAGTGCGCTGGCGCTGCTGCTGGCAGCAGGTGCGACGGGACCCGCCCAGGCGACCGATTGCCAGCGCCTGACCCATGACGGGCAGGGCTACACCGTCTGCGAGGTCGGTCTGGACCACGACCTGCGCCTGTTCCTGACGGCCCCCGATGGCATGCCATTCGGCGGCTTCGACCGGATCGACAGTGCGCTGGCGACCGAGGGGATGCGGCTCGGCTTTGCCATGAACGCCGGAATGTATCATGCCGACCGCAGCCCCGTCGGCCTTTACCGCGACCCGGATGGCGAGGTGGCGCGCATCGTCACCGCCGACGGACCGGGCAATTTCGGCATGCGCCCCAACGGCGTGTTCTGCATCGGACCGGACAGCTTTGCCGTGATCGAAAGCCGCGTCTTTGCCGAGGCGCCGCCTGACTGCCGCTATGCGACGCAATCCGGCCCGATGCTGGTGATCGGCGGTGAGTTGCATCCCCGGTTTCTGGTTGATGCGACCTCGCGCTACGTTCGCAACGGAGTCGGCGTCACGCCGGACGGCCAGCGGGCGCTTTTCGCCATCTCGGATCGGCGCGTCACCTTCCACGAATTCGCGCGGCTGTTCCGCGACGGGCTGGGCACGCCGGATGCGCTTTACTTCGATGGCAACGTCTCGCGCCTGCATGCGCCCGCACTGAACCGCAGCGACCGGGGCCGCCCGCTGGGTCCGATCGTGGGTACAGTGGTGCCGGTTGACGCGCCCCAAGGCGGCGGCTAAGCCGCCCGGCCTGACCGAACGGAGACGACGATGGGACGCAAGCGCAAGGGGCGCGCGATTTCGGGTTGGCTGGTGGTGGACAAGCCCGCCGGCATCACCTCGACCGCCGTGGTGAACAAGGTGCGGTGGGCCTTTGACGCGCAGAAGGCGGGCCATGCCGGCACGCTGGACCCGGCGGCGACCGGCGTTCTGGCCGTGGCCTTGGGCGAGGCGACGAAGACGGTTCCCTACATTACCGACGCGTTGAAATGCTACCGCTTCACCGTTCGGCTGGGTCAGGCCACCACCACCGATGATGCCGAGGGCACGGTAATCGCGGAAAGTACCGCGCGCCCGACAGATGAGCAGATCGAGGCCGCGCTCGCAGCGTTCCGGGGCGAGATCATGCAGGTGCCGCCGCAGTTTTCCGCCGTGAAGGTCGAAGGCGAACGCGCCTATGATATCGCCCGCGGTGGCGAAACGATGGATCTGGCCGCCCGGCCGCTCTGGGTCGAAAGCCTGACGATGATCGTGCGGCCCGATGCCGATCACGTCGAACTGGCGATGGTCTGCGGCAAGGGCGGCTACGTCCGCTCCATCGCCCGCGACCTAGGCGCGGTACTAGGCTGCCACGGCCATGTCGTCACCCTGCGCCGCACATGGTCGGGGCCGTTTGACGCCGAAGACGGAGTTTCGCTGGAAGACATCGACCGGCTGGCGAAGACGCCCGAACTCGATGCGCACCTGCGTCCGCTGGAGGACGGCCTGGCTGACCTGCCCGAACTGCCCGCCACGGCCGAGGGCGCGGCGCGACTGCGAAACGGCAACCCCGGCATGGTCATCGCTTCAGACGCCGAATATGGCGAGGAGGCTTGGGCCAGCCATCAGGGCCGCGCCGTGGCCGTGGGTATCTACAAGGCGGGTGAGTTGCACCCCAGCCGGGTGTTCGTTCATGGATGACGCCGGTCTGATCACCCGCCAGCATCAGAAGGGCGACGCGGCCAGCGTGGCGGTCTATTCGCCCTGCGAACGCTACCGTTACCTGCTGACCCGCGAATGGGGGTCGGGGCCGCGGGCGCTGTTCGTGATGCTCAACCCCTCGACCGCGACCGAGGTGCAGAACGACCCCACGGTGGAGCGCTGCGAACGCCGCGCCCGCACGCTGGGTTTCGGCGCGTTCCGGGTCTGCAACATCTTCGCCTTCCGCGCCACCGACCCCAAGGTGATGCGCGCCGAGGCCGATCCGGTGGGCCCGCTGAACGACCGCGCCATCGCCGATAGCGCACCCTGGGCCGACCGAATCGTCTGCGCCTGGGGCAGCCACGGCGCGCATCTGGACCGTGGTCCTGCGGTGGAGGCCCTGCTGCGCGCAACCGGCAAGCCGCTGCACCACCTGGGCCTGACTCGCGACGGCCACCCGCGCCATCCGCTCTACGTCAGCTATGGCCAGCGCCCGGAGCCGTGGCCGGCTTGATCCCGGCCATTCCGCAGGCCAGTCTGCAGCGACGGGGGGACGCCATGACCGAGATCGAAGGGTTCACGCGGACGCGGATCGACCTGGGCGAGATCGCCCGGTCGGTGCAGCAGGCGGGCAGCGGCGCGCCGCTGATCCTGCTGCACGGATTTCCGCAGAACGGGATGTGCTGGGGCAATGTCGCGCCGGCGCTGGCCGAACGCTTCCGCGTCATCATCCCCGACCTGCGCGGCTACGGCCAATCCGACGCCCCGCCCGACGACGCGACGCACACCACCTATTCCAAGCGCCGGATGGCCGCCGACATCGTGGCGCTGATGGATCATCTGGGCCTCAGCCGCGCCCGCGTCGTCGGCCACGACCGGGGGGCGCGGGTGGCCTATCGCCTCGCGCTCGACCACCCCGACCGGCTGGAAAGGCTGGGCATTATCGAGGTGGTGCCCACAGGCGATTTCTGGGCGGCCTGGGACGCGGAACTGGCAATGGCCGCCTATCACTGGACCTTCCTCGCCCAACCCGCACCCCTGCCCGAGCGGATGATCTGCGCCGATCCGGTGGCCTATATCGACTGGACGCTGCAAGGCTGGACCAAGAGCCGCAGCCTCGCCTCCTTTGCCCCCGCCGCGCTGGACAGCTATCGCGCGCAGGCCCGTGACCCGGCGCGCATCCACGCCATGTGCGCCGACTACCGTGCCGGGGCGACGACCGACCGGGTACTGGACGAGGCCGACCGCGCCGCCGGGCGACGGATCGCGGCGCCCATGCAGTTCCTGTGGGCCGAGGGCGGTTTTCCTGCCCGCACCGGCGATCCGCTGGGCGTCTGGCGGCGTTGGGCCGACAACGTCACGGGCGCACCCATCCCCGGCTGCGGCCATTTCGCGATGGAAGAGGCGCCCGAGGCCGTTCTGGCCGCCCTCTCACCCTTTCTTGAGGGCTGAGGGGCGCGGCGATTACGCGCTTTCCTTTCGCGTCAAATCCGCCTATACGCGCGCATCCGCTGCCTTAGGGGCGGCGGAAACCTCCCCGGCCTCGCTGGACGACATCCCGGCCCGCGCCGACACCTTTTGCATAGGAGACCCCGATGTCGATTACTGTCGAAGAAAAAGCCCGCGTGATGAAGGACTTTGCCACCAAGGAGGGCGACACCGGTTCGCCCGAAGTGCAGGTGGCGATCCTGACCTCGCGGATCACCACGCTGACCGAACACTTCAAGACCCACAAGAAGGACAACCATTCCCGCCGTGGGCTGCTGAAGCTGGTCGCGACGCGGCGCAAGCTGCTGGACTATGTCCGCGCCAAGGATGAGGGCCGCTATCGCACCCTTATCGAGCGGTTGGGCATCCGCCGCTGATCTGACATCCCGCACGCCCCGGAGCCGGTCCGGGGCGTGCGCATTTGATGCCCGGCGATCCCGCCGGGGATACGGACCATCCCCGACGGGCCTCGCGGGGCGGGCAGAACAGAAGACAGAGGCCACGGGCATGGGGCCCGTAAGCAACAGGGTCGGCGGGAGGGTCCCCCGGCCAGCATAGGAAACGAGATGTTCAACGTAACGAAAAAATCCATCGAATGGGGCGGCGAGACGCTGACCCTGGAAACCGGCAAGGTCGCCCGTCAGGCCGACGGCTCGGTGATCGCCACCATGGGCGAAACCAGCGTCATGGCCAACGTGACCTTCGCGAAATCGGTGAAGCCGGGGCAGGATTTCTTCCCCCTCACCGTGCATTATCAGGAACGCTACTACGCGGCCGGCAAGGTGCCCGGCGGCTTCTTCAAGCGCGAGGCACGGCCCTCGGAAAAGGAAACCCTGACCTCGCGGCTGATCGACCGGCCGATCCGCCCGCTGTTCGTGGACGGGTTCAAGAACGAGGTTCTGGTGATCGTCACCGTCCTCAGCCACGATCTGGTCAACGAACCCGACATGCTGGGCATGATCGCCGCCTCGGCGGCGCTGACGATTTCCGGTGCGCCCTTCATGGGGCCGATCGCGGGCTGCCGCGTGGGCTTTGTCGATGGCGAATACGTCCTGAACCCCGAATGCGACGACATGATGAAGCTGCGGGAAAACCCCGAGCAGCGTCTGGATCTGGTTGTGGCCGGCACCAGGGACGCGGTGATGATGGTCGAATCGGAAGCCTACGAGCTGTCCGAAGAGGAAATGCTGGGCGCGGTGAAATTCGCCCATGAAAGCATCCAGCCGGTGATCGACCTGATCATCGACCTGGCGGAGGACGCGGCGAAGGAGCCGTTCGACTTCCAGCCGCCCGACTATTCCGCCCTCTACGCCAAGGTAAAGGCCGCCGGCGCCGACCAGATGCGCGCCGCCTTTGCGCTGCGCGACAAGCAGGAACGGGTCAACGCGATCTCGGCCGCGCGCGAGGCCGTCAAGGCCACGCTGACCGAGGAGGAGCTGGCCGACGAGAACCTCGGCTCGGCCCTCAAGAAGCTGGAAGCCTCGATCCTGCGCGGCGACATCATCAACGGCGCACCGCGGATCGACGGACGCGACACCCGCACGATCCGCCCGATCGTGGCGGAAACCGGCGTGCTGCCGCGCACCCACGGCTCGGCCCTGTTCACCCGCGGAGAGACGCAGTCACTCTGCGTCGCGACGCTGGGCACCGGTGACGACGAGCAGTTCATCGACGCGCTGACCGGCACCAGCAAGATGAACTTCCTGCTGCACTACAACTTCCCGCCCTATTCGGTCGGCGAGGTTGGGCGCTTCGGCCCTCCGGGACGGCGCGAGATCGGGCACGGGAAACTGGCCTGGCGCGCGCTTCAGGCGGTGCTGCCGCCGGCGACCGACTTCCCCTACACCATCCGCATCGTGTCCGAGATCACCGAATCGAACGGCTCCTCCTCGATGGCGACCGTCTGCGGCGGCTCGCTCAGCATGATGGATGCGGGCGTGCCGCTGAAGGCTCCAGTGGCCGGCGTGGCGATGGGCCTGATCCTGGAAGATGACGGCCGCTTCGCCATCCTGTCCGACATCCTGGGCGACGAGGATCACCTCGGCGACATGGACTTCAAGGTCGCTGGCACCGAGAACGGCATCACCAGCCTGCAGATGGACATCAAGGTCGCCGGCATCACGCCCGAGATCATGGAGCAGGCGCTGGCGCAGGCGCGCGAGGGCCGGCTGCACATCCTGGGCGAGATGAACAAGGCGCTGTCGGCCCCGCAGGGCTTCAGCGAATACGCGCCCAAGATCGAGACGATGACCGTGCCCACCGACAAGATCCGCGAAGTGATCGGCTCGGGCGGCAAGGTGATCCGCGAGATCGTGGAAGTCTCCGGCGCCAAGGTCGACATCAACGACGACGGCGTCATCAAGATCGCCTCGGCCAATGCCGACTCGATCAAGAAGGCCTACGACATGATCTGGTCGATCGTGGCCGAACCCGAAGAGGGCAAGGTCTATACCGGCAAGGTCGTGAAGCTGGTCGATTTCGGCGCCTTCGTGAACTTCTTCGGCAAGCGCGACGGGCTGGTTCATGTCAGCCAGATCGCCGCCAAGCGCCTGAACCACCCCTCGGACATCCTGAAAGAGGGGCAAGAGGTGAAGGTGAAGCTTCTGGGCTTCGACGACCGCGGCAAGGTGCGCCTTGGCATGAAGATGGTCGATCAGGAAACCGGCGAGGAAATCACCGAGCCCAAGCGCGAAGATACCGACGCCTGAGGAGTCTACCACGCTAGACCCGCATAAACGCCCCGGCCCCGCGCTGGGGCGTTTTCCTTTGGCGATTAATTGATCGCCGGAAATCTACATATTGATCAAGGGTCAGGTACACCATCTACATTTAGTGTGGCGTGGCTATTCACACTCTTTCCACAAGATATCCCGATTGATTGCTACGATCCTGATTCGGTACATTGTGTCAGGCGCCAGTCGTCACACAGCATCTAGCCTCCCCACCAAGGACAAGAGTTCTCCGGTGATGCAAGGGGCACCACCGGTGGTCCGGGACAAACCCGGGTTCTGCCGATGAGGCTAGCATGTTTAGATGCAGATGGCCGAAACCGGTGAGCGTATGCTCATATCTCCGGTTTCGGCACGGGCGGTGGGAGCGCGTTTGCGCTCATTGCCGCTCTCATCCGTCCCAACAGCGTTAGGGCGCTAGGGACAGCTTGGTGAAACGACGGCTGGCGCCGCCAACCCCACCATGAAGAAGAATTGCGAAATTCGCAACTCCGGTTCCGCCGTGTTTCACGCATCTGGACGCCCGAGCCGGGGCGTTTTCGCTTGTGCCCCGGCCCGGCAGAGATTATCCATCATGTTATAGTATAACATATGAGGGTCCGATGCCTGCGACCGATCCCCGTCTGCCCGTCACCGTGCTCTCCGGCTTTCTCGGCGCCGGCAAGACCACGCTTCTGAACCATGTCCTGAACAACCGCGACGGCCGGCGCGTGGCGGTGATCGTCAACGACATGTCCGAGGTGAACATCGACGCCGATCTGGTCAATGCCGGCGTCGATCTGAAGCGTGGCGAGGAAAAGCTGGTCGAGATGTCGAACGGCTGCATCTGCTGCACGCTCCGCGACGACCTGCTGGCAGAGGTGCGACGCCTGGCCGCCGAAGGACGGTTCGACTACCTGCTGATCGAATCCACCGGCGTTTCCGAGCCGCTGCCGGTCGCCGCCACCTTCGATTTCCGCGACGAGGACGGCGACAGCCTGTCCGACGTGGCGCGGCTGGACACGATGGTGACGGTGGTCGATTCGATCAACCTGCTCAACGACTTCTCGCGCCACGATTTCCTGTCCGACCGGGGCGAGGATCTTGGTGACGGCGACACCCGCACGCTGGTCAACCTGCTGACCGACCAGATCGAATTTGCCGATGTCGTGATCCTGAACAAGGTGACCGATGCCGGCCCCCTGCGGGCCGAGGCGGCGCGCAAGATCATCCGCTCCCTGAACCCCGACGCACGGCTGATCGAGGCGGATCACAGCAGCGTGGACGCCACCGCGATCTTCGACACCGGTCTGTTCGATTTCGACCGCGCCCATGAACATCCCCTCTGGGCAAAGGAACTTTACGGCTTTGCCCATCACGTCCCCGAGACCGAGGAATACGGCATCTCCAGCTTCGTCTATCGCGCCCGGCGGCCGTTCCATCCGCAGCTGGTCCATCGGGTGCTGAACGGCGATCTGCCGGGGGTGATCCGCGCCAAGGGGCATTTCTGGGTCGCCACCCGGCCGAACTGGGTGGCGGAGTTCAGTCTTGCCGGGGCGGTCTCTTCCGTCATGCCCCTGGGCGGCTGGTGGGCGGCGGTGCCGCAGGACCGCTGGCCAACCCACCCCGAGGCCCGCGCCGAGGTGCAGCGTCACTGGCAGGATCCCTGGGGCGACCGACGGCAGGAACTGGTGTTCATCGGCTCCGGTCTTGACCGGCAGGCGATCACCGAGGCGCTGGACGCCTGCCTGATTGATGCCGCGGCGATGACGCCCGATGCTTGGGCGGCGCTGCCCGATCCCTTCCCAGCATGGGGACGGCGGAGCGCGGCGTGACCGCGTGGCCCCCGGGCGGGACGGCCCGCCGGAATCTTCGCTCGGGGCTGAAGCGCCGCAAACGCTCCGACCAGATGCGCCGCTTCGATGCGCTGCCGCCGGAACTCCGGCGCTGGCTGCATCAGGCTGCGCTGCCATGGTCGCCCGACTCGGCGCTACGGCTTTGGCGGCGCGCGCTGTCAGAGTGCCGCGGTGATGTCTTGGCCGCGCGCGCCCGGCTCGACCTTGCCGAAGCACGCACACTCTCGCGTGATGCCGCAATGCTCTGGGCGACTGGGGCCACAGTGAACCACAGCGCGTCGCGTTAAGGATACCTTAACCGAATCCCCATCCGCTCGGCCGATGCACCGCACCGCCCTCGCCCTGCTCTGCCTCCTGCTCGCCAGCCCCGCCACCGCCGGGCCATGGCCGCGCGAAGCGGGCGGCTGGTTCCTCTCCACCGCCTTCGGCACGGAACGCCAGAGCGGCCGCCGCGTGGCGCTGACCGACAGCTACCTGGAATACGGGCTCACCCCCCGGCTCACCTTCGGCGGCAGCCTGCGCCGGGTGGGCGACGAGAACGAAGGCGAAGTCTTTGCCCGCTGGCACCCGCCCGACCTGCCCGGCGGCATCGCCACCGGCCTCAGCCTCGGGCTGCAGCAGGGCGACGGCCCGGCCTGGCGCGTGACCGAGGATCTGGGCCATGCCACCGTTGAGCGGCTGGTTCTGCGCCCCCGCGCGGTGCTCGGCCTGCACATCGGCCACAGCCGCGACACCCCCCTCGGCCCGGCCTGGGCGCGGCTCGACCTGCGTGCCTTTTCCTCCACCACCGGCGATCCCAGCGCGGATATGGAGCTTTTCGGCCAGATCGGCCTGCGCCCCCGGCCGCGTGTCATCACGATGCTGTCGGCCACCCTCTACGACACCGGCGAGGATCGCTTCCTGACCGTCGAACCCGCCGTCGGCTACGAGGTCACCACCCGCTTCACCCTGCTCGCCAGCCTGACGGCCGAACCCTCTCGGCGCGAACTGCGCTCGGCGCAACTCGGCCTCTGGACCCGGTTCTGACCCCCTGCCCCTTGCGGCGCAGCCTGCGGAATGACAGGTTGCCGCCAAACTGCAGGAGGCAGCCATGATCGACAAACGCGACTTCTACATCGACGGCCGCTGGGTCGCCCCGGCCGCATCGAACGACCTCGAAGTGATCGACCCCTCGACCGAGGAGGCCTGCGCCGTCATCTCGCTCGGCGGTCAGGCCGATACCGATGCCGCCGTCGCCGCCGCGCGCGCCGCGCTCGACGACTGGATGCATGCCGACCCGGCCGACCGGCTGGCCGTGGTGAAACGAATCCTCGATGTCTACAAGGCCCGGGCCGAGGATATGGCAAAGGTCATCAGCCTGGAAATGGGCGCACCCATCGACATGGCGCTGACCAGCCAGGCCGCCGCCGGTACCTGGCACATCACCAATTTCATCAAGGCGTTCGAGGAGATCGACTTCATCGCCCCCCTCGGCCCCCACGCCCCGAACGACCGGATCATCAAGGAGGCGGTCGGCGTCTGCGCGCTGATCACGCCGTGGAACTGGCCGATGAACCAGGTCACGCTGAAGACGATCCCGGCGCTGCTGGCGGGCTGCACCATGGTGCTGAAACCGTCCGAGATCGCGCCGCTCTCCTCGCTCCTCTATGCCGAGATCCTGCACGAGGCCGGCGTTCCCAAGGGCGTGTTCAACCTGGTGAACGGCGACGGCGCGGGCGTCGGCACGCAGCTTTCAGTCCACCCCGGCGTGGACATGGTCAGCTTCACCGGCTCCACCCGCGCGGGCATCGCCATTTCCAAGGCCGCCGCCGACACGCTGAAGCGGGTACATCTGGAACTCGGCGGCAAGGGCGCGAACCTGATCTTCGCCGATGCTGACGACAAGGCGGTGAAGCGCGGCGCGCAGCACTGCTTCAACAACTCCGGCCAAAGCTGCAACGCGCCCACCCGGATGCTGGTGCAGCGCGACATCTACGATCAGGCGGTGGAAACCGCGCGCGAGGTGGCGGAAACCACACGCGTCGCATCCGCCCACGAACCGGGCAAGCACATCGGCCCGGTGGTCAGCCAGACCCAGTTCGACAAGATCCAGGACCTGATCCAGAAGGGCATGGACGAGGGCGCGCGCCTTGTCGCCGGCGGCCTCGGCCGGCCCGAGGGCGTGAACCGCGGCTATTTCGTTCGCCCCACGGTCTTTGCCGACGTCAACAACGACATGACCATCGCGCGCGAGGAGATCTTTGGCCCCGTCCTGTCGATCATTCCCTTCGGGACCGAGGAAGAGGCGATCAACATTGCCAACGACACGGTCTATGGCCTCACCAACTACGTCCAGTCCCAGGACGGCGAACGCCGCAACCGCCTCGCCCGCCGGCTGCGCGCCGGCATGATCGAGATGAACGGCCAGAGCCGCGGCGCGGGCAGCCCCTTCGGCGGCATGAAGCATTCCGGCAACGGCCGCGAGGGCGGCACCTGGGGGATCGAGGATTTCCTGGAGGTGAAGGCGGTGTCGGGATGGGCGGCAGAGTAGGCTGCTCAGCCGGCCGGCTGGCGCAACCGACGTACGGCCCCTAGCCTTCGAACAGGTCCGTCTGCCCCGCCGCCCTTGGCGCGTCCAGACCGAGGTGGCGCCAGCCCTTGGCGGCCAGCATCCGGCCGCGGGGGGTGCGGGCGATCAGGCCCTGTTGCAGCAGGAAGGGTTCGATCACCTCCTCGATCGCGTCGCGGGCCTCGGACAGCGCGGCCGAGAGGGTTTCGACGCCGACCGGGCCGCCGCCGTAGTTTTCCGCGATCAGCGTCAGGTAGCGACGGTCGGCGCCGTCGAGGCCGAGGTGATCGACGCCGAGACGTGTCAGCGCACTGTCGGCCACCTTGCGGGTCAGCCTCCCGTCGCCCTCCACCAGTGCGAAATCGACCACCCGGCGCAGCAGGCGGCCGGCGATGCGCGGGGTGCCGCGGGCGCGGCGGGCGATCTCTCGTGGCCCGTCGGGATCGGCGGGGATGTTGAGGAGCCGCGCGCCGCGGGTGACGATCTCGTTCAGCTCGTCCTCGGTATAGAACTCCAGCCGCGTGGGGATGCCGAAGCGGTCGCGCAAGGGCGTGGTCAGCAATCCCAGCCGCGTGGTGGCCCCGACGAGGGTGAAGGGCGGCAGATCGATGCGCACGGTGCGCGCCGCCGGCCCCTCGCCGATCACAAGATCCAGCGCGAAATCCTCCAGCGCGGGGTAGAGCACCTCCTCCACCACCGGGGACAGGCGGTGGATCTCGTCGATGAACAGCACGTCGCGGGGTTCAAGGTTGGTCAGGATCGCGGCAAGGTCGCCCGCGCGGGCGAGCACGGGGCCAGAGGTCATGCGGAAACCCACGCCAAGCTCACGCGCCATGATCTGCGCCAGCGTCGTCTTGCCAAGGCCGGGCGGGCCGTAGAACAGCGTGTGGTCCATCGCCTCGCCGCGCATGCGGGCGCTTTCGATGAACACGCGCAGATTGGCGCGCGCCTCGGCCTGGCCGATGAAGTCTTCCAGCTTCTGCGGTCGCAACGCGCGGTCGGCATCCTCGGGCAGCGGGTCGGGGCGCAGGTCGGGATCGGGGGTTGCCATCGCCTATCCCTTCGGTGCCAGAAGCCGCAGCGCAGCGCGGATCAGCGCAGGGGTATCTGCATCCGGCGTGTCCGCAGCGGCCTGTGCCACGGCTGCAGCGGCATCGCCGGGCGCATAGCCAAGGTTGGCAAGTGCCGACATCGCGTCGGCGGTATCTGCCGAGGCCGGCCGCGCCGCCGGGATGGCGGCGGCGGGTCTGGCGGGTTCGATCACGTCGGCATCTTGGGTAGGGACCGAGATCCCAGCTACCGCGCCCATTGCCATCACCGAGGGGGCCTTTGATTTCAGCTCCATCACCACTCGCTGCGCGATCTTTGGCCCGACGCCAGGTGCCGCCTTGATCGAGGCCCAGTCGCCCAGCGCGATGGCGCGCGCCAGCGCATCCGGCCCCAGCACGCCAAGAATGGCCATCGACGCCTTGGCCCCCACCCCCTGAACCGAGATCAGGAGGCGGTGCCATTCCTTTTCAAGAAGTGTCGGAAAGCCGAAAAGCTGCAGCAGATCCTCGCGCACCAGCAGGTCGGTGAACAACTCCACCGCCTCGCCCGGCCTTGGCATCCGTGCCAGCGTGCGGTCGGACACGTGGACGACATAGCCCACGCCGCGCACGTCGATCAGCACATGGTCGGCGCCGCGGAACACCAGCCGCCCGTCGATGCGGCCGATCATCGCGCGGCCCGCGCCAGCGCGGCGGTCAGCCGGCCGGCGGATTGCAGGTGATGGGCGTGGCAGATCGCCACCGCCAGCGCATCCGCCGCGTCCGCCCCGGCAAGCTGCACGCCGGGCAGATGCAGGCGGACCATGTGATCGACCTGCGCCTTGGCGGCGTGGCCGACACCCACCACCGCCTTTTTTACTGCGTTGGGGGCATACTCACCGACCGCCAACCCGGCCTGTGCCGGGACCAGCAGAGCAATGCCGCGCGCCTGCCCCAGCTTCAGCGTGGCGACCGCGTCCTTGTTGACGAAGGTCTGCTCCACCGCAGCCGCATCGGGCCGGTGCAGCGCCAGGATCGCGGAAAGCTGAACATAGAGGCTGAGCAGCCGGGCGGCGAGGTCGTCGCCCGCCGAGTGGCAGATCCCGTTTGCCACATGGCTGAGTCGTGCGCCCCGCACGTCTATCACGCCCCAACCAAGATTGCGGAGGCCGGGGTCGAGCCCCAGAACGCGCCGCGCTGCCGTCATCCTGCCCCCTTGATGCCGCTTACCTGTGGCCTTTTCGCAGCACTAGCACGAAAGAGGAACATCCGCCAAGCGTCAATTCTTCCCCCGGCGGGATGAACGTGCGTGCCACGGCGCAGGAATACGACACCCCGCAGTACGTTCGCGACGCTGCGAGGCCACTTCGAAACCTTGGGTTAACCGACCGGAATGACATGCGTTTTCCGCATGACAGGGTTGCGGCGGGCGCGGCTTGCGGTTCTCAATCCGCCCGATTAACTGGCGATGTAGATGCAGGATGCATCGCAATCGGACACCTTATCAAAGGAACGCTGAAATGGCCGCTTTCGAGACGACCCGGACTGCGCCCTTCGGCGCCATCACCACCCTGAGGATCGTTCAGGTGATCGAGACCGCGCTGCTGCGCGTGCTCGCATGGAACGACGCCCGCGTGACGCGCACTGCGCTGTCAAAGCTGACGGACCGCGAACTGGACGACATCGGCCTGTGCCGTGGCGATCTGGAGCGGATCGACACGATCCGCCGCGACTGACCCCCGCGCGACAGAGCCGAAGGACGCGAAGGCCGCACCCGAAAGGGGCGGCCTTCTTCCTTTTCGGGCGCCGGGTGGCCGTCGGCACCTCAGCCCGGATTGCGCAGCGTAAGGGTTGCCCAGTCGCCGATATCCTCACGCCCGTGCAGCGTGAAGCCCTGGGCACGATAGGCGGCCAGCACGTCGTCAGCCTGGTCGGTCAGCAGGCCCGAAAGGATCGCATAGCCCGGGCCGGTGTGGCGCGCCATCTGAGGAGCGAGGTCGATCAGCGGCCCCTTCAGGATATTGGCAAAGACCAGATCGAAGGGGGCGGCGGCGGCAAGGTCGGGATGGTCGAAGCCCGTCGCCTCAAGGCAGGTGACGCGGCCGGCAAGCCCGTTGGCGGCGACGTTGGCCGATGCCACCTCGACCGCGACGGCGTCGATGTCGCTGGCCAGCACCGGACCCGGCCAGATCCGCGCCGCCGCCATCGCCAGCACCGCCGTGCCGCAGCCGATGTCGACCACCTTGCGGCCCCTGAAGCCCTCGGCCTCCAGCCGGTCGAGCGCGCGCAGGCAACCCTGGGTGGTGCCGTGGTGGCCGGTGCCGAAGGCCATCGCGGCCTCGATCAGCAGCGCCACCGCGCCGGGCGGCACGCGGTCGGCATCGTGGCTGCCGTAGACGAAGAAGCGCCCGGCCGCGACCGGGCTGAGGTCGCGGCGGACCTTGGCGACCCAGTCCACCTCTGGCAGTTCCGATACGGCGAAGGGCTGCGCGCCGAAGGCCGCGGCCAGAAGCGCCAGCGCGGTGTCGTCAGGGGCTTCAGTGAAATAGCCGCCGACCTCCCACCGGCCCGATCCGTCCTCGATCTCGAACACGCCGACGCCGGCGGGTTCGGGCTCCATCGCCTCCATCGCCGCACCCAGCGCGGTTGCGCGCGCCTCGTCGGGCAGCGTGGTCAGGGCGGTGAAGGTGGGCATGGGGGCAGGCTCCGGCGTCCGATAGTGAGCCACCGGCGATAGTCAGGCCCGCGCGGGGCGTCAAGGCCCGGTTCAGAAGGTGTGCATCACGTCGTACATCACCGGCTCGAAGCGCGAGCAGAGGGCGGCGAGGCGCCGGTTGCGGGTGCGCATCTCGTCGCTGCGCAGCATCGCCTGGAAATCCTCGCGCCGCCGCCACTGGGAATAGTTGGCGATCCGGGTCTGGGCGTCGTTCATGTGCAGCGCCGCGGCGATGAAGCCGGGCTGGTGGCGGATGAACTGGTCGTAGGCGTCGCGCAATTCGTCCAGCAGATCCTGCGCGGTGCCAGGCGTCATCTCGAAGGTGGTGATGACGGTCTGGGCCTCGGTCGGCGCGGTGACGGTGAGCATGGCCTCCTCCCTTCGGGCGCCAGCCTGGCGCGCATGGAACGAGACTACGCGCGCGACTGCGCTAGGGCAATCGCCGCCGACCGGACAGTCTAGCCGCTGCGAAAGGTCGGTGTCCTGCCGTTTTGGTCGCTCTGGAAGCGCCGCAGCTTCTCGGCAGAGCGATGCGCGCCGAAATCGTCAGAATTGACATGCGCCGCCCGTATCTCGGCCTCGATCGCGGCCACCTGCCAATCACGCCAGGCAAGACCGGTGGCTATGCGCCACGGCCCTGCGGTTACGAAATTGTCCCCGTCGATAGGGAATAGACTATCGTTCGTCGGCTTGGTCATACCGCACCCCGTACCACACTGACCGGAATGTTGCGTTCCGGACTCACCCAACGCACTTTTGCGACACCTTGCGTTAAGATTTCGTTGGCAGTCGGCAGGCTATTCCTTTCAATCAGGACAATTCCACTGTCGGTTGTGCTGGCCAGACGATAGCCGGCATAGTAACGTTTGCGGCCACGCGGGCCATCGATGCAATTTGGCGATCCCGCGCGAAAGTCGACAGGTGGGCGGGGACGGGAAAGGCTGGCAGCCATGGCGCTGAACGGGCAACCCCAGGAAGGTGCGGTGCGGTTCTCGCGCAGGCTTGTGCTATTCCACATGCTGGGCCTGCTCATGATGATCGGGCTGGTCATCTCCAGCATACTCTGGATCTCGCTGCGTCACAATGACCTCGCCCAGACCTCGGCCGAACGCATGGTGCGGGCCGCGTTTATTGCCTTCCAGCAAAAGATGGAGACGCTGGTGCTCGACTACTCGATCTGGGACGAGGTTCTGACCTCGATCCAGACCCGTGATGTCAACTGGCTCTACACCAACATCGGGATCGCGACCGACATCGGCACCCTGGACGGGTTGTTCCTCCGCGACCCGCGCACCGACTGGACGATCGGCTGGTTCGCTGGAAGCCCGCCCGAAGGTATCAGCGATCCACTGCCGGCAGAACTCGTCGAGGAGATGAACGCGCTTCTTGCAGGAACCGATCCGACGGAGCATCCGGCACGAACCGCATTCGTCAACTGGAACGACGAGGTATGGAGCCTCGCGATCACCCGCGTCGTTCCAATCGGCGAGTTCGCCCCGCAGAGCGAGCGGGGCAGGTACCCACGTCAGATCCATGGGCTCCGCCTCACCGACGAGCGGTTGGCCGAACTCGGCGCGACGATGTTGATGGACGACCTGCATATCGCGAGCGAGATCCCGCCCGAGCGCGACGGCTTTGCATTGCTCGGTACAGATCGAACGCCGGTTGGCTACGTGACATGGACGCCACCGGCGCCCGGAGAACGCATCCTTCGGCAGGTTGCACTGCCCGTCGGCGCGGGCTTGCTGCTTGCCGTGGCCTTTGCACTGTTCGCATCGGTGTATTCCATCGCCTCGGCGCGGCGGCTGGAGCGGGCCTTGGTTGACGCGCAGGTTGCCGACAAAGCCAAGACCGAGTTCCTGTCGAACGTCAGCCACGAGTTGCGCACACCGATGAACGGCATTCTTGGCGTGACCCAGTTGCTCGAAATGACTGAACTTGACGACGAACAACGCGAACTTCTGGGTGTTCTGTCGGGATCGGCCGAGACTCAGATGTCACTGATCTCGGATCTGCTGGAGATCATGCAGATCGAAAGCGGCGCGCGCCGCCTCACCCGCGACACGTTCGAGCCCGGAACGGTGGTGACCCAGGTCACCGACCTGCTGAAACCCGAGGCAATGAAGAAGGGCATCACTATCGTCACCGATCTGGACGATGGCGCGATGGACCCGGTGCTGGGCGACAGTCGTGCGTTGAAGCAGATCATAACCAACTTGGCCGGGAACGCGGTGAAGTTCACCAACAAGGGCCATGTCCGCTTGTGCCTGCGGACCCGAGGTGCACCCGGTGACGTGGAACTGCGCATCGCGGTAGAGGATACCGGGCCGGGCATTGCGGCCGAGCACCAGTCGCGGATTTTCGAACGTTTCGCGCAGGTCGATTCCAGCCTGCGCCGAAGCGCCGACGGGATCGGCCTTGGCCTGGCGATCAGTCAATCGCTGACCGAGATGATGGGCGGGCGGATCGAGCTCGTCAGCAGTCCAGGGAGTGGATCGACTTTCACACTGACCGTACGGCTGGATCGCGCCCCGAACGAGGCGGCCCGACTTCAGGGCGCAGCGTGACCCGCGCAATAGCGCCACGCCCCGCATTTGCCACAGGCCAGGCGGGATGACCGAGCGGAAGCTCATACTGGTGGTCGAGGATAACAGCGCCAACCTGCTGGTTCTGCGGATGATGCTGCGCAAGATGGGTTACGAGGTGATCGAGGCTCAGAATGGCCGCAGCGGCGTCGATATGGCGATTGCGTATCGTCCGCGGCTTATTCTGATGGACCTACGGATGCCCGAGATGGACGGGATCAGCGCAGCGACAGAGATCCGAACCGCCATGGGAGATGATGCCCCAACCATGGTGGCCGTCACCGCGACGATCACGCCGGAACAGCGCGTGCAATGCGCGGATACGGGCTTTGCCGATCTGGTCGCCAAGCCCATCAGCTTCACCCACCTGTCCGAGATCGTCACGCGATACAGCGGGTAGGGAAAACGGGCGCCTTGCGGCGGCGCCCGCCTTTCGCTCATCCCAGGCTTCAGGCGGCGCGGCGACGCTCTTCAAGGCTGGCCAGGAAGGCATAGTGATCCGGGCAGAAGTCCCGATAGAGCTTGCGCAGCCAGTGCTCCCGATCAAGCGAGAAGATCGACCAGAAGGAGTAGTCTTCCAGCAGTTCCTCTCCCGCCTCGATGTCGCGCAGGGCCCTCGTGTGGTCATGCTCCAGCGGCAGCCACTCGTTCAGCCCGATATTCGCGTACGCGCCGTCGGCATGGTTCATGTACTGCATGCCATCCTTGTACCAGATGAACCGCCCCGACGGCTGGTGCATGTAGCCGGCGAGCAACGCGTACTCAAGCTCCTCGGGCGAAAGAGCGGCGAGATCCGGCAGGCCGGAAGCATTCATCGAGGTGTCGAACTCCCAGATCTTGCTGCCCGCCGGAATGCGGGATTTTGCAAAAACCCCAAGTCCGTGGATCGGGCTATTGCGGAATTCAACGTCGGCAATCCATCCCATGCTTCATGCTCCTTGCAGGCGGGGGTTGTTTCGTTGCGCGTACCCCTGACTGGATCTGCCTTGGTAAACGTCAGGATAATTTTCGCGCGTGAGCCGTGAAAAAGCCTCCGAATTGGCGCATGCTTGCCCCAGCTTATGTTCAATTTGACATAATTTGGCGATTCGCACCCCAACATCTGGGTCTATGGTAAATTTTCGCCTTAAGGTTGTGCGGTCAGGTCACGCTCTCCGGCGGCCCGGCAGAAGGCGGCCAAGCAGGCCGCTGCGCGGCGCGGGCCGCACGGGCGTCCGGCCTTCGGGGCCGATCGACCATACTTCGCGCCCCTCGATCGCCACAGCAGTCAGCGGCCCGCCATAGGCGGCGCTGCTGTCGATATTGACCCGGTTGCCGTAGTGCTCGGGCGCCGGTAGCGCGGTATGGCCGTGCACAACCAAGAAGCCGTGATCGCGAGTATCCTCAAGGAAGCCATCCCGGATCCAGACCAGATCGGTCTCGTCCTGGGCCTCCAGCGCGATGCCGGGGCGGATACCGGCATGAACGAAGGCCGCGTCGCCGCGCCGGTGCCATGTGGGCAGCGAGTCAATATAAGCGACATGATCGGTGGGCACCGCGTCCAGCGCATCGGCATGGACCTTGGCCACCGGACGATCCGACGCGTTCCGCACCCCGTAGGAGCCCAAGGTCTCGCCCCCGCCGAGCCGCGGATGCAACCATGACAGGGCCGACCGCAACCCCGGTTCCTGCTCCTCGGGGTCGCGCAGGAAACGGGTGAACATCCGGTCGTGATTGCCCTTCAGAACAATCCAGTTCGCACCTTCGGCCTGGCCGCGGCGCAACAGTTCGACCACGCCGGCGCTGTCCGGCCCCCGATCCACCAGATCGCCCAGGTGGATCACCGGCGCGTCGGCGGCCCCTTCGCGGGCGCGGTCGGCCTCGATCCAGTCGTGCACTTCGCGCAGCAGGTCGATCTGGCCGTGAATGTCGCCAATGGCATAGCTCTGCATCGCCAGTCCTTTCCGTTGCGTCGCGGACCATGTATGGGCCGCATCATGAAATGTCACGCCGCCACGCGCCTCTGCGGCACCAGAAACGGGCCACCCCGATGACCGAGAACCGTACCGCCATCGTCACCGGCGCCGCCCGCGGCATCGGGCGCGCCACGGCCCAGCGGTTCCAGACAGACGGCTGGCAGGTGGCGCTGTGGGACATCGACGAACCCGCGCTCTCTGACACCTGCGCCGGGATGCCGGGTGCCCTGGCCTGCCCCTGCGATGTCGCCGACCCGGATCAGGTGGCCCGCGCAGCCGAAGCGGTGATGGACCGGTTCGGCCAGATCGACGCGCTGGTGAACAACGCCGGCACCGCTACCTTCAAGCCGCTGACAGAAACCACGCTAGCGGAATGGTCGCGGGTGCTGGACGTGAACCTGACTGGGCCGTTCCTGTGCGTTCAGGCAGTGCTGCCGGCGATGATCGCCCAGCGGTCGGGTGCCATCGTCAACGTCACCTCTATCTCGGGCCTGCGCGCCAGCACTTTGCGGGTGGCCTACGGCGTCAGCAAGGCGGGGCTGGCGCATCTGACCCGGCAGATGGCGGCGGAACTGGGCGAGCATGGCATCCGCGTCAACGCCGTCGCCCCCGGTCCGGTGGACACGGCGATGGCAAAGGCGGTGCACAGCCCGGCGATCCGCGCCGCCTATCACGATGCGATCCCGCTGAACCGCTATGGCCGAGAGGAGGAGATCGCCGCCGCCATCGCCTTTCTGTGCAGCGATCAGGCCAGCTACATCACCGGCCAGATCCTTGCGGCCGACGGCGGATTCGACGCCACGGGCATCGGCCTGCCGGCACTGCGTGGCGGGGGCTGAGCCCCGCCACAGCGGTCACGCCACCTCGAACTCCAGCGGCCGCACCTGCTGGAACAGGCCCGTACCCACAAGCTCCGCCACCACCGCGTCGGGGATGCGCTCGTCCAGATACAGGATCGCGATGGCTTCCCGCCCGACCGATGACCGGCCAAGGGTGAAGTTGGCGATGTTCACCCCGTTGTTGCCAAGGATCATCCCCAGCGTGCCGATGATGCCGGGCACGTCGCGGTTGGTGGTGTAAAGCATGTGCTGCCCGATCTCGGCATCGATATTGATGCCCTTGATCTGGATGAACCGCGGCTTGCCGTCTGAAAACACCGTGCCGCCGATCGACCGCTCGCGCGAGTCGGTGACCACGGTCAGCTTGATGTAGCCGTCGAAGACGCCGGACTTCTCCTGCCGGGTGGTGGAGATACGGATGCCGCGTTCCTTGGCTACCACGGGGGCCGAGACCATGTTCAGGTCGGGGTTGGTGGCCTTCATCACACCCGCAATGGTGGCGCAGTTCAGCGCCTCCAGGTTCATTCCGGCCACCACCCCGTCATACAGCACGTTGATCGCCTTAATCGGCTCGTCGGTCATCTGGCCCACGAACGCGCCCAGATGCCCCGCCAGCCGCAGCCACGGCCCCATCACGGCGGCCTCCTCGGCCGTGACCGAGGGCATGTTAAGCGCGTTCGATACCGCCCCGGTCAGCAGATAGTCCGCCATCTGCTCCGCCACCTGGATCGCGACGTTCTCCTGCGCCTCGGTGGTGGAGGCCCCCAGATGCGGGGTAACGACCACATTCGGCAGGCCGAACAGCGGGCTTTCGGTCGCCGGTTCCACCGCAAAGACATCCAGCCCCGCGCCGGCGACATGACCGGATTTCAGCGCCTCGGACAGGGCATCCTCGTCGATCAGGCCGCCGCGGGCGCAGTTGACGATGCGCACGCCCGGTTTCGTCTTCGCCAGCGCCTCGGCCGACAGGATGTTGCGGGTCTTGTCGGTCAGGGGCACGTGGAGCGTGATGAAATCCGCCCTTTCCAGCACCTCGTCCAGCTCGGCCTTGTGAACGCCCAGCTTCACCGCGCGTTCCTCGGACAGGAAGGGGTCGTAGGCCAGCACCTTCATCTTCAGCGCCAGCGCGCGTTCGGCGACGATGGAACCGATGTTGCCGCAGCCGATCAGGCCGAGGGTCTTGTTGAACAGCTCCACCCCCATGAAGCGGGATTTTTCCCATTTGCCAGAATGGGTTGAGGCGTTCGCCTCGGGCAGTTGCCGGGCCACGGCGAACATCAGGGCGATGGCGTGTTCGGCGGTGGTGATGGAGTTGCCGAAGGGGGTGTTCATCACGATCACGCCCTTCTTGGACGCGGCCGGGATATCGACATTGTCGACCCCGATGCCGGCGCGGCCGATCACCTTCAGCCGGGCCGCATTCTCCAGCAGCTTCGCCGTCGCCTTGGTGGCCGAGCGGATCGCAAGGCCGTCATATTCGCCAATGATTTCAGCCAGCTTTTCCTTGTCCTTGCCCAGATCGGGCTGATAGTCGACGTCGATCCCGCGGTCGCGGAAGATCTGCACGGCGGTTTCCGACAGCGCGTCGGAGACGAGAACCTTGGGGGCCATGGGGCGCTCCTTTGATGGGTGCGCATCCACGTATGATTCACGTGCATCTGGCGTGCATATCACGTGCATACGTTGCGCGCGGTGGGGTCAGGGGTTGGAAAGGGCGCGGACGGGCCGCGCCCGGATGGGTCAGGCGGCCGGTTTCAGCGCCGCGATCTCGGTCTGAAACGCCCAGTCGATCCACGGCATCAGCGCGATGACATCGGCGTTTTCCACCGTCGATCCGCACCAGACCCGCAAGCCCGGCGGCGAGTCGCGATGGGCGCCCACGTCCAGCGCCACGCCTTCCGCCTCCAGCCGCTTTGCAACCGCCCTGGCAAAGGCCGCGCCGTCGGCGATGCGCGCGTCGGTGAACTTCAGGCAGACGCTGGTGGTCGAGGCCGTGGCCGGATCAGCCGCCAGAGTCGCGATCCAGTCGCGCCCGGCCACGAATTCGGCGACCACCGCCGCATTCGCCTCGGTCCGCGCGATCAGCGCCGGCAGCCCGCCGATGCCCTCGGCCCAGGACAGCGCCAGCAGGTAATCCTCCACCGCCAGCATCGACGGCGTGTTGATCGTCTCGCCCTGAAAGATGCCCTCGATCAGCTTGCCGCCCTTGGTCAGGCGAAAGATCTTGGGCAGCGGCCAGGGCGGCGTGTAGCTTTCCAGCCGCGCCACCGCGCGGGGCGACAGGACCAGCATGCCATGCGCCGCCTCGCCGCCCAGCACCTTCTGCCAGCTGAACGTCACCACATCCAGCTTGTCCCAGGGCAGGTCCATCGCGAAGGCCGCACTTGTGGCATCACAGATCGTCAGGCCCTGCCGGTCCGCCGGGATCGCATCGCCACCCGGCAGCCGCACGCCGCTGGTGGTGCCGTTCCAGGTAAAGACCACGTCGCGGTCGAAATCGACCTGCGAGAAATCCACGATCTCGCCATAGGGCGCCTTGCGCACCACGGCGTCGAGCTTCAGCTGCTTCACCGCGTCGGTCACCCAACCTTCGCCGAAGCTCTCCCACGCCAGCATTTCGACCGGCCGCGCGCCCAGCAGCGACCACATCGCCATTTCCACCGCCCCGGTGTCGGAGGCGGGCACGATGCCGATGCGGTAATCATCCGGCACGCCCAGCACCCTGCGGGTGCCGTCGATGGCGGCCTTCAGCTTCGCCTTGCCGACAGGCGCGCGATGCGACCGGCCCAGGGCCGCGTCGCTCAATGCCTGAAGGGTCCAGATCGGGGGTTTGGCACAGGGGCCGGACGAAAAGCGCGGAATGCCCGGCCGCGCGGCCGGTTTCGTGGGGTCAGTCATGGTATCCTTCCAGATATATGCCCTTCGTTGGGGAAGGGTGTCCCACTGGCGGCCCTACGCCCGCCGCGCGCGCTTGGCAATCAGAAATGTCGCCTCAATGCCCCGATACGCCGTATTTTCGCGATTTCGTGGTCAGGCCCGGCAGGGCCGCCGCGAGCGAGCGTCAATGGTGTGCTGTCGATCCGCTCTTTTGTTCTGGCGGTGGAAGCGACGGCCGGGAAGGTGCAAACTGGCGGCGGCACTAACCGTCGAGGTCCGCCCACCCTAGCTGCTCGTTTCGCCGCACCGCCCGCTTCAGCCGCCGACCCAGAACCCGGTCGAAGTCATAGCCCGGAATCTCTCCCGACCCCGGCCGGCGTGCCCAGATGTCGGCCTCTTCGATGACGTGCCCCTCTGGCAGGTCACGGTCGGCCACGACGCTGGCCCGGGCAAAGCGATAGACGGCTTCCTCTGGACCGGTGCGCTGCTTGGGGTTGCGCAGCGCCGTCCAGATCTCGCGGCTCCGGTCGATCAGGTGGCGCAGTTCCGACGGATCCATCGAACAGGAAATATCCGGCCCCGCCCGGTAGCGGGTATCGGTGAAATGCCGCTCCAGGATACAGGCCCCCAGCGCGACCGAGGCCAGCGCCATCTCTGGCCCGATGGAGTGATCCGAGAAGCCCACCACCGCCCTTGGGAACGCCCGCTGCAGATCCGTCACACCCTGCAGACTCACGATCTCTGGCGGGCTGGGGTAGAGGTTGGTGCATTCCAGCAGCGCATAGTCGACGCCCGCCTCATCCAGGATCGCCACGCTCGCGGCAATCGTCTCGATCGTCTGCATCCCGGTGGACAGGATCACCGGCCGGCCCTTTTTCGCGATGTGGCGGATCAGCGGCAGGTTGTCCGCCTCACCCGACCCGATCTTGAAGGCCGGCACGTCGAGGGTTTCGAGGAAGTCCGCGGCGGCGCGCGAGAATGGCGTGGAGATCCAGATCAGGCCGAGGCTTTCGGCATAGGTTTTCAGTTCCGCCTCATCCTCGCGCGACAGGGCGCAACGCTCCATGACCTCCCAGATCGAGACGTCGGCATTGGGCGGAAAGATCGCCTTCGCCTCCTCGGTCATCTCGTCCTCGACGATATGGGTCTGGTGCTTGACCATCTCGCAGCCCGAAAGCGCGGCCAGCCGCACCATCTCCTTGGCCACGTCCAGCTCGCCGCCGTGGTTGATGCCGATTTCGGCGATGACAAGGGGTGGATGGCCAGGGCCGATCTGCCGGTTCGCGATCTTCATGGTTCAAACCTTGCGTATTGTGTCGCCGGGCTGCAGGCGCGGCGTCAGTTCGACCTGCTCGCCGCCGATCACGCCGCTGCTGCGCTTGCCCGAAATGATTTCTGCGGCGATGCGGCCGATCTCGGCCCGGCAGGCATCCATCGTGGCCAGCCGGCGCGGCAACCCGTCCAGCAATTCCACGCCGTTGAACCCCGCAAGCCCCAGTTGGCCCGGCACGTCGATGCCGCGCTCCAGGCACCAGAGCAACCCGCCCGCGCCGATCATGTCGTTCGAGTAGTAGAGGAAATCCAGATCCGGCGTGCGGGTCAGGATCGCCTCTGTCATCTCGCGCCCCTTCAGCAGGGCGGACCCGCCGGCATAGAACTCGCGGTCGGCAAGCGCCAGCCCGGCCTCGGCCAGTTCGCTCTCGAACCCCTCCATCCGCTTTCGGGCGCGGTGATCCTCGGGCATCTTGGTGCCCAGAAACCCGATCCGCCGATAGCCCGCGTTCAGGATCGCGCGCGCCATCTCGCGGCCCGCCCGGCGGTGCGAGATGCCGACCTTTGAATCCACCGCCTCGCCATCAACATCCATGATCTCCACGATCGGGATGCCCGCATTCTGCAGCATCGCGCGGGCGGGGTCGGTATGCTCCAGCCCGGCGAGGATCACGCCCGACGGACGCCAGGACAGCATCTCGTAGAGCACCGCCTCCTCGCGCGTCGGCGAGTAGTTCGTCACGCCCACCACCGGTTGAAGCCCGGTGTCGTCCAGCACCCGTGATATCGCGGTCAGCACGTCGGGAAAGACCATGTTGGACAGGGACGGGATGATCACCGCGACCAGATTGACCCGCTGGCTGGCCAGCGCGCCGGCGATCTTGTTGGGCACGTAACCCAGCGCGCGGGCGGCGGCGATCACCCGGTCGCGGGTCGCCGGCGAGACATCGCCACGATTGCGCAGCACGCGGCTGACGGTCATCTCGCTGACGCCAGAGGCCTCGGACACATCGCGCAGGGTCAGGGGGCGGCGGGGGGCAGTGGATCTGGTCACCGGGTAGCGCCTGTAAGGAACGGGTGGGTCTAGTTAGCGCCATCAATGACGATTGTCCAAGGCCCGCGCGCGGTTCCTGTGAGGCCGGCCGACAGCGGGGTTCGCAGGCCGGAGTTGCCAACCCCGGCCATTGCCGCTAACCCGAACGGCAGTCGGCCCCGTAGCTCAGCTGGATAGAGCGGCCCCCTCCTAAGGGGCAGGTCGCAGGTTCGAATCCTGCCGGGGTCACCAGAGAACCCGGAAAAATCTGGCGCTTTGTCGGGAGCTTTCGAAAGCGGCCGCGGAAACGCCCTTTGATTTCCCGGCAAGTCGGCGCCCGCGGGCTGACCCGGCCATTCACCGCTCAGGTGGCAACCGCCCTGCCCCGGTTCATCCGCAAGATCGCTAGGTTCAGCGCCCCGGCATAGGTGCCCCAGACCACATAGGGCGCGATCAGCAATCCCGCGATCAGGTCGAGTTGAAGGAAGGTCCAGAACGTCCCCACCACAGCGATCCACAGCCCGACCAGCGCGATCATCGCCGCGCCGATCCGGTGCAGGCCAAAGAAGATCGGCGACCAGAGCGTGTTGAAGGCAATCTGCATCGCCCAGAAGGCCATCGCCAGCGCCGACCCCTCCAGCCCCGCCACCCGACTGGCGGCATAGGCACTGGCCAGGTAAAGCGCCGTCCAGGCGATCGGGAACAGCCAGTCGGGCGGCGTCCAACTGGGTTTCGCGATCCGCTTGTACCATTCGCCGGGCGAGAACATCGCCCCGGTGGCGGCCGCCGCGCCGGTGGCGGCCAGAAAGACGATGAAGACGGGCCAATCCATCCGGATCAGGTAGTGCGCCGCCCCCCGGCCATCAAGGCGGTGCGTTCGCGGTCCCGCGCTTCCAGCGCGGCGAGCGCCGCGACCAGACTGCCCGCCCGCCCCTCGCCCCACGTCCCACGCGCCGGCCGGCCGCGCGCCGCGGCCTCGACCAGAAATGCACATTCGGGCAACGGATCGGCATATAGGGTGGCCGGTGCGGGCATGAACAGGCTGGTGCCGGACTTGGCGTAGGCGAGTGCCAGCAGCGCCAGTTTCTGCGTCGTCGTCGTCCGCGCCCGGCGGGTCACGCTGTCGAACCCGGCCCGCGCCACATCCGTCCCGATGGCCGCATAGATGTGGCGCGCTGCATAGATCCCCGGCCGACACCCGGCCGGCAAGCGCGGCACCCCGGCCTCGGCCCGGAAATAGAGCCGCTCCGCCGCCAGCAGCAGCCGCCGCGTCAGCCCCGGCAGCGGGCGCGGATCGGCAAGAAACGCCTCCGGGTCGATCCCCGCCTCCTCCAGCCAGTCCAGCGGCAGATAGATCCGCCCGGCCTGCGCATCCTCGCCCACGTCGCGGGCGATGTTGGTCAACTGCATCGCCACGCCCAGATCGCAGGCACGCGCCAGCGCATCGGCGTCTCGCACCCCCATCAGCACAGTCATCATAGCGCCCACCGCCGCCGCCACCCGCGCGGCATAGGCCTGCAGGTCCGACAGGGTGCGATACTGCCGCCCCATCGCATCCCAGGCGAAGCCCTCCAGCAACGCCTCGGGCAATTCGCGTGGCATCTGGTGTTCTTCGATCATCGCGGCGAAGGCACGGTCAGCGGGCGTGTTCCTGGGCCGGCCGGCATAGCAGAGGTCCAGCCGGTCGCGCAGCGACAGAACGGCGGCGGGTTTCTCGTCGTTCAGGTCTACTGCGTCGTCGGCCAGCCGGCAAAAGGCGTAAAGCGCCAGCGCCGGGTCGCGCACATGGCACGGCAACAGGCGCGAGGCCGCGTGGAACGACAGCGACCCGTGGCGGATCGCCTCTTCGCAATGGGTCATGTCGTCAGGGTCGATCATTCGGCGGCCGCCTTCATAGCGGGAACCGTGACACCGGCATCGGGCACCAGCTTGGCCAGCACTTCGGCCGAGGCGACAACTCCCGGCAGTCCAGCACCGGGATGAGTGCCGGCACCGGCCAGATACAGGCCCGGCAGTTCTTCGGATACGTTGTGCGGCCGGAACCAAGCCGATTGCAGGATGCGCGGCTCGATCGAGAAGCCCGAGCCGAAGGGCGAGAGATACCGGTCGCGGAAATCGAGCGGCGTGAAGGTCAGCGATGCCGACAGGTGATCGCCCAGCCCCGGCAGCAGCTGATCCTCCAGCGCCCTCTGCACCGCCGCCCGATAAGGTTCGGCCCGCTCCACCCAGTCCACGCCATTGTCGTGGCCCAGATGCGGCACGGGCGAAAGCGCGTAGAACGTGTCACCCCCCGGCGGCGCGACCGACGGATCGGTCACGCTGGGCCGGTGGACATAAATGCTCATGTCATCGGACAGCCTGCCATTGATGAAGATGTCGCGCACAAGCCCCTGATAGCGCGGATGGCTGAGGATCGTGTGATGTCCCACGTCGCGCCACATCTCGCGCGTGCCCGATGTGCCGAAATACCAGACGAACAGCCCCATCGACCAACGGCGGCTCTCCACCTTCCGGTCGGTCCAGCGGCGGCGGGGGCGGTTCCGCAGGAGCCGGGAATAGGTGTGGCCGGCATCGGCGTTCGACACCACGACATCGGCGGTCATTACCTCGCCCGAGGCCAGCTTCACGCCGCCCGCCCGCCCGTTTCGGACAAGGATTTCGTCCACTTCCTCGCCCAGCCGGATCGTGCCGCCCTGATTGTTGACGACACCGGCCATCGCGGCGGCAATCGCCGCCACGCCGCCCATCGCGTAGTGGACGCCGAACTCCTTTTCCAGATGGCTGACGAGGATATACATCGACGTCACGTGGAACGGATCGCCGCCAATGAACAGCGGATGGAACGACAGCGCCATGCGAAGGCGTTCGTCCCGCACGCGGCTTGCAGCATGGGCATAAACCGACTTGTCGGCGCGCAGCAGGCCAAAGGTCGGCAGCACCTTGATCAGATCGGCCAGCCTGTTCATCGGCCGGCGGCCCAGATCCTCATAGCCGAACCAGTAGCGCCGCTCGCTGTCCTTCAGGAACCGGTCGTAACCCGCCAGATCGCCCGACGACAGCCGCGCCACCTCTGCCCGCATCGCATCGGTGTCCTGCCGGGCGGTGAAGATGGAGCCGTCGGCAAAGCGGATCTCGTAGAACGGGTCCAGCGCGCGCAGGTCCACATCGGTGTCGAAATCACGGCCGCAGGCGGCCCACAACTCGCGCAATCCCTGCGGCACCGTCACGATGGTCGGGCCGAGGTCGAAGCGATGCCCGTTCTTGGTGATCGATGACCCGCGCCCGCCGGGCATGTCCAGCCGGTCCACCACCGTCACCCGGTAGCCCTTGACCCCCAGCCGCATCGCAGAGGCAAGGCCCCCAAGCCCTGCGCCGATCACCACCGCACGGGGCATCTTGGTCGATGCCATCTCGGGCGGGATCCGGGTTTGCATGGGCAAGTGCCCCTTTGTCCAGTTTGATTTACACCAGATCCTAGGCTCCAGTCGGCATTTCGTCCAGAAATCTTTTCATTGCAGCATCAATGTGTCAGTGTAAGTTGACACACAAAGGGAGCCAAACGGGGGAATCGCCCTGACTGCCGTCAGCCTCTCGTTCTTTCGATTCGACGGTGCCCGCGCCCGGCTCTGGGCGCTGGGACAGATGGGCATGGCGCGGCTGGCGTTGCCGCGCATTCCCGGCATCGGTTTCTGGAAGCTCTGCGGATCGGGCACGGGCGAGGGGTTCACGCCGGTCCCGAATACCGCTGTCTACGCAATCCTTGCTACATGGCCAGACCAGGCGACGGCACAGACCCGCGTGACCGAAAGCCCTGTCTACAACCGGTATCGCAGCCACGCTGCCGAAGACTGGACCGTCTATCTGGCGCCGACCTCGGCGCACGGGCGCTGGTCGGGGCGCAATCCCTTTCCGGTGACGGTCGGCCCTGCGCCGGGGCCGCTGGTGGCCCTGACGCGAGCGACGATCAAGCCTTCGGTTGCGCTGAAGTTCTGGGGCCGCGTGCCGGCGATTTCCGATGTGATCGGGGATGATCCCAACGTGATCTTCAAGATCGGCATCGGCGAGGTGCCGCTCCTGCATCAGGTCACGTTCTCGATCTGGCCCGACACCGCCAGTATGGCAGCCTTTGCCCGCGCCGACGGCCCGCACGCCCGCGCCATCCGCGCGGTGCGCGACGGGTTCTGGTTTTCCGAAGAACTCTATGCCCGGTTCCGCATCCTTGGCGATGCCGGCACCTGGGGCGGGGTCAGCCCGCTTGCCCGACTAGAAAGGATACCCGCATGACCGCGCCCTTCCCCTTCACCGCCATCGTCGGCCAGGAAGAGATGAAACAGGCGTTGGTGCTGACCGCCATCGACCCGGGCATCGGCGGCGTGCTTGTGTTCGGTGACAGGGGCACTGGCAAATCCACCGCTGTCCGCGCGCTGGCCGCCCTGCTGCCGCCGATCAAGGTGGTCGAGGGGTGCCCGGTGAATTCCGCCCGGCCCGAGGATTGCTCGGACTGGGCCGCGGTGAGATCGAAGAAGATCGTCACCCGCCCAACCCCGGTGATCGACCTGCCGCTGGGCGCGACCGAGGATCGCGTGGTCGGCGCGCTGGACATCGAACGCGCCCTGACCCGCGGCGAAAAGGCGTTCGAGCCGGGACTGCTGGCGCGCGCGAACCGCGGATACCTGTACATCGACGAGGTGAACCTTCTGGAGGATCACATCGTCGACCTGTTGCTGGACGTCGCACAATCAGGCCGCAACGTGGTGGAGCGTGAGGGTCTATCGATCCGCCACGCCGCACGCTTCGTTCTTGTTGGTTCCGGCAACCCCGAAGAAGGCGAGTTGCGCCCGCAACTGCTCGACCGCTTCGGGCTGTCGGTCGAAGTTGGCAGCCCGACCGACATCAACGCGCGGATCGAGGTGATCCGGCGGCGTGACGCCTACGAGACCGACAGCGACGCCTTCATGCGGAAATGGCTTCGGCAGGATGCAAAGCTGCGCCGGGCGATCCTTGCTGCCCGCGCCCGCCTGGCGGCGATGAAGACGCCGGAGGCGGTGCTGCGCGACTGCGCCGAGTTGTGCGTGGCGCTGGGATCGGACGGGTTGCGGGGTGAACTGACCCTGCTCCGCACCGGCCGCGCGCTGGCGGCATACGAAGGCGCCGAGGCGATCGGGCGCGACCATGTCCGCCGGATCGCACCGATGGCGCTTCGCCACCGGCTGCGCCGCGATCCGCTGGACGAGGCCGGATCGGGCACGCGTGTGACGCGGATGGTCGAGGAAGTGCTGGGGTGAGCGACATCGCCCCCCTCTGGCGGCGGCTCGAACTGGCGCTGCTGTTGCTGGCGGTCGATCCGGCGGGGCTGGGGGGCCTTTGGCTGCGCGCGCGGTCTGGGCCGGTGCGTGACCGGGTGACGGATGCGCTGCCCGCCCTTCCCCTGCCGCTGGGCCGGATCCATCCCGGTATCGCGGACGATGCGCTGTTCGGTGGCGTGGATCTGGCCGCGACGCTGGCCGAGGGGCTGGTGGTGCGGCAGACCGGATTGCTGTCCCGCCCCGCGACACTGGTGCTGACCATGGCGGAACGCTGCACTTCGGGGCTGGCGGCACGGCTTTCGGGCGCACTTGATCGTGCAGACCATCTGTGCCTGATCGCTCTGGACGAAGGCGTTGCGGCCGACGAGTCCCTGCCGTCGGGGCTGGCCGACCGGCTGGCGTTTCATCTTGATCTGGACGGGCTAGCCTGGGGCGCGACCGCCCCGCCCGGCGCGCCCGACCCGGCGGCCCGCGACCGGCTGGTTGGCGTGATTGCGGCGCCAGAGGCGCTGGCCGATCTGGCCCGCGTGGCGGCGCGGCTGGGCATTGACTCGCTGCGGGCGCCGTTGCTGGCGCTGCGGGTGGCCAAGGCGCATGCGGCGCTGGCCGGGCGTGGTGCGGTGGGAGACGACGATCTCCGTGCGGCGGTAGAGCTGGTTCTGGCCCCCCGCGCGACGCAGGTGCCGGAGCAGGAGAGCGAAACGCCGCCAGAGCCGGACCCTGACGATACGCTGCCTGATCCGCCCGAGGGTCAAGGCGAGACGCCCGAGCCGCAGATCCCCGAGGAGGTGCTGCTGGAGGCCGCGAAGGCCCTGCTGCCGGCTGACCTGCTGGCCCGCATCGCCGCCGGCAAGGCCGCGCGGGCGGCGAAATCGGGGGCGGGTGCCGGGGCGGTGAAGAAGGGCAACCGGCGCGGACGGCCGCTGACGCCGCGGGCGGGGCGGATCGACGGGCAGTCCAAGATCGATCTCGTGGCGACCCTGCGCGCCGCCGCGCCGTGGCAGCCACTGCGGCGCAACGCCGCCCTGACGCCCCGCATCCTGCACATCCGGCCCGAGGACATTCGGCTGCGCCGCTACGAGGAGAAATCCGACCGGCTGCTGATCTTTACCGTCGATGCCTCCGGCTCCTCGGCCTTTGCGCGGCTGGCCGAGGCGAAGGGGGCGGTGGAACTGCTGCTGGCCGAAGCCTATGCCAGGCGCGATCATGTGGCGCTGGTGGCGTTTCGTGGGCAGGGGGCGGAACTGCTGCTGCCGCCCACGCGCAGCCTGGTGCAGACCAAGCGGCGGCTGGCGGCGCTGCCTGGCGGCGGGGGCACTCCGCTGGCCGCCGGTCTGCGCGCTGCGATGGAGGTGGCGGGGCTGGCGCGCGGGCGGGGGATGACGCCGACCATCGCGCTGCTGACCGACGGGCGGGCGAACATCGCCTTGGACGGGTCGGCGAACCGGGCCTTGGCGGCAGAGGATGCGACGACACTCGCGCGGGCGCTGCGGGTTCAGGGTACGCCGGGGATCGTGATCGACACCGGCTTGCGGGCCGAGCCGGCGCTGTCGGCGCTGGCGGGGACGTTGGGTGCGCCCTATCTGGCGCTGCCGCGGGCGGATGCGGGGCGGATTTCGACCGCCGTTGCGGCCGCGCTGGGGGGCTGAGGGTGGACTGGGCGCAGGATGGCCGCGACTGGCCGAACCGGCATCTGTCGCGCTTCATCGACTGCCGCCCGCATCGCTGGCATGTGCAGGAGGCCGGGCGGGGGCCGCTGGTGCTGCTGCTGCATGGGGCCGGCGCATCCACCCATAGCTGGCGGGCGCTGATCCCGGATCTGGCGCGGGATCATCATGTGGTCGCGGTGGACCTGCCGGGTCAGGGGTTCAGCCGGGCGGGCAGTCGACTGCGACTGGGGCTTGATGCGATGGCGGCGGATCTGGCGGCGCTGCTGGCGGATCAGGGCTGGCATCCGGCGGCCATCGTCGGGCATTCGGCGGGGGGGGCGCTGGGGTTGCGGCTGGCGCGGGTGCTGCCGGAGCCGCCGGAAACGGTGGTCTGCCTGAACGGGGCCCTGGCGAATTTTCAGGGCGTGGCGGGGTGGCTGTTTCCGATGCTGGCGAAGCTGCTGGCGGTCAATCCGCTGGCGGGGTTTCTGCTGGCGCGGACGGCCGGAAGCGGGCAGTCGGTCAGGAACCTGCTGCAATCGACCGGCAGCCGGGTGGATGACGAGGGGCTGCGGCTTTACCGGGCGCTGATCGGGGACCGGCGGCATGTGGAGGGGGTGCTGGCGATGATGGCGCAGTGGCGGCTGGATCCGCTGCTGGCCGAGTTGCCGGGGATCGGGCTGCCGGTGCTGTTCCTGACCGGGGGCAAGGATCTGGCGGTGCCGCCGGAGACGTCTGAGGCCGCGGCAAAACGGATGCCGCGGGCCGAGGTGCGGCGGTTCGAGAGCCTGGGGCATCTGATGCATGAGGAGGCGCCGGGAGTGGTTTCGGAGGCGCTGCGGGCGTGGTTCGCGGGGCATCTGAAACTGGCTGCCTGAGGGCCGATTCCGGGTTTGGGCACGCGTGCCCAAAAAGTCATGCCCTTGAAATCGCTGTATTTCGTCTTTTTTGTTTACCTGCCCTTAACCTGCCGGGCAGGCTGTCAGCCCTGCCCGACGGGTGCCGGGCAGGGCCATCTTTCAGTCAGTTCTGGGTGAAGGGATTCTGCCAGCCGCGCCGTTCGGGGGGCGGGTAGGCCTCGGTCAGATAGTTCACGATCACCTCTCGCTCCTCGTCGCCGGGATCATACATGCCGTGGCGTTCGATCATCAGGGTGAAGGTGTCGGCCCACATCCCCGCGCTCATGCCCTGCCGGGCCACGACCTGAAAGCTGTGGCAGGACGAGCAGAGGTAGAAGGTATCCTCTCGCCCCTCGCCCTCGGGCAGATCCTCTGGCTCGTCGAAGGCCAGCGCCGGACTGGCGAAACCGGTGGCGAGGGTGGCGGCGAGAAGCACCGCCGCGAGGCGGCGGTGCAGGCTGGTCGGGTTCGCTGTCACGTTTGCGACCTCAGCCGATCAGGACCGCGACGCGGTGCATCGGGTTGCCGCCATAGCCCTGCGGGTTCCAGTTGCCCGCGATATGCGGCTGCGCCGTGCCCTCGCTGTCGGTCGCGCGGGACCAGACCTCGTAATAGCCGTCCGAGGGCACCTCTACCTCGGCCGTCCAGCGGCGCCAGTCGAAGCGGTTGCGCGGATCGGCCAGGGTGACCGCGTGCCATGTGGCGCCGAAATCGACCGAGACATGCACCGCGTCGATGCCGTGATCGCCGTTCCAGGCCGCGCCGCGCAGGCTGAGGCTGCGCGTGCCCTCTGGCAGGGTGGTGCCGTTGGCGGGCGAAGAGATGATCGAGCGCACCGGCATGGATTCGAGGATGCGGAAATTGCCCTCCTCGGCCTCGGCCCCCGGAATCATCGGCCGGATCGGGACGCGGTAGGAGGTGCCGGTCATGCCCGGCCCGTCATGTTCCACGTCGCGCAGCGTGATCTTCGTCAGCCATTTGTGCGAGGCGGAGCCGGGCCAGCCGGGGATCATCAGGCGGACGGGGCCGCCGTGGATCGCGGGCAGGTCCTCTCCGTTCATCGCCCAGACGATCATGCATTCGTCTTCCATCGCCTTTTCCAGCCGCACCCCGCGCGAGATCACCTGCCGGTCTGGATCGCCCGACAGGTGCGTGTCGGCGCCGTCATGGGCGGTGTAGATCGCATCCGGGCCGATGCCCGCGGCCTCTAGCACATCGCGCAGCCGCACGCCGGTCCATTCGGCGCAGCCGGCGCCGCCGTTCGTCCACTGGTTGCCGCGCGCGGGCGGGTCGAAGAAGGCCCGGCCGTTGCCGCCGCATTCCAGAACCATGCGGTTGGTCACATGCTCGAACCGCGACTTCAGCTCGCCCAGCGCGATCTCCAGCGGGTCATTCACATGGCCGTCGATGGTGATGGTCCAGGCATCGGCATCGCCGTCAAACTCGGGCGGGTTGCCGTTGTTGCGGATGAAGAACTTGTCGATCGGCGTGGTGTCGTCATCCATCAGATGCTCTGGCGTTTCGGCCACGAAGGGCGCGTCGCCCAGAAGCGACAGGCCATCGACCTTGCCGGGGAAGGAAAAGGCATCGGTGCCCTGCGCCATCGCCGCCGGGATCAGCCCGCCGGGCATGTTGGCGGCAAAGGGGATCGTGCCGCCCACGGCTGCCGTCATGCCGACCAGACCCGCGCCGCCAAGGAAACCGCGGCGGCTGACGCCGGTGCGGCGGCCGAAAACCTCGAAATCGGCCCGTTCGGGGTCGTCCCGATACAGTTCGGATACAGAGCGTTCACGCTTTTTCATGGCTGTCCTCCCAGGGTTGATGGCGCCCTCCCGCGCCGGTGACGCCTGCGGCCGGTCGGCCGGGGCGTCACCTGGGATTCAAGCTAGGTCAGCGGGTGTAAGCGATCAACCCTGACGGGATCAGAGGTAGCGGTTGACCAGATTCTCCAACCGCTCCTGCCGGCCGGAGCGGGGTTCGGGGTTCACGCCATCGGCCAGCACGCGGGCGGTGATGGTGTCGAGGTCGCTGGTCAGCATCACCTGCGACTCCGGCTTGTCCCAGCCGGCGTAGCGGGCGGCGCGGGCGTCTTCCAGCGCGCCATCCTCCAGCAGCTTCGCCGCCGCCTTCAACCCCCGCGCGCAGGTGTCCATCGCGCCGACATGGCCGAGGATCAGGTCTTCGGGATCGAGGCTTTGCCGGCGCAGCTTGGCGTCGAAATTGGTGCCGCCGGTGGTGAAACCGCCCGCGCGCAGCACCTCGTAATAGGCCAGCATCGCCTCTGGCACGTTGTTGGGGAACTGGTCGGTATCCCAGCCCGACTGGTAGTCGTTTCGGTTCATGTCGATGGAGCCGAAGATGCCGAGGGAGGCGGCGAGCGCGATCTCATGCTCGAAGCTGTGGCCGGCCAGGATGGCGTGGCCCTGTTCGATGTTCACCTTCACCTCGGATTCGAGGCCAAAGCGCTTCAGGAAGCCGTAGACGGTGGCGACGTCGTAGTCATACTGGTGCTTGGTGGGTTCCTGTGGCTTTGGCTCGATCAGGATGGCGCCGTCGAAGCCGATCTTGTGCTTGTAGTCCACGACCATGCAGAGGAACCGGCCCGCCTGTTCGGCCTCACGCGAGAGGTCGGTGTTCAGGAGCGTCTCATATCCTTCGCGCCCGCCCCAGAGGACGTAGTTCTGCCCGCCGAGGCGCTTGGTGGCGTCCATGCAGGTCTTTACCGTGGCGGCGGAGAAGGCGAACACATCCGGGTCGGGGTTGGTGGCGGCCCCGGCCATGTAGCGGCGGTGCGAGAACAGGTTGGCGGTGCCCCACAGAAGTTTGGTGCGCGAGCCCTGCATCTTCTGGCCGATGTAATCGACCATCACTTCAAGGTTGCGGGTGTTCTCGGCGAAATCCGCGCCCTCGGGGCGGATGTCGGCGTCGTGGAAGCAGAAGAAGGGGGCGTTCAGGATCTCGAACATCTCGAAGGCGACATCGGCCTTCAACTGCGCCAGTTTCAGCGTGTCGCCGAACCACGGCCGCTGGAAGGTCTGGCCGCCGAACGGGTCGCCGCCGGGCCAGGCGAAGCTGTGCCAGTATGCAACGGCAAAGCGCAGGTGATCCTCCATCCGCTTGCCCATGACCATCTCGTCGGGGTCGTAGTGGCGATAGGCGAAGTCGTTGTCGCTGTCGGGGCCTTCGAACCGGATGGGTTCGATGCCGGCAAAGAAATCGGTCATGTCAGTTCCCTGATGGCGGATTGGGCGGCGCGGAAACGGGCGTGGCCCGCGTCATAGGCCGCGGAAAGATCGGGGTCGGGGTCGATCACCCGGTCGGTTTCGGGGGCGGTGGCGATCTCGGCGCCTGCGCCGGTGGCGGCCATGATCGCAAGGCGCGCGGCGCCGAAGGCCCCGCCGAAATCGCCCGCGACGGGCACCTGCACCGGGACGCCCAGCGCCGTGGCGATGGAGGCCAGCCAGTAGGCGGAACGCGAGCCGCCGCCGACCGCGATCAGGCTTTCCATGGTGGTGCCGGTGGCGGCCAGCGCATCGCGGCAGTCGCGGATCGCGAAGGTGACGCCGTCCAGCACCGCGCGGGTGGCGGCCATGCGGTCGGTGGCGTGGTCCAGCCCGATGAAGGCGCCGCGCACGGTGGCGCTGTTCAGCGGCGTGCGCTCGCCGCCCAGATAGGGCAGGAACAGCGCGCGACCGGGGGGCTGCAGCGGGCCGAGGTCGGTGGTCAGCGCGGCGGCATCCTGCCCGACAAGGCCCGCATACCAGTTCAGCGCATCCGTCGCGGCCAGGATCACGCCCATCTGGTGCCAGGTATCCGGCAGGGCGTGGCAGAAGGTGTGGACGGCAGTGGCGGCATCAGGCTGGTAGCCGTCATTCGCGGCGAACAGCACGCCCGAAGTCCCCAGCGAGACGACCGCCTGCCCCGCCCGCACCACGCCCACGCCGATCGCTGCGGCGGCATTGTCCCCGCCCCCGCCCGCGACCACGACGCCATGGCGCAGGCCCCAGCGGGCGGCGAGTTCCGGGCGCAGCAGGCCCGAGACCTCCGACCCCTCGACCAGCCGCGGCATCTGCGAACGGTTGAGGCCGGTGGCGGCGAGCAATTCGTCCGACCAGTCGCGCGCGCCGGTATCCAGCCAGCTCGTGCCGGCGGCGTCCGACATCTCGGCCACATGGTCGCCGGTCAGCCAGAGCCGCAGGTAATCCTTTGGCAGCAGCACCTTCGCCACCCGGTCAAAGAGCGCAGGCTCATGCCCCTGCACCCAGACCAGTTTCGGCGCGGTAAAGCCGGGAAAGACGATGTTGCCGGTCAGCCGGCGAAAGATCGGGTCGCCATCCAGATCGGCCGCTTCCTCGGCCGCGCGGGTGTCGTTCCACAGGATGCAGGGGCGCAGCACCTCGTCGGACGCATCGAGCAGCGTGGCGCCGTGCATGTGCCCCGACAGGCCGATGCCGCGCACCGCGGCCAGCGGGCGGGCGGCGGCCAACTGGTCCATCACCGTCTCCGCCGCCGCGATCCAGTCGGCGGGCGACTGTTCCGACCAGCCGGGATGCGGGCGGCTGACGGTCAGCGGCGCCGTCGCCTCGGCCAGCACCGCCTGCGCGTCGTCGATCAGCACCCCCTTCAGGCCAGAGGTGCCGAGGTCCAGCCCCAGATACATCACGCGGCCTTTTCGGGTTTCTTGCCCAGGATGATCATGCCCAGGATGTCATCCTCGGTCACATCCTCGACCCTTTCGACGCCGACCAACTGGCCGTTCTTCATCACCGCGATCCGGTCACACAGATCCATCACGTCATGCACGTCATGGCTGATCAGGAAGATGCCGAGGCCCTGGTTCTTCAGCTCCTGGATCAGTTCGGCGACCATGCGGGTTTCCTGCACCCCCAGCGCGGCGGTGGGTTCGTCCATGATCAGCACGCGGGCGTTGAAATAGACCGCCCGCGCGATGGCGACCGACTGCCGCTGCCCGCCCGACAGCGCCTTTACCGGGGCGGCGAACTTCTTGAAGTTGGGGTTGAGCCGGCCCATGATCTTGCGGGTTTCCGACTCCATCCGGCTGTCATCGACGAAGCCGAAGGGGGTGACCAGTTCCCGGCCGAGGAACAGGTTCGACGCGGCATCGAGGTTATCGGCCAGCGCCAGCGTCTGGTAGATCGTCTCGATATTGTAGGCCCGCGCGTCGCGGGGGTTGGCGATCTCGGCCTTTTCGCCGTTGATCCGTATCTCTCCGCTATCGGCCTTGTAGGCGCCCGACAGGCACTTGATCAGCGTGGATTTCCCGGCGCCGTTATGGCCCAGAAGGCCCACGACCTCTCCCGGATACAGGTCCACGCTGACCCGGTCCACGGCCTGCACGCCGCCGAAGGCGATGGAGATGTCGCGCATTTCAACCAGCGGTGTCATGTCAGACGGCTCCGGTCCGTTTGCGATACAGGATGTCGATGAGCACGGCGAGGACGAGGACGAAGCCCACGACGATGTTCTGGAACGGCGCATCGACGCCGACCATCGCCATGCCCGATTGCAGCGACTGCATGATCAGCGCGCCGAGGATCGCGCCGTAGATCGTGCCGATCCCGCCCGAGAGTGCGGTGCCGCCGATGACCGCCGCGGCGATCACGCGCAATTCGTCCAGCGTGCCGATGTCGTTGGTGTGGTTCGCCAGCCGCGCCTGGGCGACGACGGCGGACACCGCACAAAGCGCGCCCATGATGGCAAAGACCTTTACCGTCAGCAGCCGGGTGTTGATGCCCGACAGTTCCGCCGCATCGGGGTTGCCGCCGGTGGCGAAGATGTAGCGCCCCAGCCGGGTGCGCCGGGCGATCAGCGTCATGATGACGGCAATGCCGATCAGCACGAGGACCGAGATCGGCAGGCCGAAGCCCTCGGTATAGCCTTCGGGCATGGTCAGGCCGCGGGATTCGAAATCGCGGCGCAGGCGGGCGGCCGGCACCTCATAGGCGTTCAGCGTCCAGATGAAGCCGAGGATCGCGGCGGAGATGATCGCGCCCATCGCCGCCTCGGCCCACATCGGCTTTACCGTGAAGCCATGCGCAACCTTGCTGCGCCGGGCGATCCAGATCCCGTAAAGCGCGGCAGCCACGGCGATGCCGCCCGCGACCCACGAGAGCGTTTCGCCCAAGGTGCCGTTGGTGCCGCCGAACAGCATGAAGGTGCTGTCGAGCGGCCCGATGGTCTGCCCGCCGGTCAGATACCAGGCGACGTTGCGCCAGACGAGCAGCCCGCCAAGGGTGACGATGAATGACGGGATGGTCAGATAGCCGATCAGCCAGCCGTGGAACGCGCCGATGCCGACGCCGGTGATCAGGCCCACCAGGATGGTGATCGGCGCGGTCAACCCGTGGTTCAGCCCCAGCCCCATGGTCTGCGGCAGGATCACCGTCTGCGTCATCGCCATCACCGCCGAGCAGGTCGCCAGCAGCGAGCCGACCGACAGGTCGATATGCCGGGTGACGATGACGAAGACCATGCCGGTCGCCATGATCGCCACGCTGACGGTCTGGATCGTCAGGTTGAAGATGTTCCGCGAGGTCAGGAACCGGCCGTCGGTGATGATGTTGAACGCCAGGCACAGCAGGACGAAGGCACCGATCATCCCCAGCAGGCGGGTGTCCAGTTCCAGCGTCTCGAACAGGGATTTGCGGCGCGGGGCGGCGGGGGCCGATGCGGCGTCGGTCATGGCGGGGATCCCGATATGATGCCGCCCGCGGAGGCGGGCCGGCGGCAAGGGTGGCGGCCCCGGATTGCCGGGGCCGCCCGCTTTTGCGTCAGATCAGTTGCAGGGGGCCGGGCCGCCCGATACGCCCTGGCAGAGCGTTTCCAGCGTGATCCAGCCGGCATCGACCACGTCGCTCAGGTTTTCCTGCGTGACCGGCACCGGGGCCAGGAAGACCGCGTTCAACGTGGTGCCCGCGGGCGAGGTCCATTCCACCCGGCCGTCGACATCTTCCATCGCCGTGCCGCCGGCCAGCGCCACCGCGATCTCGCCCGCCGCGCGGCCCAGGTCGCGCGCATCCTTCCAGACGCTGACGGTCTGGGTGCCCAGCGCCACGCGGTTCAGCGCGGCATGGTCGCCATCCTGCCCCGAAACCGGGATCCCCTCCATCCCCTGCGCGGTCAGGGCTGCCACGACGCCGCCGGCGGTGCCGTCGTTCGACGCCACGACCGCATCGACGTTGTTGTCCTGCGCGGTCAGGATCTGCTCCATGTTGCGCTGGGCGTTGGCGGGCAGCCAGCCGTCGGTATAGGCCTCGCCCACGATGGTGATTTCGCCGGCGTCAATCGCCTCCTGCAGGATCTCCTGCTGGCCGCCGCGCAGGAAGTCGGCGTTCGGATCGGTGGGCGAGCCCTTGATCATCACGTAGTTGCCGGTCGGCTGCGCCTCGAACACGGCGCGGGCCTGCATCCGGCCGACCTCGACGTTGTCGAAGGTCAGGTAGAAGGCGCGATCATCCTCGATCAGGCGGTCGTAGGCGATGACCGGGATACCCTCATCCGCGGCGGCCTGCACGGCGGGCCCGATGGCCTGCGCGTCCTGCGCCAGAACGATCAGCGCGTCCACGCCCTGGGCGATCAGGCTTTCGATATCGGCAAGCTGCTTGGCCGAGGACGACTGCGCATCGGCCGAGACATAGCCGGCGCCGGCCGCGTCCAACGCCGCGACGATGGCGGCCTCATCCGTGCGCCAACGCTCTTCCTGGAAATTCGACCAGCTGACACCGACGGTCAGGTTCTGCGCATAGGCTGCGCCCGAAAAGCCGACCGTGGCGACCACGGCGGCCAGAATGGATTTCCGCATTCGTATCCCTCCCAATGGATACGGCCCTGCAGGGCCGGTCCGGCGGATTCGCCGTAACGCATCAAGGGTGCCAATAATAATTTCAGTTGTCAAAATAAAAAATGCAGTCAATCCTGCCTGCGGGTAATATTCGGGCAAGAAACTGCTGCAGCGCAGCAAGTTATGGGCGGCATGCCAAGAACTTCGGGGATTTTTAGTTCGGAGGCCAAAGAAAAGATGCTGGAGGCGAGCGAACCGGTCGAACGAAAGGGCTGCGGGCCGATGATCCCGCCGCTGACCGATTCGCTGCGCCCCCTGCGCCAGCAGGTGTTCGAACGGGTGCGGGCGGCGGGGCTGATCCCCCGGGTGCAACTGGCGCGGGATCTGGCGGTCAGCCCGGCGTCGGTCACATCCGTCACGTCCGAACTGATCGAGGCGGGGCTGATCGAGGAGGTGACGCAGCCGCGCGAGGCGGACAGCGGGCGGGGGCGGCCGGCGGTGGCGCTGGGGGTGCGGGCGGATGCGTTCCGGGTGGCGGGGATCAAGCTGTCGGACCGGGAACATACCGCGGTGATCGTGGATTTCGCCGGGAACCTGATTGCCAACGATGCGATCCAGCGACAGCCGGCGGCGATGGACATGGCGGAACTGCTGGCGGCGGCAGCGACGTTGCTGGACCGGGTCTGCGCCAAGGCGGGGCTGGGGCGGGGCGATCTGGCGGCGGTCGGGCTGGGGGTGCCGGGGTTCGTCGATTCCGCCGGGGGGCGGGTGATGTGGTCGCCGGTGCTGCGCGACCGGGATGTGGCGCTGGCCGAGGCGTTGGCGGGGCGGCTAGGGTTGCCGGTGCAGATCGACAACGACGCGAACCTCGTGTCGCTGGCAGAGCTTTGGTTCGGGGCGGGGCGGGGGTTGTCGGATTTCGCGGTCGTGACCATCGAGCACGGGCTGGGCATGGGGCTGGTGATCAACCACCGGATCTATCGCGGCGCGCAGGGGCTGGGGATGGAACTGGGGCACACCAAGGTGCAGCTTGACGGGGCGCTGTGCCGCTGCGGGCAGCGGGGGTGCCTGGAGGCCTATGTGGCCGATTATGCGCTGGTCCGCGAGGCGACGGTGGCGCTGAACCTGACCCACCGGGACCGGCAGCCGGTGAATGTGCTGCTGGAGAGCCTGTATGACCATGCCAAGGCGGGCAATCATGCCGCACGGTCGATATTCCGGCGGGCGGGGCGGTATCTGGCGGTGGGGCTGGCGAATGTGGTCAACCTGTTCGACCCCGCGCTGATTATCCTGTCGGGCGAGAGGATGCGGTATGACTACCTATATGCCGCCGAGACGCTGGCCGAAATGGAGGCGCTGGTGATCCAGACGGGGCGGCAGCCGCCGCGGGTGGAGATCCATGCCTGGGGCGACCTGCTGTGGGCCCATGGGGCGGCGGCGCTGGCGTTGTCGGCGGTCAGCGAGGCGCGGCTGGGGGCGGGCTGGGGCGTGGCGGCGGAATAGGGGTTTGGGCAAGTTGCCCAAAAATTCAACCCGTTGAAATCAAACGAAATCACTTTTTCTGTTAACTTGCCCTTAAGTGTTTCCGGCCGTTTTCGGGGTGGTTTCACCCGGCCAACAGGCCCGAATCCAGCCCCGGACACCGCCCGCGCGGGCCGGTCAGCGATCCACCGGCAAGCCGCTGGGCACAGCGTCGGGGATGCCGAGGCGGCCGTCCAGTGCGGTCTCGTCCGACAGGCTTTCCAGAAAGGCCAGCAGGGCGTCGATCTCGGGATCGGTCAGGCTGATCTCTGGCCGTTCGGCGGCGGCGGCGGCCGCGGCGGCGGCGATGGCCACGCGTTCGGCGGGGGTTTCCATGATGGTCCAGTCGGGGCGCGCGGGTTCGAATGCGGGCAGCGTCGCCTGCGGCACATAGCGGTCAAGCCCCGCCAGCGGGTCGAGGTGATGGACCAGAAAGGCGCGCAGTTCTGAAAACGCACCGGCATGGCCCCATGGCCCGGTCTGGGCGACGTTGCGCAGCGACGGGGTGCGGAAGGCATAGGCGTGTTCTTCCTTGCCGGTCACGCGCATCCTCCCGAGGTCGCGCTGGTGGGTTTCCGCGCGCTCGCCCTTGCCTGGGCCAAGCTGCGGCTGGCCCATGGCGTGAAAGTCGTGGTCGGTCAGGAAGGGGCCGGAATGGCAGATGGCGCAACCGGCCTCTCCGTAGAACAGCAGCTTGCCCGCCATCGCATATTCGTCCAGCGACGGCTCTCCCCACAGATGGCGGTCGAAGGGGCTGTCGTCGGAGCGGAATTCATAGGCCACGAAGGCGGCGATGGCGTTCGAGATGTCGGTGAAGGCGATGGGCCGGCCCTCGGCAATCTCTGGATAGACCTCTGCGAACATCTCGGCATAGTCGGGGATCGCGGCGACACGGCCGGCGATCTGGCCCCAGGCGCCGCCGGGGCCGGTGACGAGCCCCTGCCGGATGGCGCTGGAAATCTCGTTCTCGGCATAGTGCCCCGCCATCTCGTCGGCAGCCAGCAGGGGAAAGATGTTCTGCGCCGACAGCAGGTTAGCGAAGCCGCCGACCATGTCGTAATCGAGCGGCGTGCGCAGGCCAGAGGGGCGTGTCTCGTCCACCGCGATCCGGCCATCGTGAAAGAGCGTGGTGAATTCCAGCGCGCCGAGGTTCCACAGGCCGGGCGCGTTCCGGGGGATGCGCTGTTCAGGCATGTTGTCAGGATCGGGCACCCGGTCGGGGCCAAGGCCGACGCCGCCCTCGCCCAGCCCCAGCGACAGCCCGTCGGAGGTGCCGTAGCGGGGGTGGTGGCATGTCCCGCAGGATATGTTGCGGTTTCCCGACAGGATCGGATCCCAGTAGAGCAACTGGCCGAGGCGTGCCTCTTCCGGATCCAGGGGCGCATAGGCGGCATCGGTGACGGGAACGGGGATCTGGATGATCTGCACATCCTCTGCCGCGGCGGATGCGGACAGAAGGCCCGTGGCGAGCGTGATGGGCAGCGGGCGCAAGGCGGGCATCCGGGTTCCCTTCCGGCTTTGCGCCAGTCAACCATGACGTGCACGGCAAGGGAAGGGGGCGACCGCGCGATGATGCGCAGTTGTGAACCCCCCCGGCGGTGGCGGCGGTTGAAACCGGGGGAAGGTAATGCAAGTGTTCAGGGACTGGCGAGAATCCCGGGGGGAACGGTGATCGCATCACGTCTGTCCAGGGCGCCGCGACGCGCGGCGCTTGCGGCATCTGTCGCGCTGCTGCTGTCGATGCCGGCGGCGGCGCTGGACCGTGCGCGACTGGTTGCGCCGGGGGCGTCGGACGACCTGACCGACCGGCTGCGCAGCGCGTCGCTGGTGCTGTCGCAGCAGCGCGAGGGCGTGAGCGATCCGGTGGAATTGCTGGCCGCGGCGCAGGCGGATTATGCAAGGCTGGTTGGGGCGCTGTATGGTGCGGGCTATTATTCCGGCGTGGTGCGGATCAGCGTGGACGGGCGCGAGGCGGCGTCGATCCCGCCGCTGAATGCGCCGCGGCGGATCTCGGACATCACGATTACGGTCGATCCCGGATCGCCGTTCAGCTTTTCGCGGGCCGAGGTGGCGCCGCTGGCCGCCGGGACCGACCTGCCCGATGGCTTTGCCGTGGGCGAGCGGGCGCGCAGCAACGTGTTGCAGGATGCGGTTGACGCGGGCGTCGATGGCTGGCGCGCGCAGGGCCATGCCAAGGCAGAGCCGGCGGGTCAGCGGATTGTCGCCGACCACCGGCAATCGACTCTCGATGCGCAGATCCGGCTGGACCCCGGCCCGCGGCTGCGGTTCGGCGGGCTGCGCATCTCGGGCCACGAGCGGATGCGCGAAAGCCGGGTCCGCGCCATCGCCGGCCTGCCCGAGGGAGAGGTCTTTGACCCCGAGGCGGTGGCCCGCGCCGCGAACCGGCTGCGACGGTCGGGGGCGTTCCGGTCGGTGGCCCTGTCCGAGGCCGAGCGCGCCAATCCCGATGGAACGCTGGATATCGACGCGGCGCTGGTCGAGGCGCCGCTCAGGCGGATCGGGTTCGGGGCCGAGGTCGCCTCTACCGAGGGGGCGAAGGTGTCGGCCTTCTGGCTGCATCGCAACCTAAACGGCGGCGCGGAACGGCTGCGGCTGGAGGGCGAGGTGGGCGGCATCGGCGCGCAGGTCGGCGGCATCGACTATCGCTTTGCCGCGCGGCTGGGCCGGCCGGCGAGTTTCACCCCCGACACCACCGCCTTCATCGCCACGCTGGTCGAACGGGTGGACGAGCGCGACTTTGACGCCGACCGGGTGCGGCTGCGCGCGGGCGTGACGCATTTCTTTTCGGACAGGCTGACGGGCGAGGCGACGCTGGACCTGAGCTACGAGCGGGTGACCGATGCCGCGGGGCGGACCAACTTTGCCGCCGTGTCGCTGCCCGTGGCGCTGACCTGGGATCTGCGCGACAACGAGCAGAACCCGACCACCGGCTATTACCTTCAGGGCGGGGTGACACCCTTTTTCGGGCTGAACGACAGCACCGGGCGGGGCGGGCAGATCACCTTCGACGCCCGCGCCTATCGCGCGCTGGACGAAAACGACCGCTTCATCGTGGCGGGCCGGTTGCAGGGCGGCAGCGTGGTGGGATCGGCGCTGGCGCGGACGCCGCGGGATCTGCTGTTCTATTCCGGCGGCGGCGGCACGGTGCGGGGCCAGCCCTACCAGTCGCTGGGCGTCGATCTGCCGGGCGGCGCGCGGTCGGGCGGGCGCAGCTTCGTCGGCGCCTCGGCCGAGTTTCGCGCGGGGCTGCGCGGGCCGTTCGGCGCCGTGGTCTTTGCCGATGCGGGCTATATCGGCGCCGAGGGTTTCGGCAATGGCGACTGGCACGCGGGCGCCGGGCTGGGGGTGCGCTATGACACCGGCGTCGGGCCGATCCGGCTGGATGTGGCGGCCCCGGTGCGCGGGCCGAACGGCGGCGGCGTGCAGGTCTATGTCGGCATCGGGCAGGCCTTCTGATGCGGATGCGCGCGCTTGCCCTGATCCTGATCCTGCTGCCCGCCACGGTGCTGGCCGACGACCGCGATTTCGTGACGCGGTTTCTGGAAGACAGCCTGTCGGGTGAAAACCGCAATGTCACCATCACCGGCTTTCAGGGCGCGCTGAGTTCGCGCGCGACCATCGCCGAGATGACGATTTCCGATGACGAGGGGGTCTGGCTGACCCTGCGCGGCGCGGTGCTGGACTGGAACCGTGCGGCCCTGCTGCGCCGGCAGGTCAGCATCAACGAATTGTCGGCCGAAGAGGTCATCATCTCGCGCGCCCCGGTGCCTGACGCGGATGCGATCCCCAGCGCCGAGGCGCCGGGGTTCGCGCTGCCGGAACTGCCCGTTTCGGTTACCATCCGCGCACTGCGCGCCGACCGGGTGGAACTGGGCGAGCCGCTGATCGGCGAGGAGGCGGTGTTCAGCGTGACCGGCAACCTGGCGCTGTCGGGCGGCGACGGCGAGGCGGCGCTGGAGATCCTGCGCACCGACGGCCCCGAGGCGCGATTCGTGCTGGACGGCGACTACAGCAATGCGACCGGCGCGCTGAACGTGGCGCTGGAGGCGGTGGAGGGCGAGGACGGCATCGCCGCGCGGCTGCTGGGCCTGCCGGGCAATCCCAACCTGTCGCTGACGGTGGACGGCACCGGCACGCTGGACGATTTCGCCGCCAATATCGCGCTGGTCACCGAGGGGGTGGAGCGGCTGGCCGGCGATGTGCGGCTGATGGGCGACGAGGACGCGCGGCGCTTTTCGGTCGATCTGGCGGGCGATATCGCGCCGCTGTTCGCCCCGGATTATGCCGCCTTCTTTGGCGACCGCATTGCGCTGGTGACCGAGGGAACGCGCCATGCCGATGGCCGGCTGGTGCTGTCGGCGCTGGACCTGACGGCACGGGCGATCGCGTTGCAGGGCGAACTGGTCATCGGCTCAGACAACCTGCCGCGGCGGATCGACCTGACCGGACGGATCGCCGCACCGGACGGCGAGCCGGTGCTGCTGCCGCTGTCGGGGCCGCGGACCGAGGTGGGGGAGGTCAACCTTGCCGTCGCCTTTGACCAGTCCGGCGACGAGGGCTGGCGGCTGGACCTGAGCGGCCGCGACATCCGGCGCGACGAGATCGAGATCGGCGCGCTGACGCTGGACGGATCGGGGCGGATCGCCCCGGCGCGGGCGGGCGGCGGACGGCTGGTCGGCGGCACGATCCGCTTTGCCGCCCGTGGTCTGGAACCCGCCGATCCGGCGCTGGCGCGCGCGCTGGGGTCCGAGATCGAAGGCCAGACGCGGGTGATCTGGCAGGACGGCACGCCGCTGCGGCTGCCCGGCCTGACCCTTGCGGGCGAGGATTACGGGCTGGACGGCGCGCTGCAGATCGAGGGGCTGGATGCGGCGCTGCGCCTGACCGCCCAGGCCGAGGCGCGGCTGGACGATCTGACGCGGTTCTCGGATCTGGCCGGGCGCGAGTTGTCGGGTGCGGCCAGTGCCGGGGTGGATGGCAGCTTCGAGGTGCTGTCGGGGCAGTTCGACGCCGACCTGTCGATCCGCGGCCGCGACCTGACGCTGGACCAGCCCGAGGCCGACCGGCTGCTGGCGGGCGAAAGCCGGATCGACCTGTCGGCGCGGCGCACGACCGAAGGCATCGACCTGCGCGCGCTGTCGGTGCGCGCCGGAACGCTGAGCGCCGAGGCCAGCGGCCGGGTCGGCGGCGGCGAATCCGACATCACCGCCGAGGTGGATTTCGCCGACCTGTCGGTGCTGGGCGGCCCCTATGGCGGCCGGCTGACCGCCGATGCGCGGCTGATCGAGGATCCGCGCGGCCAGCGGGTCAGCGCGCGGGCGCGCGGCTACGACCTGTCGGTGGGGCAGGCCGAGGCCGATGCGCTGCTGGCGGGCGAAAGCCGGATCGATCTGGATGCGCTGATCGCCGAGGATGTGGTGACGCTGGACCGGCTGGAGGTGAGCGCGGCGACACTGCGCGCCACCGCCGCGGGGCTGGTGGCCGGTGGCGCGTCGAACGTGACCGCCCGGCTGGAGTTCAGCGACCTGGGCGTGCTGGGCGGTGCCTATGGCGGCGCGCTGGAGGCCGATGCGCGGATCGTGGACGAGGCGGGCGGCCAGCGCGTCACCGCCGAGGCCCGCGGGCGGAACCTGTCGATCGGTCAGGCCGAGGTCGATGGCCTGCTGGCGGGCGACAGCCGGATCGGAACCGAGGTGCTGATTTCCGATGGCACGGTGACCATCGACCGGCTGGACGTGACGGCGGCGACGCTGGCCGCGGCCGTGACCGGGGTGGTGGCCGAGGGCGCCAGCCGGCTGGAGGCGGATCTGTCGTTCAGCGATCTTTCGGCGCTTGGCCCGCGCTACCGCGGGTCGATGGCCGCGCAGGCCATGGTCGAGGAACAGGGCACGCTGCGCCGCGTGGAATTGAACGCGACCACCCGCAACATTGCCATCGGCCAGACCGAGGCCGACCGGCTGCTGGCCGGCGAAAGCGCGCTGAGCCTGGCGGCGAGCGAGGACGAGGGGCGCATCCGGCTGGAACGGCTGCGCCTGACCAACCCGCAGCTTACCGTCGAGGCCGAGGGCACGGCCAATGGCGACGACCGGCGCGTGGATCTGACGGCGCGGCTGGCGAACCTTGGCCTTTTCGTGCCGGAGTTTCCCGGCCCGGTGACGCTGGGCGGGCAGATCCTTGAAAGCGCGTCGGGCTTTCGCATCGACCTGGAGGGCAGCGGGCCGGGCGGGATCAGCGCGCGCGTGGCGGGGACCGCCGCGCCGGATTTTGCGACCACCGACCTGTCGATCACCGGACAGGCGCAGGCGGCGCTGGGCAATGCCTTCATCGCGCCGCGCACGGTGCAGGGGCCGATCAGCTTTGACCTTGCGCTGCGCGGTGCGCCGGGGCTGCCCGCGCTGTCGGGCACGATCCGCGCGCCGGGCCTGCGCCTGGCCGATCCCGAGTTCGGGCTGGTGCTGGAGGGTAGCGATGTGACGCTGGGCCTGTCGGGCGGGCAGGCCAATGTGAATGTCGCCACGAATGTGCAGGGCGGCGGCCAGATCACGGTGACCGGGCCGGTATCGCTGAGCGCGCCGTTCAACGCCAACCTGTCGCTGGCGGCGCGCGGCGTCCGGCTGAGCGACCCGCGGCTTTACGAGACGATCATCTCGGGCGATCTGGCGATCAGCGGGCCGCTGACCGGCGGCGGGCGGATTGCCGGGACGGTGAACGTGGGCGAGACGAACCTGCGCATTCCCACCGGCGGCGGCAGCAGCATCGGCGCGATCCCCGACCTGATCCATGTGGCCGAGCCGCCCGAGGTGCGCGCGACCCGCGACCGGGCCGGGCTGATCGGCGGCAACGGCGGATCGGGCGGCGGCGCGCGGCCCTTTGCGCTGGACGTGACGGTGAACGCACCGAACCGGATCTTCATCCGCGGGCGCGGCCTTGATGCGGAACTGGGCGGCGCGCTGCGGATCGGCGGCACGACATCCGACATCGTGCCCTCGGGCGGGCTGGACCTGATCCGCGGCCGGCTGGACCTGCTGGGCCGCCGGTTCACCCTGAACGAGGGCACCGCGACGCTGCAGGGCCGGCTGGTGCCCTTCATCCGGCTGGTCGCCACGACCGAGACCGAGGGCACGGTGGTGCAGATCATCGTCGAGGGCGAGGCGAGCGAGCCCACGATCACCTTCCGCTCCGTCCCCGACCTGCCCGAGGAGGAGGCGCTGGCACGGCTTCTGTTCGGGCGCGACATCACCTCGATTTCACCCCTGCAGGCGGCGCAGCTCGCCTCGGCCATCGCCACGCTGGCCGGGCGCGGCGGCGACGGGATCGTGGGGCGGCTGCGGCAGGGATTCGGGCTGGACGATCTGGACGTCGTCACCAGCGAGGACGGCACCGCGGCAGTGCGGGCGGGGCGCTACCTGTCGGAGAATGTCTATACCGACGTGACGATCGGCGCCGATGGCAAGACCGAGTTGAACCTGAACCTGGATGTCAGCCGCTCGGTCACCGTGCGCGGACGGCTGGGCAGCGACGGCAACACCGGCCTGGGCGTGTTCTTCGAGCGCGACTACTAGGCTTCGGCCCGGTCCAGCGTCGGCGCATCGTCCGGCCCGGCCGGGCTAGCGGCAGTTTCCTCTGCCTCGCGCTCTGCCTCGGCCAGGATGGCCTTCTCCCGCTCAAGCTCTGCATTCAGCGCGGCGCCAAGAAGCACGACATAGGCAGAGATGTAGAACCACATCAGAAGCGCGGCGACCGCGCCGATGGAGCCGTAGATCTCGTTATAGTTCCCGAAATTCGACAGGTAGAACGAGAACGACCACGAGGCGAAGGCCCAGAGCCCGACGGCAAGCGCCAGCCCCGGCGTGAACCAGCGCGGGCGGGGGCGCGCATCCGGGCGGTTCAGCCCGTAGCGGTAGATCACCGCAATGCCCATCACCACGACGCCCAGCGCCACGACCCAGCGCGCGGCGCTGACCGCAAGGCCGGCCAGCGGGCCAAGCGGGACAAAGGCCACCACGATCGGCAGCACCACGAAGGATACCAGCGCCACGATCGCCACACCCATCAGCGCAAAGGTCAGCACGAAGGCCATCACCATATCGCGCAGCCCGCCCCGGTTCTGCTTGCCTGAGATCGCATTGACGCCCTGCACCAGCGCCCCCACCCCGGTGCGCGCCGACCAGAGCGCGATGAGAGTGGAGATCACGCTGGTCCAGCCCAGCGTGCTGACATTGGCCGCAACCAGCGTGTTCACCTGATTGCTGATCAATCGGTAGCCGTCATCGGGCAGGAAATCCCGCAAGAGCGGCAGTTGCGCCGCCACAACGCCCGGATCGGCCTGATAGCCCCAGAGCGCGATCAGCGCCGCGATGCCGGGAAAGATCGCCAGCATCGCCCAGAACGCCACGCCAGACGCGATGAGGCCGAGGTTGCGGTCACCCATCGCGTTCCAGACGCCGCGGAGCGCCGCCCACCAGAGCTTGCCGGTGTATCCCATTCTGCGCCGCAGTATGAAGCGCCGCACCGGCCGGATCAATGCCCGGCCCCGGAGTAGATCACTTGCCGATCTTCAGATCGTCGAGTTTCGCGCCGGACTCCAGCGCCTCGGTCACCCAGCGCGGACGCCGCCCGCGACCGGACCAGGTCAGCCCGGATTCCTTGGGATGCGCGTATTTCGGCGCGCTCGACTTGCGTTTCCGGCCACCGCCCACTCCCGCGATCACGGAAAGCGAATATCCATGCTTTCTGGCAACCGCCTCGACCTCTTCGCGGGCCTTTTCAAGCTGGCGATCCTTGAAGTCGTTAATCGCCTTCTCTACGTCACGGCGCAGCGTCTTCAACTCGTCCAGTGACAAGGCATCCAGATCCAGTTTCTTCGCTTCGTTCTTTTTCATTTCATTCTCCCAACGCCCTGGAAATATTCTCGGGCGGTTTTCGCATTGCAGATAATATGAGCAAAATGGCAGCGCGCAAGAGAACCCGTTGAAATCAATCGTGGAGATCGGCCCGGCAGGCGGATTATCGCGGCAAATGGCGTCTCTGGACCGTTTCGGGCCGGTTCGGGATCGACAGGGTCGCGCGTCCGCGCGCGCTGCGCGCAATCACACGCCCCCGCGAAATGACCAGAAGACGCACCGCGCGGGTCCGCAAAGCCTCGACCGGATTTCCGGCATCCAGAACCACCAGCGAGGCGCGGGCACCGACCTGCAGGCCCAGGTCGAAAAGCCCCATGATGGCGGCATTTTCCACCGTCACCATGTCGAAGCAGCGGCGCATCTCGGCCGGGCTGGTCATTTGCGCCACATGCAGCCCCATGAAGGCCACGTCCAGCATGTCGGCAGTGCCCAGCGGATACCACGGGTCCAGAACGCAATCCTGCCCCCAGCCCACGGTAATTCCCAGCGCCTGCATTTCCTTTACCCGCGTCAATCCGCGGCGTTTCGGAAACGTGTCATGGCGGCCCTGCAGCACGATGTTGATCAGCGGATTGGGAATGGCGGCCACCTGCGCCTCGGCGATCAGCGGCAGAAGTTTCGAGACGTAGTAATTGTCCATCGAATGCATCGAAGTCAGGTGGCTGCCCGCCACCCGGCCCTGCAGGCCGAGCCTTTGGGTTTCGAAAGCGAGCGTTTCGATATGGCGGGAATGGGGATCGTCGGTTTCGTCGCAATGCATGTCGACCATCAGGCCGCGATCCGCCGCGATCTGGCACAATTCGCGGACCGAGGCCGCGCCATCGGCCATGGTCCGTTCGAAATGTGGAATGCCGCCCACGATATCGACGCCCATGTCCAAAGCGCGGATCGTATTCGCCCGCGCTGTCGGATCGCGATAGAAGCCGTCCTGCGGAAAGGCGACGAGTTGCAGGTCGATATAGCCCTTCACCGCCTCGCGCACCTGCAGCAGGGCCTGAACGCCCTTCAGGTCATCGTCGCAAGTGTCCACATGGCTGCGGATCGCCAGCAGGCCCGTCGACGCTGCCCAGTCGCAATAGGCCAGCGCGCGCGCCACCATGTCATCGACCGTGGCGATCTGCTTCAACTCGCCCCACAGCGCGATCCCCTCCAGCAGCGTGCCGGATGCGTTGATCCGCGGCGTGCCGTAGCTGAGCGTTGCGTCCATGTGGAAATGCGGATCGACGAAGGGCGGGCTGACCAGATCGCCGGTGGCGTCGATCACCTCGCCTGCCTCGGCGCCGTCCAGCCGGTCGATGGCGGTGATGGTCTCGGCGCGGATGCCAATGTCGGCCACGGTGCCATCGGGCAGGGTGCCGCCCTTCACGATCAGATCGAACATCAGCGTTCCCCCTTTCTGTAGGGCACCATCAGGGCGGCGGGCACCGCGGCGCGGCGCGACATCACCACCAGCGCCAGGATCGACAGCAGGAAGGGCATCATCAGGAACACCTGATAGGGCACCTGCGCGCCCAGCGGCGTCTGCTGCAGCCGGATCTGCAGTGCGTCGAAGGCCGCGAACAGCACCGCCCCCAGCATCGCCTTGCCCGGCCGCCAAGCGCCAAAGACGACCAGCGCGATGCAGACCCAGCCGCGGCCGTTCACCATCTCGAAGAAGAAGGAATTGAACGCGCTCATCGTCAGGAAGGCCCCGCCCACTGCCATCAGCCCCGAGCCCACGATCACCGCGCCCATGCGCAGGGCGGTGACGGAAAGACCCTGCGCCTCTACCGCCGCCGGATTTTCGCCCACCGCGCGCAGGGCCATGCCCAGCGGCGTGCGGTAGAGCGTGAAGGCAACTACGCCCACCAGTGCAAAGGCCAGATAAGTCAGGGGTGTCTGCGCGAACAGCGCGGGACCGAGCACGGGTATGTCGGACAGATAGGGGATCGGCCATTCCCGGAACGGCTCGATCCGCGGGGGCGTGGTCACGCGCGGCAGGGCGAGGCGATAGGCGAAATAGGTGGCCGCCGTCGCCAGCAGCGTGATGCCAAGCCCCACCACATGCTGCGACAGGCCGAAGGGCACGGTCAGGGTGGAATGCAGCAGACCGAACAGCATCCCTGCACCCATCGCAACGACCACACCCAGCCACAGCCCGCCGCCGGAATAGACGGTCATCCAGCCGGCGAAGGCGCCGACGACCATGATCCCCTCAATCCCGAGGTTCAGGACGCCCGCACGTTCGCAGATCAACTCTCCCATGGTCGCAAAGATCAGCGGGCTGGCGATGCGGATGACCGCTGCCCAGAAGCTGGCGGACAGCAGGATATCGAGGATCTCGATCACGACCGAACCACCCGGAACCGGGTCAGCGAGATTGCCAGCACCATGAACAGCAGCGCCGTGGCCAGCAGGATGTCGGCGATATAGGTCGGCACATCCGCCGCCCGGCTCATGCTGTCGGCACCGACAAACACGCCTGCGACGAACAGCGCCGCCACCACCACGCCCAGCGGGTTCAGCAGGGCCAGCATCGCCACGATGATGCCGGTGTAGCCAAAGCCCGGCGACAGATCGAGCGTCAGGTTGCCCTTCATTCCCGAAACCTCGGAAAAGCCCGCCAGCGCGGCAAGGCCGCCCGACAGCAGCGCCGTCTTCACGATCACCCGGTTGACGGGGATGCCTGCGAAGCGCGCGGCCTGCGGGTTCTGGCCGACGGCGCGCATCTCGTAGCCCAGCGTGGTGCGGGTCTGGATCACCCAGACGACGACGGCCGCGATCAGGCCCAAGCCAAAGCCCCAGTGCAGTCGCAGCCCCTCGACCATGCGGGGCAGTCGCGCCTCGGGGATCAGGCGGGCGGATTGCGGCCAGCCCATGCCCATCGGATCCTTCAGCGGCCCCTCCAGCAGCAGCGAGACAAATAGCAGCATGACGAAGTTGAACAGCAGCGTTGTCACCACTTCGTCCACGCCGAAGCGGACCTTCAGGATCGCGGGGCCGAGCAGCACCAAAGCGCCTGCCACCATCGCCGCCAGCCCGATCACCGGCAGCAGGGCCAGCGGCGGCCAGCCTAGCGCGCCAGTGCCCAGCAGCACCGCGACGATGGCGCCCGCGTAAAGCTGCGCCTCGGCCCCGATGTTCCAGAGCTTGGCTCGGAAGGCGACGGCGACGGCGAGGCCGGTGAAGATCAGTGGCGTGGCGCGGTTCAGTGTTTCCAGCAGCGCGAACCGGGTGCCCACCGCGCCCTTGACGATCAGGCCCAGCGTCCCGAACGGCTCCGCCCCAGCGACCAGCGCCAGAAGCGAGGCGACCACCACCGTCAGACCCAGCGCCAGCGCGGGAAAGCCCAGCGTGCGCAAAAGGCTGGGATGGGCGACGGGTTCAAGCCGCATCGGCAAACCCCGTTCCGGCCATCCACAGACCCAGTTCCGCCGCCGTCATCTGCCCGCGGCGGAATGCCGGCGACAGCCGTCCGCGTGAGACAACGTGGATCACGTCCGACAGGCCCATCACCTCGTCCAGATCCTCGGAGATCAGCAGCACCGCCGCGCCGGCGTCCCGCGCCTCCAGCAGGCGGGAATGGACGTAGGTGACTGCCCCGATATCCAGCCCCCGCACCGGCTGGTTGGCCAGGATGATCCTCGGCCCCGGCTCCAGCACTCGGCCGAGGATCAGCTTCTGCATGTTGCCGCCCGACAGCAGCCGGATCCGTGTGTCGGGGCCGGGGCAGCGCACGTCGTAGCGTTCGATGATCGCGCGGGCGAACCCGCGTGCGGCGCGCCAGTTCAGCCAGCCGGAGCGGGAGAAGCCCGGCTCGGCATAGCGTTCCAGCATCGCATTCTCGGTCAGGTCGAAATCGGCAATCGCGCCGGTGCGGTGCCGATCCTCGGGGATGCGGCCGACGCCCGCGCGCACCGCGTCGCGCGGGGTCCAGCGGGCCGGCATCTGGCCGAACAGAAGCATCCGCCCCTGCGCGGGCGCCGCGAGGCCCGACAGCAAATCCGACAGCGCCGCCTGGCCATTGCCGGACACACCGGCGATGCCGACGACCTGGCCCGCATGCAGCGACAGGTCGGCATCGCGAAGACCCGGCGCATTCGCGATATCTTCGGTCGAAACCCCATCGAGTTGCAGGACGACCGCACCCCCCGCCCCCGGCGTGACTGTTGCAGGCCGCACCTCGTGTCCGACCATCAGGGCGGCAAGCTGCTCCCGGTCAGTGTCGGCCACCGCAACCTCGCCCGCCACGCGGCCCTGGCGCAGTACGACGACGCGGTGCGCAGCCGCCATAACCTCGTGCAGCTTGTGCGAGATGAAGATGATCGCCAGCCCCAGCTCGACCGCGCGACGCAGGGTAGCGAACAGCGCCTCGGTTTCCTGCGGGGTCAGCACTGCGGTAGGCTCGTCAAGGATCAGGATGCGCGCGTCGCGATAGAGCGCCTTCAGGATCTCCACCCGTTGTCGCTCGCCTACGGTCAGCGCGCCCACCTGCGCCAGCGGGTCGACCGCAAGCCCGAAATCGGCGGAAAGCTGGCGGATGCGTGCCAGCGCCGCCGCCCGATCGTAACCGGGGGCGAACAGCGGCCGGGTGCCCAGCACGATGTTTTCCAGCACGCTCATGTTGTCGGCCAGTGTGAAATGCTGGTGCACCATGCCCACGCCCGCATCCAGCGCCGCGCGCGGGTTGCCCGGTGGCAGCGGCTGGCCGAATACCTCCACGCTGCCCTCGTCGGCGGTGTAATGGCCGAACAGGATGTTCATCAGCGTGGTCTTGCCCGCGCCGTTCTCGCCCAGCAGCGCAACGACCTCTCCCCGCCGCAGCGACAGGCTGATCCCGTCGTTGGCGGTCAGCGCACCGAACCGCTTGGTGATCCGGTCGAGGCGCAGGACCACCTGCGCCCCGTCGTCCACGCTCATCTACGACGACGTCGGTTCATCGTCGTTGATCTCGACGACAAAGGCCCCGCTCAGGATCTCTTCC